>WFUT01000091.1 GCA_015484845.1 Desulfobulbaceae bacterium
CGAACTGTGGGAAGACGCGGACGCCCTGACCCTGGCCCACCGGCTGCTGGAACTCTCCGGCCCGGTCCTGCTTGTCGACTGCGCTGACATGGATCTTGCCCCTGGAGAGTGGCGCTGTTTCCGGGTCTGGCCGGCGGGTAAACAGGGCACCAGCGGGCAGCTGGTCCTGCGCAGCCCTCCCCTGTCCACCCATGGCCTGGGCCTGGCCGAGGCCGTGCAGATCGCCCTGGCGCTGGAACCTGGCCTGCAGGTGCATGTCTTTGGTGTCCAGCCCTTTCAGGTGGAGCCGCGACCGGAAGGCGGGGAGATGCTCAGTCCGGCCATGCGCTCCCGCCTGCCTGCCCTGCGTACCGCCCTGCGGCAGCGCATCCGGAGTCTGAACACCACCACCTGTAGGGAGGAGGCCTGATTCCATGGCTAAGATAATCCTTGCCGAAGGCGATACCGCTGCAGCCACGCAGATCGGCGCCATGCTGCAGGAAGCCGGGCACGTGGTCCATATCTGCCGGGATGCGGAGGGAGCTCTCTCCCGAGTCCGCACCGATATGCCGGACCTGGTGATCCTGGAGATGCGCTTTCCCGGCAGGGGCATGGCCGGCATCGGGCTTGCCCGTGTCCTGACCGCGGACGCGCGGCTCTGTCACATCCCCCTGCTCATGCTCTCGGATTTCAACCGGGAAAGCGGTCTGCCCTTTGTCCTTGGCGAAGACGACATCAGCGAAGACTTCCTGCCTGTTGATGCCTTCCTGGACAAGCCGGTACAGGCCGACCGGCTGCTTGCCGCGGTCAATTCCCTGCTCGCGCCCGGCAGCGGCCATCCACGCCGGGGCTGTCGCCGTTCCGGGCCCTGAGCGCATGATCACTGTGGACCAGAGAGAGGAGGAGCCGTTCACACGATTGCGGTGACCCCGGAGGGTGGTTGCTCTTGTTGCACCGCTCTGCGGTGCAACACCCCACCGGCGCTCCGCGCCCCAGCACAGCTGGACCAGATTTTCCAGGTCACAGCCACAACAAACAACCAAAATACCGCCGCCCCGCGCGCTGCGAGCAACCATTTTCGGATAACCAGCACAGCTGGACCAGATTTTCCAGGTCACAGCCGCAACAAACAATAAAAATACCGCCGCCCCGCGTCCTGCGGGCGGCCTTTATCGAACAACACCATCATGAATCTGCCAGCAGATGTCATTCATTTCATAGTCACCACGGTTCTGGGTTTCCTGAGCGGACTCGAGGTCAAGAGTTACCGGCAGCAGTTTCATCCGGAATCAACAACCTATTTTTTCGGAACCGTCAGGACAACCACCTTTCTCGCCCTGCTTGGTTTTGTGCTCTATGTGATCGATTCACAACACCTTGTCGTCTACACGGCCGGGCTGCTGTCCTTTACCGCCATTTTCGCCCTCTTCTATGCGCAGCGATTGCGGGAGAACAAGACCAGTGTCCTGCTGTACATGGTTTCCCTGGCAGTCTACACCTACGGCCCGTTGACCATACTCTACCCCCTCTGGATGCCGGCGCTGCTGTTTGTCCTGATCGTCTTCCTGCTCAACGCCAGGACCACCATCAGCGACCTTTCCTCCAGGATCAATGCCCGGGAGCTGGAATCCCTGGGAAAGATGGTACTTCTTTCGGTCGTTATCCTGCCCCTGCTGCCCGACAGCAACGTCATCCCCTATATTCCCCTGTCACCATTCAAGATATGGCTGGCAGTGGTCGTGATCTCGGCCATCTCCTATGGCGGTTATATATCCCAGAAATACCTTGTCCCTGGCAAGGGCATCTTCCTGACCGGCCTGATCGGCGGCACCTATTCGTCAACCGCCACCACCGTGGTCCTGGCCAAGAGGGCACGGGAAGAAAAGGCCGACGCCATGATGACCGCCTCGATCATTGCGGCGACCTCGGTCATGTACCTCCGCCTGATCGTGGTCGCCTTTGTCTTCAATCACGAGATAGCGCGCAGCGTGCTTGTCCCCTTTCTTCTCTTTGCCGGTATCGGTTTCGTGGTGGCCCTTCTCTATTACAGGTCCGGGAACCGGACCGCCGCCTCCCTTCCTGTTTCCGGGGACAACCCCCTGGAACTCGGAACGGCCTTTCTCTTTGCCGCCCTCTTTATCGTCATGATCATGCTGACCCACGCAGTGACCAGGCATTACGGTGTCGGCGGCCTGAAGATCTTTTCGTTTCTCGCCGGGTTCACCGACATTGACCCCTTTATCCTCTCCCTGCTGACGGGGAAATACACCGTGGGCCACCAGGAGCTGTTTGCAGCCATCCTGATCTCCGCCGGCAGCAACAATATCCTCAAGGCCGCCTATGCCCTCTGGTTCGGCTCCTGGCAAAAGACCAGGCAGGCCTTTCTCTGGCTGACCCTGCTCGGCGCCGCCACCATCGCCGCCGGTCTTGCCGGACCCCTTCTGTAGTCTCTCCCGAAGCGGGCCGGCGGCCGCTGCCGGCTGCCGGCCGCTCCCGCCCACGGATAATCTCCTGCTGCCCTGTCCCGGAACAGGGAATGTTCCTTCTCCCGCGCCACTGTCTGCCGGCTGCTGCCTTCTGTTTTCTGAAAACCTCCTGTAATTGGCAATCCCTGCGGGCGGGAAAATGAAGAAAAAATCCTTCACACGGTCAGTGAGTCGAAAAAACGAACACGTTCGTGTAATTCACTGAGACAACAAAAGAAAATTTTTTCTTCATTTTCGAAGCACAGGATTTAAGGGGAAAAAAATCGCGAACTGTAACCCAGGTTACAGTATGACGGCACCACTTCGTTTAGTTTACGTCCGTCTACAACCAGATCTTCCCTGTCGATCCCGCCTCTTTCAAACGTTC
>WFUT01000092.1 GCA_015484845.1 Desulfobulbaceae bacterium
CTGCTGCGGGGCCGGGGGGACGGGAGGGGGTCGGGCGGATCATTTCTCTCGAGATCGTTCAGGACTTTTTGAAGTTCTCCAGGGCCCGCTCGATGGAGGCCTTCACTTCCTTGATCTTGACCGGCTTGGGAAAGAAATCGTGGACATCGTCGCGGAGGGCCTCCACGGCCACGTCAAGGTTGGCAAAGGCGGTGATCATGATCACCGCTGTTTCCGGGTGAAGACGCTTGACAGTACGCAGCACCTCGAGGCCGTCGATCCCCTTCATCTTGAAATCGGTGACCACCACGTGAAAGAACTTCTCCTTGAACCGCTTGAGGGCGCTTTCTCCATCGGTGAAGATCTCGACATGGTAGCCCTCCTTTTCCAGGGAGAGCTGCGCCATGCGGCCGACGATCTTCTCGTCGTCAATGACCATTATGTTGAACTGGGACATCTGTACACCTCTTGCTCTTCTTGCAACTCGGTAAGGTTATAAAAAATTCGGTACCAACGCCGACAGTGCTCTCGACGCGGATTATCCCGCCGTGATTCTTGATGATTCCGTAGCTGACCCAGAGGCCGAGACCGGTACCGCTGTCGCCCTTGGTGGTGAAGAAGGGATCGAAGATATGGTCCAGGAGCTCGGGGGCAATGCCCTTGCCGGTATCGCTGATCTCGATTTCCACGTCATCGCTGTCGGCCAGGTACCGGCTGCCGATACGCAGCTCGCCGCCGCTGTTCATGTCGGTCATCACCTGGATGGCATTGGTGGTGATGTTGACAAGGACCTGCAGGATCTGGTGTTCGTCAACATAGACCGTGGGCAGGTCTTCGCCGAGCTGCAGGATCAACTTGATGTTGGAGACCTCGAGCATGTTGTGGACCAGCTCGATGGCCTTGCGGATGATCTCGTTGATCTCGGCCTCGGCGAGCTGTGGTTCCTTGGGCCGTGAAAAGTTGAGCAGGTTCTTGATGATGACACGGAGCCGCTCGCCCTGCTCCTCCACCTGTGCCATGAATTCGAGCCGTTCCTCCCTGCTGAGCTGGTCATAGACGTCGGCATAGGTCTGGGCGATCATGGAGATGTTGTTCAGGGGATTGCTGAGTTCATGGGCGATGCCGGCCACCATGATGCCGATGGAGGCCAGCCGCCGGGACTGGATGAGCTCCTGTTCCCGTTTCTCCAGTTCCTCGGCCATGGAGCTGATCGCCTCGATGACCGCCCCCATCTCGTCCTTGGCGGGCCTGCGATCAATGGCCTGGAAGTTGCCCTTGGAGATCGCGTCGGTCATGTCGACAATCCGGCGCAGGGAGACCGTGATATGGCGGCCGATGAGCCGGCCGGAAAGAAGGGCGACGCCGATCACGGTCCAGAAGAGGTAATGGAGGATCTTTTTCGACTGGCTGACGATCGAGGCCACACGCTGCCGCTCCGCCACCGTGACATTGCTCAGGAAGAGCTCCAGCTTATGGCCGGCCGCCCGCAACTGCTTCAGGAGTACCGGGTCCCTGGGCTGTTGCCGGTGGATCTTTTTCACCAGGGCGGCATAGGCGTACATGTATTGCTCCAGCTGGGTGAATCTCTCGGAGCCCACCGCCTGGATGATGTCCTGCTGCACCTGGAGCAGGGTCCTGGTGGTGGCGGCGATCTTGTTACGGATATCCTGCAGGGCGTCATCGTCCCCGTAGATGACGTAGTTCTTCTCTGCCAGGCGCATCTCGAGAAAGGACATGTTCAGGTCATCGGCAATCTCCACAAAGCGGAACTTGGTCAGCAACTGATCGAGATCGTGCATGGCAAAGCTGCCGATCAGGATGATCAGGCCGATGTGGATCAGGTGCGAGATGTATATCTTATGCTCGATCTTCATCAGGAGCCCTCAGCTCGTGGCTGGCCAGGTGGTAGGCAACCCCGCGCTCTTGCGTGTCTCTTGCCTCAGCTCTCCAGCACGGCGCTCCGGGTGCGGGGCAGCTCCGCCTGTTCCCTGCGGACGGGCATGTACCAGAGCAGGCCGTCAATGACCAGCAGCAGGCTGGCCAGGATAAGGAGAATATCAAAAGAGCTGACCAGGCTCAGGCCGAAATAGCTGACCAGGCCGATCCCGACGCCCAGGCCGGAGATACCGGTGCGGATAAAGGCGAGGCCGGTCCGGGCCCTGGCATAGATGGTCCGGTAGCAGGCGGCAATGGTTCGCTGCGCGGCCAGCACGTTGCGCTCCCGGGCCAGGTGGGTCCGCTCCTGGCTGCCCGGATCCGGGTAGAGAATGGTGCAGTAGTTGCCGAGGAAGTCGCCGAGCCGGGCCAGCATGGTCTCCTTCAGTGACGGCTTCTCCTCCACCCCGGTATCGATATTCTGGAAGTCTTCGAGGAAGATCGTGGTGGCGGCGGTCACCTCGACCAGGGTCTGGTTCCCCGGCGGCGACATGCGTGATTTACGGACCCGCAGGTAGATGGGCAGGGCCCAGAAGATCATGAACAGGCCGATCACCAGCACGGTATAGGACAGGGGGCGCGGGGCGTGAAAGTGCTTGCTGCTCAGCAAGGTCCGGGAGAGGACACTCAGGGAAAGCCCCATCCGGATGAAGGCCAGGGCGGTCCGGGCCTTGGCCATGTCGGTACGGTAGCAGGCAAGGCGGGTCCGCCACTGGGCCATGTTATTGCGCCAGAAGGCAAGCCCTGTCCGCTCGGTGCCGATGAGTTCTCCCACCTTGGCATGGAGAAAGTCCTGGATGAACCAGCTGATATCGTCGGGCAGGGCCACCAGGAACCGGTAGCTGCCAGGGCCGAGCAACTCCTCGACCTCGGCCAGGACGGCAGGATCAGAGGGATCGACGGCAGCGATCTCCACTGTGCCGTCGGCATCCTTGATCACCGGGAACCAGCCGCTCTTGGCCAGCCGTTCGGCCGGCAGGCCGGTGAGCAGTTCCGGCGGAATCGGCAGCCGTTCGTCATACTCGATGGCCGGGCAGCCGTAATACTCGGAAAGGGCCTGGAGCAGCAGGTCGCGGGGAACATGGTACTCCGTGTGCAGGATGTGGGCCAGCGGTACGCCGCGGAGGGCGGCCGCCTGGGCCGCGGCCTCCAGGACCGGCGGCGTTATCTCCTTGCCGGCGGCGGAAAACGGCCGGACCATGGGCTGTGTTCCAGGTTTATTCATTGCTGAACACCGCTTTTTTCCAGAACCGGCCCGGGGTTCCGTAGTCGGGAATGGTGATCTCCATGTCGCCGTAACAGTAGGGGAACTGGCTTCTCAACCGCTCGGCCGGCAGGGCCCAGTAAAAGCCGTCCGCCATCAGGACCAGGCCGATGAGGATCATGGCGTAGGTGAAGATGGACCAGCCGATCTCGTGGGAACCGTAGAAATACATGAAAAAGCCGATGCCGATGAGAAAGATGCTGCGGCCGGTACGGATAAAGGCAAAGCCGGTGCGGGCCCGGGCCATGACGGTCCGCAGGCGGGCCATGACAGTCCTCCGTTCGGCCAGTACCGTTCGCTCCAGGGCCACGCCGGTGGTGGCCCAGACGCCCGGGGCATGGGAACTCTTCACCGGCAGGGGACGCCATTTCCGGTCAGCGTCGGGAAAGGTGGTGAACTGGTGGGGAAAGAAGGAATCCCAGATGGTGGCCATGGAGAATTTCTTCCTCACCGAGGCCAGGCCCGCAATCCCGGCCTGGCGGCCGCCGTTGAAATACCAGAAGAAGCCCTCGATGGACATCAGGCCGCCCACCACGATCAGGCCGAGGTCAAAGGGCAGCCAGCGGCTGGCATGGAAGTGGCGGACAAGGCCGAAGCCGAGGCTGAGGAAGGCCAGGCCGGAGCGGGTGAAGGCCAGGCCGGTGCGGGCCATGGCCATCCTGGTCCGGTAGCAGGCGAGGACGGTACGTTCCTCGGCATAGTCGGTCCGGTCACTGGCCAGGTAGCGGCGGCGCATGACCGGTGACAGGCTGGACCATGCCCTGCGCAGCCCTGCCGCGCCGGGGACGACGTCGGTTCGCCTGAAGCGCGGTGTTTCGGTCTCGTTGTACACTTCAAGGACAGTGGTGCCGCCGGTGGGCTCGGTGGTGGTGCAGACCGGCAGGCCGGAATAGATCTTGCGCACCGGCAGGTACCAGCGGATTCCGTCGTAGAGCATGATCGTGCCCACCACCAAGAGGGGGATCTCGAGGAAGAGATAGTAGCCGGTGCCCAGAACCCGGACAAGGAGCAGGGCGATGGTGATAAAGGCAAAACCGGTGCGGACAAAGGCGAGCCCGGTCCGGGCCTTGGCCAAGAGGGTCCGGTAGTGGGCATACAGGGACCGTCGCCCGGCCAGGTAGGTCCGTACCCTGGCCAGGGGGGTCCGGCCGGCGGACGGGGCAAAGCCCGGGTTGATATCCTGGTTGTGTTCTATGATCCGGCGGAGGTCGTCGGGCAGCGTGACCAGGAAGTCGACGGCATCGCACCCCAGGATGGTCTTGATCCGTTGGGCCAGCTCCGGGC
>WFUT01000093.1 GCA_015484845.1 Desulfobulbaceae bacterium
CACGGCGCCACCGAGGTGATCCTGGCCGCGCTGGACCACCGGCCGGACGGTGGCTTTGATTATGTCAACCTGCACTGGTACACCATCTTCCAGTGTCATACCCCGGTCCTGGAAAGGGCACAGGCCCTGGACATGGGGGTCTTCATCATCAGTCCCACCGACAAGGGAGGGATGCTGCAGAGGCCGCCGGCCAGGCTGCGGCGCCTGAGCAGCCCCCTTTCTCCCATGCAGTTCAACGACATCTTCTGCCTGCTCCGGCCGGAGATCCACACCATCAGCATCGGGGCTTCACAGCCGGCTGACTTTGATGACCACGTGGCGGCCCTGCGCTCGCTGCAACGGCCGGAACTGGTCACCGGGATCCATGGCCGCTGGCGGCAGGCCATGCAGGAGGCCACCGGGAACAGCGATCCCTGCCATCCCTGGGCCGTCTTTCCCTCCTGGGAGACAACACCGGGCTATATCAATATTCCCATGATTCTCTGGCTGGACAACCTGGCCCGCGGCTGGGACCTGTTGGAGTATGCGCGGCAGCGCTATGCAAAACTGGGGCGGGACATGCCCTGGGTGCCGGGCAACAGCGCCGCGGACGCGGGGCGGTTTGACCTCTCCGCCATCGCTGCTGCGGCGAAAATGGAGACCGGCGACCTGGTCCGCCGCCTGGCGGCCGCGCACAGGTTACTGGCCGGCGCCGAAGACAGGTGCGCCTGATTTTTTACTGCTTTTCTGCCGGGTGTATCCGCTCTTTGAGCCTGGCCACCGCTGTCCGCACCCTGGCCTGTGCATCCCCGGAGATATGGGCCATGCTCCTCTGCAGCAGCCCGGCGGCGTTGGGGTATCCCTGTTCCGCGGCCAGGGTCAGCCAGGCCGCGGCCCGGACCGGGTCGTGGCGGACACCCTCTCCGGCCAGGTAGAGCCGGCCGAGGAAGAACTGGGCCATGGGCCAGCCCTGCAGGGCCGCCTTCCTGTACAGGGCCATGGCCCGCTCCACGTCCTTGCTGACGCCGTTACCGAACTCGTATTTCATGCCCAGGTAGAAGCAGGCCCCGGCAACTCCCTGTGCGGCGGCCCTGGTATACCAGTGGATCGCCCGCGCTGTGTCCCTCTGCAGCCCTTCACCCATGTCATAGCGCAGGGCAAGGCTGTACTGGGCCTCGCCGTCCCCCTGCCGGGCCAGTTTCATGATGGAGCCAAGCAGGGACGAGTCATCGCCACTGCCGGCCAGGACCGTGACAGGCAGGAGGAGGATGAGCAGGAACACGGTTTTTCGCGTGCGAAAAATCACTCTTTCAGGATCTCCATGAGCCCGGCCAGCTGCTCCCGGTCGGCCAGGAGCTGCTGCAGCCGCTGGATGGTCTCCTCGACCCGGTCGCCCTTCAGGCGGACGTGCAGGGTCAGCTCCTGCCTGTCCATCCTGGCCGGGGCCGTGATGTTGAAGTCGCGTTTTGACGCCTTGGTGCCAAAAAAGGTGCTGCGGAGACCGGTGACCTTCTCCTCGAGGCGGGCCTTGCGCCGGGGCAGCGAGCCGGTGTCCAGCCGCTGCAGTTCCTGGACAAATGCTGCCGCCGGGCTCCGGGCGCTGCGGGCCCGGGCCAGGGCCTGCCTGACAGCGGGATTGGCGATGGCCGCGGCAATGGAGGAGCCAATGGCTGGCAGCAGCTTGACGATCTGGAGCAGTTGCGGGCGGGTCGGTGCCAGGGGCCTGATGATCTGGAGATAGAGCAGGTCCCGGTCGGCCGGGTTCCTGATCGGCGCCAGGATCTCGGCAACAATGGTAAAGGAGAGCTTTTCGTCGATCAGGTCGGTGATGATCTCGGCCGACTCGCCCCGCTCCCTGATCATGTTCACCTTGCGGTACTTGTGGATGGTGGACTGGGAGACCTTCTGGCCAGGCCGGCCGATGCCGAGGCTGGCGCCGAACCGTTCGGCCAGTTCCTGGTTGTTCAGCCCCATCTCCTTGGCGGCCGATTCCAGGAAGTTGCCGATCTCCACCGGGTTGAGGTTGCGGCGCCGGGTGTTCTCGGCCAGCGAGATGTTGAACAGGTCCTCGGTGGTGAAGTCGTTTTCGTGGTAGACCTTGGCCTCGACCCACCGCCACCCCAGCCGCCTGATGGCCTGAAAGCGGCGGAATCCGCACAGGATCTTGTACCGGCCGTCGTTCTTCTGCAGGAGAACAAGGGGGTGGAGCAGGCCGTTGCCGGCAATGGAGGAGGCCAGCTCCTCCAGGTAGGCCTCGCGCAGCATATCGGTGTACTGCTCCTCCTCCCGGACCCGGAAGATGAAGCGGGTGTCGCGGCGGGTCATGGTATCGATGTTGTCGAGCTCGACCCGGCGCACAAGCGACATGTCACTGGCCAGGGGCCGCAGGGCATGGAGCAGGCCTGAGGCGGTCTGGCCGGCCCTCTCCCGGCTTGCCACCAGGTCCGGGGCCAGGGTGACCAGGAGGGAGCGGACCGTTGGATCGTGGAGCTGCGGCAGGTCGTTCCTGCGCCTGAAGACCTGGTTCAGGCTGTTGTCCTCGTTGCCGCAGAGACCGGATGCCGTGTCGGCCACCATGGTCTTCATGCCCTGGTCCTCCACGGCCATGCGGATCCTGGAGAGCAGGGAGGGCGAAAGGGTGGGGCGGTGGGGCCGGTCCCGGTTGCCGCGCTCTCCCTGGCCATAGCCAAAGACCAGGGTGTTGGCCGGGACCTGGTCCGGTGTGCCGGTGGCCATGATCAGGACCAGGGGCAGGAGATCATTGCCGATGATCTCGTCCCTGAAGTTCCTGATGGTGCCGAGGAACTCGTCCGCCACCTTTTTCCGCTTCAGGATGGCGCGGGTGTCAGCCAGGTCGAGGATCGCCCTCTTGTATTTGCCGTTGACAAGACCGTAGCAGTGCAGGGACCGGGCCAGCGAGCGGCCGAGATCGGCCATGTGGCCGGCCTCCTGCCGGTGCCCGTGCGGGACAATGAGCAGGATGTTGTTGCTGCCCAGGATCTTCTCCAGGACCGGACGGGCCTCAGTCTGCATGGTCCGGCACCTGTGCAGTGGTGTGGGCCGTGGCCAGGATCTTCTCGTCCACCCCCTGTTCCGCGGCACGGATGATCATGTCCGCGATGTGGCCGCCGGTGGATGGCACCGAGTCCCTGCCCAGGACCAACCTGACGACCTCGGACGCGGCTATCCTGTTCGCGGGTGCTGCGGGCAGGAACTGTTCCTCGCCATTGTCACCGATCCTGTTCAGGAGCCCGCCCCGGACCAGGAGACGGGTGGTCTTTTCCAGGTCATCGGGTTTTTCGCAGGGCAGGGCGCGGGCCAGCTCCTCCAGGCCCGTGGGCAGCCGGTGGTCAAAGTTCCGGTACACGGTCAGCAGGACATCAAAGGCCATCTGCAGCCAGCGACGGGGCGTTGGCCTGGAGCCGGGAAAATGGTAGTGGTTGCGGTGCTGGAGGGCGTAGGCCAGGGTGGCGCCGGTGAGGATGAAGGTCCAGCCGAGGTGGAGCCAGATCAGGAACAGGGGAACCGTGGCAAAGGAGCCATAGATGGCATTGTAGTTGGCCACCCCGACCTGGAGGACCACGTAGATCTTGAGAACGATGAACCAGGTCAGGGCGGCAAAGACCGCGCCGCCGAATGCCGCCGATGTCCGGACCTTGGCCGCGGGAAAGAAGAGGTACATCAGCATCAGGGTCAGGACGACAAAGAGAAAGGGGATGAACTTGAGCAGCATGCGGATCAGCCAGAGCGACGGGATGATGGCACTGATATAGCCCATCATCTTCGGGCTCTCGAGGATGGCGTCGCCTGCAACGGCCACGTTGATGGAGATGGGCAGCAGGATCAGGAGGGCCAGGTAGTCCATGACCTTGCGGAACAGGGAACGGCCCCGGTCCGTGTGCCAGATGGCGTTCATGGCATTCTCCACCGTGCTGAGCACCAGGATGATGACAATGAGCAGGCCGATGATGCCAAAGGCGCCCAGGGCAGCAAAGTTGGTCCGGTCCACGTAGTCGAAGATGGTATCCACCGCGCTGCGCAGGTGGCCGGTGAGCGACAGGGGCGATTCCCCGGGTGCCGCCGGCTGCAGCAGCGGCGGCGAGGCGCCGGTGGTGTCGTGCGGGGTGGAGCCCTGCCCGGCCGGCGCTGCCGGTTCCAGCTCGTCAAGGAGGCGGTAGGCCGCGGTCCTGAGCTGGTTGTCGCTGCCCAGTCCCTTAAGGACGGCCGTACTCATGGCCAGCATGGGGATCATGGACAGGATGATGGAGTAGGTCAGGGCCGCCGCCCGCAGGGAGATGCCGGTGAGGAGAAACTCGTCGGCCATGATACAGCAGATACGGGCCAGGGTACGGAGCAGTGCCCTGGGGTTCTTTTCCTCGACCGGCCCGTTAAAGGCCCACTTCCGCAGACGGGAAAGGAGGCCGCCCTGCCGGCCTGCATCCTGCTCGTTCATCGGCCCAGTTCCCTGTACAGCCATTTTTCAATAATCTCGAACACCAGCTCCCGCTTGATCGGCTTGGTGATGTAGTCGTTCATGCCGGCATCCAGGCAGATCTCCCGGTCCCCCTTCATGGCATTGGCGGTCATGGCCACGATGGGGATGGCGTCGAGGCCCCGGCGCCGGATCTCCCGGGTCGCCTCCAGGCCGTCCATCTCCGGCATCTGGATGTCCATGAGGATCAGGTCGAACCGGTTAGGATCGCGGGTGAACATCTCCACCGCCTCCCTGCCGTTGCCGGCCACCTCCACCCTGTAGCCGGCCTTGGTCAGGATCAGGGTGGCCAGCTTCTGGTTGACCGGGTTGTCTTCGGCCAGCAGGATGCGCACCGACTGCTTGATCTCCTCCCGAACCGAGTATTGGGTGATCAGCCTCTCCTTTCCCTGGCCGCCATCGGTCAGCTCGCCGGTGCCCAGGAGCTTTTCCATGGTCTTGAAGAGGATCTCGCGCCGGGTCGGTTTGGAGAGAAAGGCGTTGAAGCCCGCCTCCCTGCACCGCTTGGCGTTACGGTCCGTGGAGGATGTATAGGCCAGCAGCGGCAGGCCGGCGGTCTCCCGCATCTCGTGGCGGAGCATGTGGGCCACGGTATAGCCGTCCGGTTGCGGCATCTGGATATCGAGGATGGCCAGGTCAAAGGGACGGCCCTCGGCCAGGGCCTGGAGCACGGTCCCGCGGACCTGGTTGCTGTCCTGGAGCGCGGTGACCTGGAGGCCCGCCGTCTCCAGGACATGGGTGAGGATACCCAGGTTGGTCCTGTTGTCGTCAACCACCAGGACCCGCTTGCCCTTGAGGGAGACCTTGTTGAAGCGCCTGGAGTGCTGTTTTGCCGATTTCTTCAGGCAGGCGGTGAAGTGGAAGGTACTGCCCCGGCCGACCACGGATTCGGCCCAGACATTGCCGTGCATCAGGGCGGCGATCCGGCGGCAGATGGAAAGCCCCAGGCCGGTGCCGCCAAATTCCCTGGTGGTGGAGCCGTCGGCCTGCCTGAAGGCCTCGAAGACCGCCTCCAGCTTGTCCTCGGCTATGCCGATGCCCGTGTCGCGTACCGTGGCGTGCAAGGTGATGGTCTCGTCGGTCTCCTCGTCCACCATGATGGCCAGCTCGATCTCGCCCTCGCGGGTGAACTTGGCCGCGTTGCCCATCAGGTTGACCAGGACCTGCCGGTAGCGGCCCGGATCGCCGATGACGCTGGCCGGCAGCCGGTCGTCGATGCGGCACAGGACCTCGATGGGACGGGAGGCCACCTTGGGCCGGATCAGGTCGCAGACATCCTGGGCCGTGATCTCGGGATCAAAGTCGATCTCCTCCAGGTCCATCCTGCCCGCCTCCACCTTGGAAAAGTCGAGGATATCGTTGATCAGGGCCAGGAGGGCGTCGGCGCTGCGCTTGATGGTGCGGGCGAATTCGATCTGCTCGTCGGAGAGACTGGTGTCGAGCAGCATGTCGGTGAAGCCGATGATCCCGTTCATGGGGGTGCGGATCTCGTGGCTCATGGCGGCAAGGAACTCGCTCTTGGCCACGTTGGCGGCCTCTGCCGCCTTCTTGGCCTTGCGCAGCTCGGCGGTCTGCTGCCTGATCTCGGCCTGCAGGGTCTTGGAGTAATTGAGCTGCTGTTCCTGGATCTTGAGATAGTTCTGCTCGTTTTCCACCATGATCTCCTGGAATTTTTTTTCCAGGACAGCGGACTTGCGGTCGAACTGCTTTTTCTGGATACGCAGGCGGCTGATGGTGTCCCTGGTCTCGCGGTGGGCGAGAAAGAGACGCACGGCCAGCGAGATAGCGGTTCGTATCCAGGCGGATGTTCCGGCCGGGACCGCCTCGCGGCCGGTGGCAAGCAGGTAACAGTTGAGGTCAGGGATGGCAAGCAGGTAGAAGGTCCTGCCATGGACCGTGAACTCGGTCTCGGAGGAGGTGTTGGCATGGTCGCGGATCAGCCGCTTGACCTCCACCGTGCTCAGGGGAAAGTCGTCCGTGCCCACGTGGGTACCATCCTCGGCAAGGCAGAAAAAGAGAAGCTCTTCTGTCTCCTGTTCCAGGTGGCTGCAGAGGGATGCCAGTTCCTTCGAAGAATCGACAAGGTCTGCAAAAAGCGCATCAATGGGCATGGGAGACCACCTCAGTTTTCGTACATGTCGCGAACCCGGCTGATCTCGTCGGGCAGGTCCTCGGCCAGGACCTTGTATTCCTCCATGTTGTCCTGGAGATGACCGGCCAGGACCGGTGCCAGCGACGCGGCGACGCCGGATTTCATGGAATAGCCGAGCTGGGAGACGATGTATTCGCTCAGTTGCAGGATACCGGTGGGCGATGCCGGGACCAGTGCGTCGGAGATGGCGTGGTGGTCACGGATCGCCTCGGCAATGGGGTCGGCAAGCTGCCACTCGCGGGCCAGCAGGTAGCCGATCCGGCAGTGGTCGGTACCGAGATAGCGGTTTTCCAGTTCCACGATGGTGGGGGGATCGGCCGTCAGGGTGTCGAAGGCCCGAATGAAGTTTTCCTCCTCCACCTGCACCTCGACGATGAGGCCAATATCATGAAGTATTCCAGTGAGATATGCATCATCCCCGTTGATGGAGAAGATCCGTTCCGCGATCATCTTGCAGCAGATGCCGCAGGCCGTGCAGTGCAGCCAGAGCTGGTTGAAGGAGAACGTGCCGTTTTTCCTGTCCCGGCCGGCCATGGACTGGAGGGCATCGGTCATGGCGATGTTGTGCAGGTTCTTCATGCCCAGGAGGGCAACGGCCCGGGAGATGGAGTCCACCTTGCGGACAATGCCGTAATAGGAGCTGTTGACCAGGGTCAGCAGGCGGGCGACAAGGGCGGGGTCGCTGCGGATGACCTCCTCGAAGTCCTGGAGGGTGGAGTTCTCGTCATTGATCAGCCGGGTCAGGCGACTGATGATATGCGGCAGTGTCCGGACCTGCTTGAAGCGGTGTATGATCTGCTCTGCCTTTTCCATGGAGGGCTCCTCGCTGTTGTTCTCCCGCGCCATTCCCGTGCGCCGGCCGTCCGCGCCGCGGCAAGGGCGGGCAGGGACCGGAGCGCCGCAAGCCGGGATCCTCTAGGCGCAGACCTCCTGCTTGCTGATCGCTTCCGCCTTGATCCGGTCAAGGAGTTCGGAAAGGACAGGCTTGATATGCTCGCGCAGGTCACCGGCAACAAGAATGAACAGCAGGTCGTCACCGGGCTGGAAACGGCCGGAACGGGCCTCGATGATGATTTCCCAGATGCCCGGCATCGCCAGGTACTGCTGCCGCAGTTTTTCCACGTGATTGTGGTCGACCCTGGTCTCCAGGGCGACGACCCGCCTGCGGTCGGCCCGGGACCAGTTGCGCACGGTCCCGTTGTGGATGAGGATCATGCCGACATTGTCGGTGAAGTCGGCCCTCTCTTTCAGCTCGGCGATGGTCTTTGATATATCCATATTCAGTCAGTAACAGGAAGTCGGCGGCCGGAAAACAGTGGATGGATGTTGGTGTCCTGGCTGGTGGTCTTGGTACCGGGATCGTTCACGGCTCAGCCCGGCCTGCGTTTGCCCCGTGACCGCAGGACGATGATGTTGCCGTCCGCGGTGCCGGCCGGTCCTGGAATCTTCAGCCTCTGGCCGATGCGGATATGGCCGTTTCTGTCCAGGTTGTTGGCAACCCGGAGGGCGGTAAGCGTCAGGTGGTACCTGCGGGCGATGGCGCCCGCGGTGTCGCCCCTGCGCACGATATAGATCCGGTCGCGGATCTGCCGCGGCCGGTAGAATCGCGATCCCATCCGGGCGAGCCTCTGTCGGATGGTCCTGGTGGCGGGCAGTCGCAGGAGGTATCCCCTGGGGATGTGCTTCCTGCCCTCCAGCACCGGTCGCCTGAGGGCCGGGTTGAGCAGGGCGAAGTCCTCCTCGGAGACGCCAAAGTAGGACCGGAGTTGGCGGGCCGGGGCATATCCCCGCAGCCGGACGGTCACCGTGCCCCGGGGCCGGTCGAGGATGATGGAACGGTCCTGCTCGAGTTTCCTGGCCACGCGCATGGCGGCAAGAAACTCGGGATAGAAGTTGCGGGAGGCGAACTTGAAATGGCCCTTGCGGTGGAACCTGAAGATGTTTTCATAGTTCTTTTTTTCCCTTACCGCGCGCAGCATGCCGTTGCGGCCGTAGTTGTAGGCGGTGAGGGCAAGGGGCCAGGTGCCGAGAAAGGCGTGGTTCTCCTTGAGCAGGCGGGCCGCGGCCTGGCTGGCGAGCAGGGGATCGTAGCGTTCGTCGATGACGTCGTTGATGGTCAGGTACTGCCTGCCGGTGGAGCGGGTGAACTGCCACAGGCCGGCGGCGCCCGCCTTGCTGTGGGCCCTGGGGTTGAACGAGGACTCCACGTGCGGCAGGTAGGCCAGCTCCTGGGGCAGGCCATAGCTTCTGAAGATGTTCTTGATGAACCGCATGTAGGCGCCGGAGCGGATAACGCCCTGGTAGAAGCGGTCTTTCTGGCCTATCTGCAGCCTGATGTTGTCCCTGGCCTTCAGGTAGACCGAGTGCCGCCGCCTGGGAAAGAGGGAGGCCACGTGTTTCTCCTCCCTGGTGACGGGCCTCTTTCCGGTGCCGAGCCGGGTGAGGATCTTCTTGTAACGCTGGCGGGCGAGCTTGATCAGCTTCCTGTTGATCCGTGCCGCCCCCGGGGTCCCCCAGTCCACGAGGTCGATCACCGTGTAGATGATGCGCAGGTCGTTCTTGTCATGGAGGATGCCCTGGGTGGTGGTGTAGCGGCCATAGACCTGTTCCCAGAAGTGGACGTTGGCCCGGATACTCGGGTAGACGGGGAAGTTCTGCCTGTCCTGCCTGCCTTTTGCGCCGAGGGCGGCCGTCGGCAGCAGGATAAGGGCGAGGAAGAGTATGACCAGGCGTCTTGCGGGCATGGGGCTAATCCTTTCGCGCCGCGGATCCCTCCGGGCGGATCTTTCCGGTTGTGTCCATTTCAACACACTGGTATTGTATCATATTGAGAGAAAACAGGAGAGTTTTATTTTTGCTGCCCGGCCGCCGCCTCCCGCGGCAGGCCGGCAGTGGCTGCATCCCGTTCCGGCCCGTCCCATGTACACACCCATTATCGGCACCCTTGGCTACATCCTTTCCCCGGACCGCGACCATGTGCTGCTGGTCCACCGCAACGCCAGGCCGCAGGACCAGCACCTGGGCAAGTATAACGGCCTGGGTGGGAAAATGAAACCGGACGAGGATGTCGTTGCCTGCATGGAGCGGGAGATCCTCGAAGAGGCCGGGATCCGCTGCCGCGAGATGCGGCTGCGCGGCACGGTCAACTGGACCGGCTTCGGCCCCCGGGGCGAGGACTGGCTGGGCTTCATCTTTCTGATCACCCGTTTCGAGGGAACGCCCTACCCTGCCAATGAAGAGGGGGAACTGCAGTGGCATCCGCTGGCGGCGCTGGACAAGCTGCCCATGTGGGAGGGTGACCGCTTCTTCCTCCCCCTGGTCTTTGACTCGGACCCGAGGCCGTTTCACGGTTACATGCCCTACCGGGACGGCCGGCCGCTCCAGTGGCGCTGTTCCCGGGTCTGAGACCGGTCCCGTGGCCCGGTCTTGCCGAGGCCGTTTTTTTTCGCCGTTTACTGCACGGTGGTGCGGAAAAAGGGGAAAACCCTTGCGCTGGCCCCGTGAGATCTGTATAGTTATAAGATTATAACTTATGTCTTGAATTCAATGGGTTGGCCATGTTTCAGGCCGGCCGCTCACCAGGATTGAGGGAGATACGACCATGGAGAATAATGCGGAACTGATTCGCCTGGAGCAGTTTGTCGATAAACTCTTGACGAAATACAACGAGTTGAAGGCCAACTTCCATGCCCTGGAGGCGACCCTGCGCGAGCGTGACGAGGAGATCGTCAGCCTGAAGGCCACCATCGACGACCTGAGCACCGAACGGGCCGAGGTCGGCGACCGCGTTGCCGGTCTCATCGACCGCATCGAACAGTGGGAGTCGGAGCAGGAGAACCCGGGCGAGGGGGGAGATGAACAGGGCGGAATGCAGGGGAACCTGTTCGAGCAGGAGCAGGAGAATCCCCAGTAAACGCGACGCTGCCGGGGGAGGGAGATGGAAGAGCGCCTTGTGCGGTTCACCATGTTCGGTCAGGAGTTCACTTTCTACAGCGATGCCCCTGATGACGAGGTGGAGGAGGTCATAGCACTGCTGCGCGCCGAGCTGGAGGATGCGGAGCTCGACACGGTCAGCACCATTCCCTCCAGCAAGATGCTGGTCCTGGGCTGCCTGCGCATCGCTGCCAGGTATGTCCAGCTCAACAAGGAGTTCAAGGCCTTTCGCAGGAGCCAGGGCCGGTCCATCGACGAGCTGATCGACAAGATGGCCTCTGGAATCGATTGACGCCTCCCGGGTGGCCTGCGGTAATTTGTCATTTTGTTTTTACTGTTCTTCTGCTATAGTGAAAATCAGGCAGGGAGCTCCCCTGCCTACGGAAAAAGACATATCTTGACCTGCATACCGGGTTCCCTGCGCTGTTGGTGATCAGCGGAGTATTGAGCCAACTCTCATTGATAGGGTAGCTCCGCTGTCAGCAGATGGAGGTCGTCGCCGACTTCCTGCCGCTGGCATGAGCACTGCCCACCTATGTCCAATAGGTTTAATCATTGCGCTGACACGGCAGGGTGGGGATTTTTTCCGCAGCAGGCCACAGTGAGAGCATCCACGTTTCGAGGCGGTTGCCCGGGACGGAATAAAGAGGGGCCGCCCGGGTTCGTTATCCCGGCGGCGGATGTGTGTGGGAGTGCAGCGGCGAGAGCCGTTTGTGGAGAGACTTGAGAAGGCCATCGGGCGCAGTGACGCCGGTGGTTTCGACTGAAACAGGCAGACTGTTTCGATGCGGTGACATAGAGACAACACTGATGAGATCAGGTTTACCATATATGAGTAATCCATCCGGCGGCCGGTGCGCAGGCGGGGACGCAGCTGCAGGAAAGTCCGGCGCCGGCAGCCGCGCCCGCCTTCCGCGGATAGAATTTCTCCGGTTCCTCGCCTGACCGGTCCGAACCAGCCAGGACCCCTGGTACAGGTAGCCGCAGCAGGCACCGGTTACAACCGGAAACCGGCCTGCAGCAGGCCTGTTCCGGCATCCTCCGGTCACCTTTCTTCTGTCGGCCATGTCTCGGCCTGTCCCCCCCCTCCACTCTTCCTCTTTCCCGGGGTCGTCTTTACTGGTTCCCGCTGATGCGTGAACTGTTCAATTCGCTAGCATGCTAGGTGTTTCTGTATGGATATGAGTGGCGGTACCATGCTCCTGCTGGGGTTTGACCTGATCGTTGGTGCGGTCGTCGGTTTTATCCTGCGCAAGAAACTGGTCGAGGGAAACCAGGCGAATATCGAGGCCCAGCGTCGGCAGATCATCGAGAATGCCATCCAGGACGCGGAACAGATCAAGAAAGAGGCCCTGCTCCAGGCCAAGGAGGAGGCCTTCCAGGCCAAGCAGGAGGCGGACCGCGAGATCAAGGCCAGCCGCCAGGAGCTGAAGGAGGAGCAGCGGCACCTGAACCGCAAGCTCGACGAGGTCCAGAAGGAGTTCCAGGCCCTGGAGAAGCGGGAGTCCCGCCTCCTGGACCGGGAGACCAGCGTCGGGGACCGGGAGCAGAAGGTCAGCCAGCGGGAAAAAGAGCTGACGGCCCTCATCGACGAACAGCGCTACAAGCTGGAAAAGATTGCCGGCATTGACCGGGAAGAGGCCAAGCGGCAGCTCATGGACTCCATCGAGAGCGAGGCCCGCATGGATGCCGCCAAGCGGCTGGCCCGGATCGAGAACGAGATGAAGATCGAGGCGGACCGCAAGGGCAAGAATATCCTTGCCCTGGCCATCTCCCGTTATGCCGGTGACTATGTTGCCGACAAGACCGTCTCCATGGTGCCCCTGCCCAACGACGAGATGAAGGGCCGGATCATCGGCCGCGAGGGCCGCAACATCAAGGCCATCGAGGCGGCCACCGGCATCGACATCATCATCGATGATACGCCCGAGGCCGTCATCCTGTCCGGTTTCAATCCCATCCGTCGCGAGATCGCGCGTCTGGCCCTGGAACAGCTCATCTCCGACGGCCGCATCCACCCGGCCAGGATCGAGGAGGTGGTGGCCAAGGTCACCGAGGAGCTGGAGGTCTCCATCCGGGAGGCGGGCGAGCAGGCCACCTTTGACGTCGGCGCCCATGGCATGCACGTGGACCTGATCAACCTCATCGGCCGTCTCAAGTACCGGACCAGCTATGGCCAGAATATCCTGCAGCATTCCCTGGAGGTCGCCTTCCTCTGCGGGGTCATGGCCGCGGAGCTGGGACTCGATGTCAAGAAGGCCAAGCGGGCCGGTCTGCTGCACGATATCGGCAAGGCCGTGGACCACGAGGTCGAGGGGTCCCACGCCATCATCGGCCGCGACCTGGCCAGGAAATACGGCGAGGCCGAGGATATCGTCTATGCCATCGGCGCTCACCACGAGGACCAGCCGCTCAGGAGCGTGCTCGATATCCTGGTCCAGTCGGCCGACGCCCTGTCCGGCGCCCGTCCCGGTGCCCGCAAGGAGATGCTGCAGAGCTATGTCAAGCGGCTGGAGGACCTGGAGCATATCGCCAATTCCTTCAACGGCGTGGACAAGTCGTACGCCATCCAGGCCGGCCGGGACCTGCGCATCATCGTTGACAGCGGCAAGGTCGGCGACGACGAGGCCACGCTCATGAGCAGGGATATCGCCAGGGCCATAGAGGAGCAGCTCACCTATCCCGGCCAGATCAGGGTGACCGTGATCCGCGAGACCAGGGCCGTGGAATACGCCAAGTAGGCGGCAATGTCGCGCCATACCCCGGTGACGACTGTTCGTGTTGCACCGCAAGGCGCCTGAAGACGTGTCGAGAGTAAAGTAGCGATCGCCAAGAGGAGAGCAGGAGAGGAAGATGAAATCGGTAGAAGAGCAGGTAGCGCTCATCGAGCGCGGGACCGTCGACCTGATCTCGCGCGAGGACCTGGTGAAGAAACTGACCCGGTCCGTGGAGACCGGCAGGCCGCTGACTATCAAGGCCGGCTTTGATCCCACCGCCCCGGACCTGCATCTCGGGCACACCGTTCTGCTGCAGAAACTCCGTCACTTTCAGGTCCTCGGCCACGAGATCAACTTCCTCATCGGCGACTTCACCGGCCTTATCGGCGATCCCACCGGCAAGTCGGACACCAGGCCGCCGCTGACCCGGGAGGATATCGAGCGCAATGCCGAGACCTACAAGGAACAGGTCTTCAAGATCCTCGACCCGGTCAAGACCAAGGTGGTCTTCAACTCCACCTGGCTGGGGGAGCTCAGTTCCTACGAGATGATCCGTCTTGCCTCGCAGCTGACCGTTGCCCGCATGCTTGAGCGCGACGACTTCAAGAAGCGCTTTGAGAGCAACCGGCCCATTTCCATCCATGAGTTTCTCTATCCCCTGATCCAGGGATACGACTCGGTGGCCATGGAGGCCGATGTGGAACTGGGCGGCACGGACCAGCTCTTCAACCTGCTCATGGGCCGTGACCTGCAGCGTAACCACGGCCAGGAGCCGCAGGTGGTCCTGACCATGCCGCTGCTCGAGGGGCTGGACGGGGTCAACAAGATGAGCAAGTCCCTGGGCAACTACATCGGCATCTCCGAGCCGCCCGATGCCATCTTCGGCAAGGTGATGTCCATCAGCGACGAGCTCATGTTCCGCTACTACGAGTTGCTCAGTGATCTCTCCATGGACGAGATCAATGGCCTCCGGGCGGACATGGAGGCCGGCCGCGTCCATCCCAAGGCGGTCAAGGTGCGCCTGGCCAGGGAGCTGGTCGCCCGTTTCCACGACCAGGAGGCCGCCGATGCCGCTGAACGGAATTTCGAGCAGGTCTTCCGCAACCACGAACTGCCCGACGAGATCCCGGAAAAGGAGATTGCAACCGACGACGACGAGATCTGGCTGCCGAAGCTGCTCCTCGAGGCCGGGCTGGTCAAGTCCACCTCGGACGGGCGACGGATGATCAAGCAGAACGCGGTCTCCGTGGACGGTGAAAAGGTCCGGGATGTCAACGCCAACGTGGCGGCCAGGGGCACGGTCCTGCTCAAGGTGGGCAAGCGCCGCTTCTGCAGGGTGCATTTCAGCCGCCAGGAGCCAGGGGAGTGAAACAAACCGGAGGGCGCCTGGACCGGTGAGCACCTGCCTGCTGCCGGATCCTGCAGGCATGCAGTGCATAAAAAAAGGGGCTGCCCGGTCTTCCGGGCAGCCCCTTTCCGCATCACGCGGCAGGGTTCGGCTTTATGGGCCTACTTGCCGTGGGTGGCGCGCATGGTCCGGGCCAGCTCCTTGATCTCGCCAAGATCCTTGGTCATCTCGTTCCAGCCGTACCAGTAGGCATAGTCCGGGTTGACGTGGAAGAAGCCCTGGTAGGCCCGCATGCGGTGTTTCATGTACATCTGGCAGAGCACCTGGTCGATGTAGGAGAGCTTGTCCAGGTCCTTGTTCCACGGTGTGCCGTTGGTGTGCATGAAGGTCAGCAGGAACGGGTAGTTGGCCGGGTAGGAGGCCGGTTTCTTGATGATGCCGTCCCTGTACAGCGCAGCGACCGTGTTGATGGCCTCGGCCATGAGGCGGTCGGCCTTGGCCATGATGGAGTCGCCCATGGCAAGCTGCTCCTTGGCATACTCGGGAGAGTGGCACTGTGAGCAGATCTTGAGCATCTTGTCTCGCTCTTTCTGCCAGGATTCCTGGTCCAGGCGGGCCATGTTCACGGCCTTGACCGCATCCAGGATCGGGGTCGGCTTGCCGGTCTCGGGATCGAGCACACCCAGGGCCTTGAGGATGGTCACCCGGTCGGCAGCAGCCTGCTTGTCGGCCGGCAGCGGCAGGCGGACACCGAGAAAACCCCAGGCGGTGTGGTTTTCGTGGGTGCCGTCGGGCAGGTGGCAGGTCTGGCAGGTGGGCGCGGCCGCATCAGCGGGCAGGTCGCCGTTCTGCTTGGCGAACCAGCGCTCGCCATGCTTGGAACTGGACCACATCTCCCACTGCGGATGGTCGTACCCCATGTGGCACTGCTGGCAGGCACGGGGGCTCTGGGCCTCTTTCTTGGAGAAGCTGTGCCGGGTGTGGCATTCGTCGCAGGAGTTGTTCTGGTAGCGGTATCCCTTCTGCCGCTGGTCCTTTTTCTGGGCCTCGCTCTTGATGCCCATGTTATGGCAGCCACCACAGCCGCGGCCACCCTCGATCAGTTCATCGGGAGCGAGGTGGGTCGCCGGGATGGCGTTGAGAGATGTCCAGCCGAAGTTGTGCTTGCCCCTGGCAAAGGACTCGAACTGCTCCTCGTGGCACTGTCGGCAGACATGCTCGTCAGGAAGTGTTGCCTTTTTCCAGTCCTTGGCCGTCTGGTGTTTTGTCCCGTGGCAGGTGGAGCAGGTGACATCGTTTTCCGCGTGCTTGCTGACCCGCCAGTCCTTTACCTGGCCCGGCGAGATCTTGCTGTGGCACTCGATGCACTTGTCTGCCGCCATTGCCGCCGGTGCGAGCAGCAGCAAGCCGACGGCAGCGCCTAACAACACGTTGGTGATTTTTTTCATCCGGTTCCTCCTTTTTTGAACGGAAAGAAAAAAGTGATGGGAAAATAAGGGCTTCACGTACCTCTAGCGCGAAGACCCCGGCAAAACCTTGATCCAGGTCAAGAATAATGAAAAACATTCCTGTTTTTGTCAATGGAGATCTGGATGGATCCGTTGCCGGGGCAGTGGAAAAGAAGGGGAATGGACGAGGCCTAAGGTGGTGAGCCGTCGGCAGAAAGGGGGGGCAGGGCGCTTGGG
>WFUT01000094.1 GCA_015484845.1 Desulfobulbaceae bacterium
AAGGCTTCTCTCCCAGTCAATTCCACCTCCACACACCGCCCATGCCAGGCCCTGCTCCCGGATCTGTTCCACCACTCCCTGTCCCTGCCCGGCCCACCCGGCTCCATCCGACCAGGGTGGTGGCGCCATGAACAAGGACACACCTGCGGGGACCCTGTACGTCGTGGCCACCCCCATCGGCAATCTCGATGATATCAGCCAGCGGGCCATCCGCGTCCTGGCCGATGTCCGGCTCATCGCCAGCGAGGATACCCGCCGCACCGGCAGGCTGCTGCGCCGCCTGGGGATCAGGACGCCGCTGACCAGTTACTACCGGGAAAGGGAACAGCACAAGGCAGAGCTGCTGCTGCGCAGGCTCCTGGATGGCGAGGATATCGCCCTGGTCTCCGATGCCGGCACACCGGGCATCTCGGACCCGGGCGCCGTACTGGTCAGGCTGGCGCGGGACAACAGGATCCGGGTCGTCCCCGTCCCCGGCCCCTCGGCGCTCACCGCCGCAGTTTCCGCCGCGGGCCTGGACGAAACCCCCTTCTATTTCGGCGGTTTTTTGCCGGCACGGCAGGAGGCGAGAAAAAAGTTCCTGACCCCGCTGGCGGCCATGCCCTGCGCCCTGGTGTTCTATGAGTCCCCGCATCGTATCGGCCGGAGCCTTGCCGACTGCCTGCAGGTCCTCGGCGACCGCCCTGCCCTGCTCTTCAGGGAGCTGACCAAGCTGCACGAGGAGTGCCTGCAGGGCAGCCTGTCCGAACTCCTTGCCCGGACCGACGAGGGGATACGGGGCGAACTGGTTCTCGTCATCCACGGTGCGCCCGCAGATGTCCGCGAGCGGCCCGGGGAGATCGACGAGCTGATCCGCTGGTACCGTGACCGGGCCGGCAGCTCGCTCAAGGATGCGGTGCGCCGGATCTCCGCTGACCTGGCCATCTCCCGTTCCAGGATCTACCAGCGGGCGCTCGCCATATGGAAAGAGAACGAGGCGCCTTCCGACGACTAGGTGACAAGCTGGGACAATCGTGCTAGACTTGCAGGGTGATCCGGAAGCGGGCACTGGTGAACCGTTATGGCCCTGCTGAGCCTCCTGTTGTGCCGGCCGCACAGAAGCTGTATCCCCTTTCATCATTGCTTGCCGCCGGCGGGACCGCGGCCTGGCCACGGCCACGCCCCTGTCCATCCGGACAGAAAACAGGCCCGGCCCGGACCACAACCAGCGCGCAAGCGCTTGAAAAAAAGGGCCTTTGCCCGCAGCGCCGACCGTACGATCATCGGCGAGTGCGCACACCCGGCCGGAGGTCAACGAGTCCCGCGACCCTGGCCGTGCCGCACCGCGTCCCATGGCCGAGGATCTCGGCCTGCAACCAACTCCTTTTCCGGCAGGATACCATATGAACCGAATCGAGACCATTACCAGCCAGTGCGGCGATTCCGAGCTGGCCCCCTTTCTCCGCGCCGCCGGACGGGCGGCGCTCACCGGCGGCTCCATCATCAGGCAGCTCTACGACAAGCCACACACCATCGAGATGAAGGGGGCCATCAACCTGGTGACCGAGGCGGACCTGGCCTCGGAGACCGCCATCGTGGCCTCGCTGAACGAGGACATGCCCGGCCTGGCCATCATGGCCGAGGAATCGGCCGGAGACGCGCCCGAGGAGCCCCGGGGCAGGACCTGGATCATCGATCCCCTGGACGGCACCACCAACTTTGCGCACGGATTTCCCTTCTTTGCCGTATCCATCGCCCTGGTGGACGACGCCCTTCCCCAGGTGGGGGTGGTCTACTGCCCCATGCAGGACGAACTCTTCTGCGCCTGCCGCGGCAAGGGCGCCTGGCTCAATAGCGGCAGGATATCGGTCACCACCACCCGGTTCCCGGTGGAGGCCCTGGTGGCCACCGGGTTTCCCTATGACATCCACGCCAGGCTGGACACGGTGCTGCAACAGCTGCGCTCGGTACTTCCCAAGGTCCGGGATATCCGCCGGGCAGGTGCTGCCGCCGTCGATCTTGCCTACGTTGCCTGCGGCCGGCTGGACGGGTTCTGGGAGATGGATCTCAAGCCCTGGGACACGGCGGCCGGCTGGCTGCTGGTGGAGGAGGCGGGCGGCAGGGTGACCGATTTTGCCGGCAATCCCTATTCCGCCTTTCTCCCCGAGATCCTGGCCAGCAACAGCGCCCTCCACGACCGATTCGTCGACATGCTGACGTGAGTCACGCCCCGCGCCGCCGGGCCGGGCTCTCCCTGTGGTCGGTGCATGGCCTGATGCTCCTGACCGCCGGCCTGGTCTCGACCTCCTTCACCGTGGGCAAGGCCATCGCGCCGGGACTTGACCCCGCGGTGCTCACCCTGGTCCGCTTCCTGGTCGCCGCCCTGCTGATGCTGCCCTGGGTTGCGCGCCACCACGGCCTGCACCTGCCCGACGGCGCGACCCTGCTGCGCTACTCGCTCATCAGCGGCGTGCTGGTGGGTTTCTTCTGGCTGATGTTTCTTTCCCTGCGGTATACCACGGCCCTGAACACCGGTGTCATCTTTACCCTGGTGCCCGGCATCTCCAGTCTCTACAGCGCCCTGCTGCTCCGGGAACGCCTTGGCCGCTACCGGCTGATCGCCCTGCTCCTGGCCACCGTGGGCGCGGTGTGGGTCATCTTCCACGGCGACCTGTCCCGCCTGCTCGCCATGGAGCTCAACCGCGGCGACCTGATCTTTTTCGCCGGCTGCCTGCTCATGGCCCTCTACACCCCCCTGGTCAAGCTCCTGCACCGGGGCGAGTCCATGGTTGTCATGACCTTCTGGGTCCTGGTCACCGGTACCCTCTGGCTGCTGCTCCTGTCCGGCAGCCGGCTGCCGGCTGTCCCCTGGGCCCGTGTCGAGCCCATGGTCTGGACAGGTATCGTCTACCTGGCCATCTTCTCCACCATCATCACCTTCTTTCTCTCCCAGCTCGCCACCCTCTATATCGGGCCCACCCGGGTGATGGCCTACAGTTACCTCTACCCGCCCTGCATCCTGGTCCTTGACTGGGCCTTTGGCCACGGTCTGCCGCCACTGCGTACCCTGGCCGGGGTGGTGCTCATCCTCCTCGCCATGCTGGTGGTCCAGCACGGCGCAGGCCACGACGCGGCAGAGTCCGGCAGGGGCTGACGGGAGCCTGCCGCCGACGCGCATTGCCAGGAGAGCCGGGCCAATCCCCTCAGGCCAGCTCTGCCTGCACCGCCTGCGCAAGCTGCCGGATGGTATAGGGCTTCCGGATAAAGCGGCCTGCTCCCAGCTCCAGGGCCTTTCTCACCCTGGCATCCTCGGCATAGCCACTGGCAATGATCGCCTTCTGCCCCGGGACGACCTCGAGGATCCGGCGGTAGGTCTCGAGGCCATCCATGCCAGGTTCCATGATCATGTCCAGGATAACCAGGTCAACCTCGTGATATTTCAGGTAGTTGACCGCTTCCTCGCCACTGGCCACCGCCTCGGGCCGATAGCCGAGGTGGGAGAGAATGGTCCGGGCCAGCTCCCGCACCGATTGTTCATCATCCACCACCAGGATCCGCTCTCCCCTGCCCCGGGACTGGACCTCCGGATCATCATCCTCCTCGACCGCGCCCTGTTCGTCGGTGGCCCTGAAGTAGAGCTCGAAACGGGTCCCGGAGTCGTCGCTGTGGACCAGGATGTGGCCGTCGTGATCCTGGACCGTGTTCCAGACAACGGCCAGGCCGAGGCCGGAGCCGCTCCGGGCCAGGTGTTTCTTGGAATAGAAGGGCTCAAAGACCCGGTCCAGGTCCTCGGCCGCAATGCCGATGCCGGTGTCGGCGACAATGAGCACCACGTAATCACCGGGCTCCGGTCCATCGTGCTTCCCTGTCGTGCTCCCGGAGACCACCTGGTGACGGGTGCAGATCTTCACCTGTCCCGGCTTGTCCTTCATGGCCTCGTAGCCGTTGATAACCAGGTTCATGATGCTCTTGCGGATGTGGACCGGCGAGCCGTTTACCGCGGGCAGGTCAGGGCTGAGATCGAGAACCAGCTCCACGCGGGGATACTGGTCGGCCAGCTGGTTGTACTCCGGCGAAGCCAGGTAGTCCCGGACCAGCTCGTTGAGATCAAGAGGTTTTTTCTCCGAGGCCGAACCCCGGGCAATGGTCAGCAGGTCAGCCACCACGGCAACGGCCTGCAGGCCTGATCGCTTGATGGCCTCCAGCTGCCGGTACATGGGATCGTCCGGGTCGAGCCTGGAGAGCATCAGGTCGGGATAGCCGACAATGCCGCTGAGGATGTTGTTCAGGTCGTGGGCAACACCGCCGGCCAGCAGGCCCAGGGCCTCCATCTTCCTGGAACGGTGAATGGCACGCTGCAGGGCCTCTTTCTCCTTTTCGGCCCGGATCCGCTCTGCCAGCTCGTTCTTGAGCTCGGCGGTCCGCTCGCTGACCTGCCGTTTCAGGGAGATGTTCCAGGCCAGGATCCCGATCAGGAGCAGGACCAGGAGCACGATGCCCATGCCGATGAGGACCTGCGGCGTGGGATACCATCTCCCTTGTTTCAGGGTGATCCAGGAAGAGGTGATACGGTTGTGCTCCTCCGGCGTGATGGAGGCCACGGCCTTGTCGAGGATGGTGTTGAGCAGGGGCCAGTCGCTGCGGGTGGCAAAGGACAGGTCGTACATGAAGTCCGTGTCCTTGTAGATGGTCAGGTTGGTGATGCCGTCCTTGCGGATGTAATAGCTGGCCGAGGCAAGGTTGAGCACCATGGCGTCGACCTTGCCGAACGAGACCTGGCGCAGGCCCGAGGAGATATCGGGCATGACCTCGAGCTTGACCTGGGGATAGGCCCGCTTCATGTACTCGTAGGCGGCATAGCCGGAGACCACGGCCACGTGCAGCCCTTCCAGGGTGGTGACCTTCCTGGGCGGGATCTTCATGTTGTCCCGGACCAGGATCACGGCGGGAAAGGTGACAAAGGGGCGGGTGAACCGCATGTACTGCAATCGTTCCGGGGTGGGCACTGCGGCGCCGAACATGTCGATCTGCCGGCTCCGGCCCTGGCGCAGGACCTCGTCCCAGTTCTTGAGGTGGACGATCTCGAACCGGATGGGCAGCTTCTTTTCCACCAGGGCGACGAGCTCGGCGGCAATGCCGCGGTAGTTTCCCTTGCTGTCGAAAAACTCCACCGGCGGGAAATCCGGGTCCGGCGCCAGGCGGATGACGGGATGCCTGGCCAGCCAGGCCCGCTCTTCCGTGGTGAGCCGGATGGGCCTGCCCTGGTTCCGCGGCCTGCAGCGAACACTTGCCAGTCCGGCCGCGACCGCGAAAAGCAGCACCAGGAGGCAGCAGGTGGTCTTTTTCGCCGTGTCCCTGTTCACCTCTCGCTCACCACTTGCTGCACCTCATGCTCCGCTTCAGTCACATTGTTTTTCCAGCTCGGCCAGCATCTGGTCGATGACATCCAGGCCACCGTGCCAGAAACCGGGGTCGTCAAGGTCAATGGCAAAGGGCGCCAGCAGCTCGGCCGGCGAGCGGGAGCCACCCGCGGCCAGGAGCTGCAGGTAGTTGTCGACAAAGCGCTCTCCCTGTTCCTGGTAACGGGAATAGAGCGCCAGCACCAGGAGTTCACCAAAGGCATAGGAGTAGACATAGCCGGGTGTGCCGAGGAAATGGGGGATGTAGGACCACCAGAGGCCATAGTCCTCGCGCAGGGTCACCGAGTCGCCGAACATGGCGGACTGGGTGGAGAGCCAGTAACCGGAGAGCTGGTCGGCGGAGAGCTCGCCCTGTTGGCGGCGGCCGGTGTGCATGGCGTCCTCGAACCGGTTCATGGCCACCTGGCGGAAGACAGTGGCAAAGATGGACTCCAGTTTCTGGCAGATGAAGGCGCGGCGGCCGGCCGGGTCACGGATCAGCCCGAGCTGGGCCCTGAAGACCAGGAGCTCGGCAAAGACCGAGGCGGTCTCGGCCAGGACCAGCGGCGTGTCGGCGTTGTAGAATCCCTGCTCCGCGGCCAGGTACTGGTGCACGCCATGCCCCAGCTCATGGGCCACGGTGGAGACATCGCGCAGGGTGCCCAGGTAGTTGACCATCACGTACGGATGCACCGCCGGAATGCAGGGATGGGCAAAGGCCCCGCCCCGCTTGCCCTCCAGGACCGGGGCGTGAATCCAGCCGCCGGCGAAGAACTTTTCTGCTATCTCCGCCATCTTCGGCGAGAACCCGGCAAAGGAGTCGAGCACGATCCGGCGGCACTCATCCCACATGATGACCGAATCGTCAAGTCCGGGTATTGGCGCGTAGCGGTCGTAATCAAAGAGCTCGTCCAGGCCGAGCAGTCTTTTCTTGAGATGGTAATAACGATGCACCGTGGTGTAGCGCTCCTGCACCGCCGTGACCAGGGTCTCCACGGCCCGGTCGTCGAGCTCGTTCTCCAGGTTCATGGAGCTGATCCAGGAGTCGTAGCGGCGGAGGCGGTCGCTGATCATCTTTTCCGCGGCCAGGGTGTTGAAGATGTGGGTGAGGACATGCAGGTGCTGCTCGAGGCCCCGGGTGAGCTCGTCGGCGGCGCGGGCCCGGACGTCGCGTTCACTGCTGTAGAGATCAGAGAGCACCTCCTCTTCGCTGCGGCCCTGTTCGCCGAACCGCATCCGGCCCATGAGTTTTTCAAAGAGCACGTTCCAGGCCGAACGACCCACCGGTCCCAGTTCCTGGAGCAGCTCCTCCTCGGCGCGGCTCAACTGGTGGGGGGCGAACCTGCGCATGGCAGCCAGGTAGTGGCGGTACCTGGCAAGTGTTGGCGCATCGAGCAGGGCCCGGGCCCTGGCCTCGTCGACCAGGTTCCATTCCAGCCGGAAAAAGACACCCTGGCGGCCGACCCTGGCCGAGAGTTCCTCCACCTGCTGCAGCAGGGCAGAGGCTGCGGCATCACCGGTGCGGACGATGAAGTTGAGAAAGGCAAACGCCGCCAGCCGGGCCAGGAGGGTATCCACCTCTTCCAGGGCTCGCACCAGGACCAGCAGCTCATCCGCCGGCAGGGACCCGACCCGGTCCCGGTACTGCCCGGCCAGCGCAGAGGCCCGGGACTCGACCAACTCCATGTCCCGCCGCAGGGCAGGATCATCGGCACCATGGTAGAGATCGTCCAGGTTCCAGACCACCGCCCCTGTGCCAAGTACCGCGTTATCCGCCATGGTCCTCCCTCGCTCAGGCAGCCAGCAGGCCGGCGATGAAGGGCCCCACCGCCGCCGCTCCCTGCTCGTCCACCAGCCGGATGGTGGCGGTGCCGATGACCGCCATGTCTGCCCTGCCCGTGAGCATGGCCACGTCCTCTGGTCGGGAGATACCGAATCCCACGGCCAGGGGCAGGTGGGTGGCCCTGCGGCACCGTTCCAGGTAGGCGGCCAGGCCGGCATCCATCTCGGTGGGCGCGCCGGTGACACCACGGCGGGCGACCACGTAGATGAAGCCCTGGCCCCGGCCGGCCACCTCGCGCATACGCGCGTCCGTGGAGGTGGGGGTGAAGAACATGATCGGGGCAAGGCCCATCTGGTGGCTCCTGTGGTGAAAATCCGCTCCCTCCTCGGGCGGCAGGTCCGGGATGATGGTTCCCCGGATGCCGATATCGGCGGCGTGCTCGAGAAAGGCCTGCTCACCGTGGCGGAACACGATATTGTAGTAGGTCATGAACAGGAAGTTGACCCCGGGGTGGGCCGCCACCATCTCGGCGGCAAACTCCAGGCAGTCCCTCACCCTGACTCCCCGGGCCAGGGCGTCCTGGTTGGCCTTGAGGATCACCGGGCCGTCGGCCATGGGCTCGGAAAAGGGGATCTGGAGCTCGATGCAGTCAACACCGTTGTCGGCCATCTGGCGGATCACCTCCCGGTTGACAGCAAAGGAGGGATAGCCGAGCACCAGGTGGGTCATCAGCAGGATGGGTTTTTCATTAAGGCGCCGGGCCAGTTCACTCTGTAGGTTCATAAGCAATCCAGTTACCATCCGCCAGGCCGGCGGCGCAGACGCGGCCGCGGCCGGACGGTCCTTGGGAAGGAAAAATCAGCCGCCGTACTCCCTGCCCCGGCTGATGATAAACTCTTTCCAGGAGGGGTCATCAAAGGCATGGGCAATGGTGAAGATATCCTTGTCGCCGCGGCCGGACATGTTGATGATCAGGGCCTGGTCCGCGTCCATCTGCGGCGCCTCCTTGAAGGCCTGGACAAAGGCATGCGCCGATTCCAGGGCCGGGATGATCCCCTCGCTGCGCATGGTGAGGCTCAGGGCCTCGAGGACCTCCCTGTCCGTTGCCGCCTCGAACCGTACCCGGCCGCGATCACCGAGATCGGCCAGGATCGGCGAGACACCCACGTAATCCAGGCCCGCGGCAATGGAATGGGTATCGCGCATCTGGCCGTCCCCATCCTGGAGGAACATGGTCTTGTAGCCCTGGGCCACGCCCGGCGAGGCATCGCCGCCCACCATGCGCGCGGCGTGTTCGCCGGTGTCAAGCCCCTTGCCGCCGGCCTCCACCCCGACCAGCTCCACCCCGGCATCATCCAGGAATCCCTGGAAGATGCCCATGGCATTGGAACCGCCGCCCACACAGGCAAAGACCCGCGCCGGCAGGCGGCCATGCTGTTCCAGGATCTGCCGGCGTGCCTCCTGGCCGATGATGGACTGGAACCAGGCCACCATCTCGGGAAAGGGGTGCGGGCCACAGACCGTGCCAAAGACATAGTGGGTATCGTCCATGCTGGTGACCCAGTCACGGAAGGCCTCGTTGATGGCGTCCTTGAGGGTGCGGGCGCCGTCCCGCACCGGCACCACGGTGGCGCCGAGCTTTTCCATCCAGAAGACATTGGGCCGCTGGCGGGCCACGTCCTCCTCGCCCATGTAGATGGTGCAGTCAAAGCCGAACCGGGCCGCCATGGTGGCGGTGGCCACGCCGTGCTGGCCGGCCCCGGTCTCGGCGATCACCCGTTTCTTGCCCATCCTCTTAACCAGCAATCCCTGGCCCATGACGTTGTTGGCCTTGTGGGCGCCGGTGTGGTTGAGATCCTCGCGCTTGATGAAGATCCGGGCACCGCCGAAGTGGCGGCTCAGGTTGTCGGCCCGGGTGAGCGGTGTGGGCCGGCAGGAATAGTTGCCCATCAACTGCACGTACTCCTGCCAGAAGGCGGGATCGCGGCGGGCATCCTCGTAGGCGTGCCGCAACTCGACAAAGGTCTGGTGGAGCACCTCGGGGATGAACGCTCCGCCCCAGCGGCCAAAATATCCTTTTTTCATAAGTATACTGTCCACGGTTGTTCCCGGCTGGCCGGGATTCCCGGGGGAGCCGGAAACTCTTTAATTGAGCCCTGCATCCCGCGGTTGCCAGTCCCGAAGGGCACGCCCGAGGTGCAGGATGTACGGTTGTCTTCTTTCCAGGCCCGGCCGCACATGCCGTGACCGGTCAGTCAGCCGGCCGGCAGCCTGGCGCGGCAGGCGATGGCAAAATCCTCCGGGAAGTGGCTGCTGATGAAGCGGAGCTGTGCCTCGCTGAAGGCGCCCATGGACCAGGGCAGCTTGGGCAGAAACGAGTAGAGCAGCCGCTGGCCGCTGGCCAGGCCGAGCCGTTTCGAATATTCGATGGAGGAGACCATGCGGGCGCCGAGGCCGGCCAGGACATGCTGGGCCACCAGGATCCCCCGGTCGATGGAGGCCCGTACCCCGGTATCCGCCTCGATGACGTTGCCCACCGGCCCCTGGTCGCTGTCCGCGATCACCATGAGCTGCAGCTCCCACTGCGAGACCTGGGCCTTGGGCACAAAGAGCAGGACATTGGCATCCTGCCAGACCACCAGGCTGCTCTCGCCCCGGCCTCCATCGGTGCGGGTGTTGGTCCGGATGGCGGCCAGGAGGTCCGCGAAGAGATCCCGGTCGTGTTCCTCCCGGTAGGCCCGGACCGTGTCAGCCACCAGGTCGCCGCAACTGTAGCTCGCCATGAGGCCGCCATCCAGCAGCTCGACCTCCGGGGGCACCATGGCGTACTGCTGGTGAATCATCTGGTGCGAGGCGTGCAGACGGCAGCCGGAACCGGAGAAGTCGTAGCCGAAATTCCAGCCCCAGAGGGTGGCGGTATGCGGTTTTACACCCGGCGCCGCAGCGGCCTGCAGGACCTTGTTGCGCAGTACCTCCAGTTCGTCCACCTCCAGGCAGCGCCTGCGGGCCGGGACCTCCACCCCCAGCTGCCCGGCCAGGGTCACGTACATCCGCTGGTAGTAGAGGTGGCGCAACCCCTGCATGTCGCCGATGGAAAGCTCCCTGGTCGCATAGCGGATGGCGTCATTGGCCATGTTGGCGGCAAAGTGGCCCCAGGGGATATAGGAGTTGCGGCGCAGGTACTCGAAGACATGGCTGTCGCCCTCCTCCCACTCGCCGACGATCTCGCTTGCGCCCTGCACCCCGGGCCGCAGGACCATGACCTCCTTGTAGGGATCGGGCAGAAAGGGGTTGTTGGCAATGGTCTCAAAGAGTTCAAAATCGTCGATCTCGGCCCGCAGCCGGCCGTTGTCGTCCCTGGCAAAGTGCAGGCCGGTGGGGTGGCCGTCCCTGTCCATCACCATCCGGCAGCAACCCCTGGCCAGCAGGACCAGCTCTTCCGGGTCCGTGGAGTTGGCGGCCAGGTCATAGAGCAGCGGCCGCGGCAGCTCGGCGAGCACCTGGCGGGCCTTTTCCGGCTCCAGGTGCCTGCCCAGGACCCGGAGCAGCGAGCACTCGGGTCGTGGCCCGATGCGGATGGAGGCCGGATCCCGGGCCCGGGCCCGGGCCCAGGCGGAATCGATATAGGTGGTGCCGCGAAAGGCAAAGGCGTTGGCGATCTCGTAGATCCAGCTGGCCTGCTCCTCCCTGACATCACTGGCAGGAAAGTTGACCTGGTTATCGACCGGCGAGCCGTCGGCAAGGATGCCAAGACGGCCGACACGGTCGCGGTGCCGGAGGTTGACCACCTCGTAGGACGGTTTATGGACACCGACGCGGAACCTGCCGGCCGGCGTGACGCATGTATGGACCATTTTCTCGAAAAAACAGAAATCAGGGACAGCTCGGCCTGCGCCTGCGGCGGGGTCGCCGGGGGAGACGGCCTCGCCCACCCCCTGTTTTCATCCTCTGTCAAGCCCGGCGCGCCGGGAATGACGGTTTATCTGAGCGGGAAGAGTGCCGCCCGCCACGGCCGGCGGCCAACGGCGCCGGCGTGCATCCTCCCGCAGGCCACGGCGTCCCGGCCCACGGGGGCGGGATGAAGAAAATTCATTGCACCCTTTTCTTTTTTCTGTGCATAATAGACTAATCCCAGACAGAATTCATCATCATTTCACCGTACGGCGTAAATCGTATCGCATCAGCAGGCATGGGCTTTCCCAAGATAACATTCCGGGTCATCGAAACCCGCCATTGTCCCATGTACCGCTACGGTGATGTCTTTGCGATCTCGGGGATCGCCATCTGCATGGAGAGCGACGGCGACAATTCCTTTATCAACACCACGGTGGTGCATTCCCCGGCCGGCCGCGAGCACTGCAAGATCCTCAGCGGCGACCTCACCCGGATCATCATCGAGTACGAACGGGCCGACCAGATCCCGGACTGCATGATCACCTGCAGTGGCTGCACCGGCTCCATCAGGCTGGAGCACCAGCGCGGTCTCCCGGCCGAGGAGGAAGAGAGCGGCAACGGCAGCAACCAGATCGCCAGCATCATGCACCTGCTGAGCAACTTTTCGTTTTTCCGGAATATCGACCAGAACAATCTCAACTCGGTTATCAAGTTCTTCAACCTGAAACAGTTCAGGAAAAACGAAATCATCATCCGCAAGGGCGATCCCGGCGGCAACCTGTTCATCATCGTCTCCGGCACGGTGGAGATCCTCAACGACGCCGGCATCACCATCACCCGGCTGGGCAGGGGCGAGGTTTTCGGCGAGATGAGCCTGATCTGCGAAGAGAACATCGGTGCCACGGTCCAGGCCGTGGAAGACTGTGACATCATCTATATTGAGCATAAACGGTTCAGAAAGATCCTGCAGCAGTATCCCTCCCTGCAACTCTACTTTACCCAGCTCCTGGCCAAGCGGTTGTCCGATTCCAACCGGATCCGCTCCGACGACTATGCCTCGGGCATGATCGGCAAGCTGGAGGAGATCCCGCCCGAGGCCCTGTTCCAGACGCTGAACGTCAACAACAAGACCGGCATCCTCACCATCACCCAGCTCCCCAAGGGAACGGCCCGGTTCTCCCTGCGCCAGGGCGCCCTTATCAAGGCCTCCTATGCCGGCCACAGGGGCGAGGCCGCCTTCTACGAGATACTGCGCGAAAAAAAGGGCCGCTTCAAGTTCACCCCCGGCCTGCCGCCGGAGGACTTTGATGTCCCGGAGATCGGGTACTTCATGAAGCTGCTCATGGAGGGCCTGCAGCGCATCGACGAACAGGCCGTGCCCAAGGTGAACTGACCGGTACCGAACCGGGTTTTCCGGGAACCCGGCCTTTTCCTTGTTTCCGAAAAAACAAGCCCGGGTTTTCCCCCTTCCCGAATGCCGCAGGGCACAACACCTCCCTTTTCCTCTCCCTCTCAACCCCCCGAAACCACGGAAAGTAAGCAAAACAAGGCGCCTTGCAGCCCGAAATGGCTCCCTGCTTGCATAGACTCCTGGAAGAGACACCAACCCGGTCCGCGGCCATGGTCGGCGGAGGGGCCGGGGATATCCCGTGGGCGTCTCGAACGAAACAAGGAGGGAATGTATGAAAAGCAGGATACTGGTCATCGCGGCCGTGGCAACCCTTATTTTCTGGAGTGCAGGCCGTCCGGACACGGCCGCTGCCTGGGGCATGATGGGCGGCGGCATGGGCGGTGGCGGCATGGGCGGCTGGGCCTCCCACCATGTTCACTGGGACAGGGAATGGGGCCCGAAGCTGGGCAACAAGTGCTTTACCTGCCACGACGGCAGGCCATCGCGGCGCACGGTTAACTATTCCCACTGCATCCCCTGCCACAGCCCGGACGGCGCCTACGACGGTGTCAATGACCCGGAAATCGGCGCCCGCTACAACTGGGGCGGGATGACGTCGCGGGTATACGACGATTCCGGCCATCTCAGGCCGGGCAAGGAGCGCTGGTGCCTTGGCTGCCATGACGACGGCACCGCGGTGATCAACGGTGTTCCGGCCCCCAATATCGCCGGCAAGACCATGACCGGAGACTGGCAGTCCCCGGCCGCGGTGCTGGACAGCGACTTTCCCGGGGCCGCCAACCTGCTGGACGGCGATACGGCCACCGGGAACGTGGACCGGGACGGGACATTCATCATCTTTGACCTGGGTGCGGTGACCGAAATCTCCCATGTCAGGTTCTATACCACGTCCGACCAGGCGAGCCAGTGGCAGGTCTACGGCAGCACCGATGCCGACAACTGGACCAGGATCCTGCTCGGCCAGTCGGTCATCTTCGCGGCGCCGGCCTGGAAGGTCGGCCCGGACAACGGCTGGAACGCATCGCGACTGGATGTCTTCCTTCCGGTCCGCTATCTCAAGCTGGTCCGGGTCAGCCCGCCTCCGCTGACCGTCAATTCCCTGTGCGAATTCGAGTATAAGAAGGATCTCTCCTATGGCTACTTTGTCAATGGCCACAAGATCGGCTGCGACAACTGCCATGACATCAGGAGCAGCCATATCGACGGCATCCAGCGCACCTACCAGGCAGACCTCGGCAACTACACCGCCGGCTACCGGTTGGTCAACGTGGAGGTGAACGGCGACACGGTGCCGGCCATGGAGATCCCCCGCACCGGCTGCAACTCGGCGGAGGACCCGGCGACCAGTAACGACTTTGCCCTCTGTTTTTCCTGCCATGACCGCAGCAAGGTGCTCGGCGGAATCTATGACGCCGGCGAGATGTTTCAATATCCCCTGCAGACCAACTTCCGCAACGACGCCCATCTCGACGCAAACGGCAACGTGCGCAACGAACACCGCCGCCACATCCAGGGAAGGGGATACTGCGGCAATGACCCGGTCTGGGATTCCGACTGGGACGGGGTTCCTGACTCACCCATAAGCTGCACGGCCTGCCACAACGTGCACGGTTCACCGTCACCGGCCATGGCCCGGCACGGTGAGTTGACCAGCGCACCGGGGAGCAGCGACAAGGTTCCCATGATCAACCTGCGCTACCTGGATGCGGCCGGCCGGCCCGACGGCGACCTGAGAGACGTGATGCAGAGCACGGGCGGTGTCACCCAGTTCTATGGTCCCGGCCCGGGAACGCCGGCGAAAAACGGCGCCTGCAGGATGTGCCACAACGACAATATCAGCTACCAGCGGACACCGGTGGATGTCAACCATGGCCTGATCCAGCCGTAACCACAACAGCGGGGCTACGCCCCGCCTTCGTAACAGTGCGGCCCCGTGGAGATCTCTCCATGGGGCCGCTTTTTTTGTGCCCTGCCACGTTTATGCCCCCCACGTCTTGCCGCGGCAGCCTCCTCTGCCGCCGCCCTTCCCGCCGGCCCGGATCCCGTGACCACCAATTTGTCCCAGGTCTTCTTTTTTGTAGCATTCCCAACAATATGGTTTTTGCGCCATCCCCCTGCACCACGCCGGCATCAAGAAAATAACTGATTGAAATAAAAAGAAATAAAACAAAAATCTCTTCATTGCACACCTCTTGCTGTAGGGACGGTACACACGCGCTACACGATCCAACGTAACTCGTCACAGGCACCTCGCCTTTGCACGGTCGCGCCAGTCCGCATAGGCGGTCTATAGCGAACTGG
>WFUT01000095.1 GCA_015484845.1 Desulfobulbaceae bacterium
CTCCACGGCCCTGACCCCCTCTTCCACCGCCCCGCGCTGACGGACAAGGTTGTTCCCCACGATCACCAGGTCCACCCCGGCCTGCACCGCCATGGCCACGGCCTCGGCAAAGCCCCACCGGTCGGTGATGGCCCGCATCTGCAGGTCGTCGCTGATGACCACGCCGGCAAAGCCGAGCCGCAGGCGCAGCAGGTCGCCGATGATCCGGCCGGAGAGGGTGGCGGGCAGGCCGTCGGGATCAAGATGCCGCTGCACCACGTGCGCGGTCATCACCGCATCGGCCAGCCCCTCCCGGACCAGGGCGCGGAAGGGCTCGAGCTCGGCGGCCTGCCAGCAGCCGGTGCTGTCGACAAAGCCCAGGTGCGAGTCGGCGCCGGCGCTGCCATGACCGGGAAAATGCTTGAGACAGCAGGCGATGCCGTGCTCGTGGTGGGCCCGGATAAAGGCACGGGCGTGGCGGATGACAAGCCCGGGGTCCGGGCCAAAACTGCGCTGGTACCTGCCGATGACCGGGTTGTCGGGGTTGAGGTCGAGATCGACCACGGGCGCCAGGTTCAGGTTGACGCCGCAGTCGGCCAGGACCTCTGCCATGCGCCCTGCCTGGCGGGCGGTCTCCGCCGGATCCCGGGTTCCCAGCTCCCCGGCCGGGGCCATTGCCGGAAAACCGTCACCGGGTTTCAGGCGGCAGACACGCCCACCCTCCTGGTCAACGGCAATAAGCAGGTCCCCGTCGGCACAGGCCTGCAGGCCGCGGGTCAGCCCGCGCAACTGCCGCGGATCCCGGATATTCTGCACCCGTCCATCCACGTTGCGGTCAAAGAGGATCACCCCGCCAAGGCCCCATTCCGCCACGGCCCGGCACACCGGGTGGTCCTTGTCCACAACACGGCCGTCAAAGCCGACCATGAACATCTGGCCGATATCCATCCTGTTCACCACCCTGTCAGCCGAAGAAAGACATGAAAACCAATGCCCCAGGCCATGATCACCAGGACGCAGGGTACCAGGTAGCGGTAGGTGTCGGCAAGGGACGCGAAAAAATACTTCCTGGTCAGGACGTAGCAGAGATGCACCGGCGAGAGCATCATGCCGGCATAGCCCATGCTGAAGGCCAGCACCAGGGCCGCGCCCTCGCCCAGGCCGGGATCGGCGGCGGCCAGGCCGACCACCAGCGGAAAGGCGGGACCGCCGAAGCCGATGGCCAGGCCGGTCACCAGGCCGGCGAGAAAGGGCAGGAAGGCGATGATGATCTCCACCGGGATGTGGGAGGCGCCGAGCTGGCGACCCGCGGCGGGCAGCAGTGCCGAGGCCTCGAGCATGCCCTGGAAGAGCATGACCCCGGCCAGGGTGAAGATCACGCCCGCTGTCTTGGCAGTGACAAGCCGGGAAAAAAGACGGTGTCCCCCTTGGCTTCCGCCCCGGCGGGCGATGAGGAGCAGGGCAACGGCCAGGCCGGCCAGCATGGCGAGCAGCTTGTCCGTGGTGGGGGAGGCGCCGGGTACGAGCCGCGCCACCGCCCCGGGTAGCAGCAGGGTCGAGAGGACGATGAGCAGGATGGGGGCAAGCACCTCGAGCAGCTCCCTGCCGGCAGGGGCCGGGACCGCGGCCGCGTCGCGGAGGATGGAGAGGCGCCGCCTGAGCAGAAAGAACCAGCCCGCGCCGATGCTGACCGCGGTGAAGGGCACCTGGAGCAGGAAAAAATGCCAGGTGGAGAGATTGAAGATGGAAAGCGTGACAATGACCACCGGGTAGAGCGGCCACCAGTACTCGAGAACGTGGCGGAACCAGTAGTTGACCGAGGCCTTCCAGGCCGCGGGCAGCTCGCGGTCCCGCAGGGTCTCGCCCACCAGGGGGGCGGAGAACAGGGCGCCGCCGGGCATGGGAACCAGGCCGATGGTGGCCGGGATCAGGACCAGGCCCAGGGCACGGCCGTTGCGTCCGCCGAGCCGGCGGGCCGCGGCCAGGATGATCCGCGAGTTGCGCTCCGAGGACATGAAATAGCCGAACTCGAGGATCAGGGTGATGTTGAGGAGCAGGAGCCAGAGCTCGGGCGCGGCCAGGGCATGGAGCAGGTCAGCGCCCACCAGGGCCACGGTCCTGCCGGCCCAGAGGTCGATGCCCAGGCCGCCGGCGAGCAGTGCCACGCCCAGGGGCAGACCGAGCCGGTTAAACAGCAGGATGAGCAGGAAGACGGCCAGGATCCTGACCACCGGTGACAGGGACAGGAGCAGGGAAATAATCGAATCCATGCCTGTCATATTTCCGACTCTCGGGACCTTTTCCCGTCCCCCGGAGATGATCTGCCAACCGCCACCATCACAACAGCTCGGACTAACAGGATTTTCACAGAATACCCTCCGGTGGCACGCTTTTCGCTTACAACACGGTAATCCAGGACAGAGGTAACCCGGTTTCTGTTCGTAAAACCGGAACAGCATCGCCCCGGAGGGCCGGGGCATTAAAGATGGACAGGGTCAGATGGACGAAAAAGCATACCACATTCCGGGCAATGACCAGCCCAGCATGGACACACTGCTCAACGAGCTGAGCCATTACCGCCGCCAGTCCGAACGGCTGCGCAAGGTCAACGACCTCTACGGCCGCCTGGCGGGCCTGCTCGACCTGCCGACCATGATCGAGACCTACTCCATCTGGCTGGCCCAGTACGTGAAACACGAGCTGATCGGCTACCACAACCTCAACCGGGAACGGATGCACATGTACTGCTCCTGCCACGGTCCGCGCCGCCGGCAGGTGATCGAGATCGCGGAAAACCGGCTCCGGGACCCGGAGGCGGCCGACCGGCGGCACCTGGCCAGGGAGGACCGTTTCTTCTCCCACACCTGGTCCTTTGCCTCGGAGGGATGCAGCGGCGTCCTGGTCCTGCTGCGCCATGACAGCCACATCCGGGACGAGGACCTGGAGCTGATCAGGGAGTCCCTGCCCGTCCTGGCCGATCCCCTGAAGCGGGCCCTGGACTACGAGGAGATCTTTGCCCAGGCCCGCCGCGATCCCCTGACCGGCCTGCCCAACCGGCTGGTCTTCGAGGAACGTATCGACTGCATCATGGAACAGGCCCGCCGCCACCACCATCCCCTGACCCTGGCGGCCCTGGACCTGGACCACTTCAAGGAGATCAACGACACCATGGGCCACCTGCGGGGGGACGAGGTCCTGCAACTGGTCGCCGATGCCCTGCAGGAGCAGGTCCGGCTCACGGACCTCCTTGTCCGCATGGGCGGCGACGAGTTCCTTGTCGTGCTGCCGGATACGGACATGGAGGCGGCCCGTTCCCTGAGCGAACGGCTCTGCCGGGCCGTGGACAGCCTGGATATCCGCACCGGCTCGGGCCGGCTGGGGATCAGCATCGGCCTGGCCCAGTGGCAACCGGGCATGGACAGGGCCCGGTGGATGGAAAAGGCGGACGACATCCTCTACCAGGCCAAGGCCGATGGCCGCGCCCGGGTGGCGGTCCACTGAGACCGCATCAAGGGTCTGGCGGGAAAAAGGGGACAGCGGACAGGTATCCTGTCCCTGCCCTTGCCCTCACCGCTTCCGGTACAGACACTGCCAGAACCGGGGCGCCGGTTCCATCCTCGATTCGATCAGGCAGGCCTCCATGT
>WFUT01000096.1 GCA_015484845.1 Desulfobulbaceae bacterium
ATTTTCGGGACGGTTTTCTGGCCGGCGCTAAAACTCGCGAACTCGGCTATCGCCTCAAACAAGCGAGTTTTTTAACGCACCGGCCAGAAAACCGTCTGTATCCGAAAATTGTCGGATACGCCTCCAGGGAGACTTTTTACGAGGTTGTCAGCAAAACTTATCACCTGAATCCTGCACTCGCCCGCAGGGACTGGCAATTTTACCGAACCTGCTTCGTTATCAAGGGGGTTGAAGTATTCATATGCGTCTGCGCCCTTGATGCCTCACATCTCCGGCAAAATTGCCAGTTGCGGGATTGAGGTATCAGGAAACAGAAGCCGCATGGGGAGGCCAGCCATGCTGCTCTCCCGGGCGACACGCGCCGCTCAGCGACCATAGACCACCAGCAACCACATGCCCAGGCCGATGACCAGGCCGCTGAACTGGGCCGGGATGGCCCGCAGCATCTCCCGGCGCACACCGTTTAGCGAGGTATAGGTGGAGGCGCCGGTAAAGGCCATGCCGAACCACGAGGCCGTGGCCAGGCTCACGAGAAGCAGGGCCGCCGTTTCCATGCGGCCCATACCCTGCCACCACGGGCCAGGGACAAGAACGGCCGGGAAAGAGGCCAGGCCGGCCAGCGCCCCCTTGACACTGAACATCCGCCCGGGCAGCCAGGGCAGCAACAGGGGGGTGAGCACGGTCCCGGCCAGGATGCCGGCCAGGATGGCCAGGGTCATGGGCAGGCCGTAGCGGTGGACGCCGGCGGCAAAGGAGATGCCCGGCGCCAGGCCGGCGGCCAGCAGCAGGACCAGGATGGCCACCAGGCCGATGCGCAGGGCCTGGACCAGCTCCACCGGCACCAGCACGAGCCGTTCCCGGAAGGGAAACCTCTTTCTCCGCATCCCGGGCCGCGCCCGGCAGCCGTCATCGAGAAAGCGGGGCACATCCGATGCATGGACAGGTCCGTAGATCACCCTGAAACCGGAATGTTTCCTGATCTCGTGGGCCGCCAGGCCGGGGGCGCCGAGCTGGGGCACAATGAGCCGGCGGTGGCGCACCACCTCGTCCAGCCTGGAGGCGCGGATGCGGTCCAGCAGCTCCATGGTGCCAAAGGTGCCCTTGCCCGCCGCGCACCAGACATTGATCCCCCTGGTGTCCAGGACCAGGATCCAGAGATCGCGGCCCGGCAGGGCACTGCGCAGGACATCGAAACTCATCTTGTAGTTGGCGGTCACCAGGACCGGGGCATCAGGGTCCGGCCTGCCCAGGGCGTACAGGCCCGGCTCCACGGTAAACCGCATCCGGCCGATGTCCCAGCGGGCGAGCCAGGCGCCGCGCCGGTCGGTCCGGTCCAAGCGTGCCTCCACCCGGGGCACCTCGCCGACCGGCGTTGTCACCACCCCCCTGACAAAGGGCTGCTCCGGCGACGGCAGCCGAAACTCCCCGGCCCCGTCCGGCACCGGGCGGGCCAGGGGCAGGAAATGCAGTTCTCCGGGGGACGGACCGCAGGCAGGCATCATTTCTTCTCCGGCCTGGACGGCGCAAGGGGCTGCAGCTGGACCAGGTTGTCGGCAGAGCAGCCGGGGTCGCCACAGCCGCAGGCGTCGTGGCCGTGGTGGTGGTGCTGGCCATGGTCGTCGCTACAGGAGCCGGAGGAGCAGCCGCAACCGGTGCCAGGTCCACCGAACCATCCCCTGACAATGGCTGCCAGGGGCTGCACCGAGAGCAGGAGGAGGACAACGGCAGCGCCCAGCATCAGCCCGGAAGGCAGGACCTCGGCGGCCTTGCCGGCCACGGCGCTGGCCGATATGCCCAGGGAGAGGTAGATCGCATCCACGGCAAGGCCGCAGAGGATGCTGACCACCGCGATGGCGGCCAGGTAGAGGCCGGTGGCGCTCTTGCCCAGGATGCCGAGCAGCACCGACAGGGAGGTGATATTGGTGGCCGGTCCCACCAGGAGAAAGACCAGGGCCGTGCCCGGACTGACTCCCTTGAGGATCAGGGCGGCCGCAATGGGCGTGGAGGCGGTGGCGCAGATGTAGAGCGGGATGCCGAAGGCGAGCATGAGCAGCATGGATTCGAGGCCGCCGCCCAGGTAGCGGGAGATCATATCGTCGGGAACCAGGACAGTGATGATGCCGGCGAGCAGGATGCCGATAAAGAACCAGCCGGCCAGCTCGGCCCAGATGTCGGTCACCGCGAACCGCACGCCGGCGATGAACTTCTCGGCCAGGCTGTGATGACGGCGGTGCACCTCGGGGGGACACTCTGCACCATCGCAGCAGTTGTCGATGGGACAGCGCAGGTCAGGCTTCACCTTTTCCGCTGCTGCCGGTGGATGGAGAAAGTTTTCACCCACCCCGGCCACAAAGGCGGAGAGAAAGGCGGCCACGGGCCGGGCCACGGTCATGATCGGATCGAGCAGGGCCCAGGTAATGGCGATGGAATCGACACCGGACTCCGGGGTCGAGATCAGGAAGGCGGTGGTGGCGCCGTTGTTGGCGCCCTGCTTCTTCAGCGAGGCCGCCGCCGGCAGCACACCGCAGGAACAGAGCGGGATGGGAATACCGAACAGGGCCGCCTTGAAGACCGACTTGAAACGGCCGCTGCCAAGATGGCTGGCGATGTAGGCCGGTGACATGAAGACCTTGAGCAGGCCGCCCACGAGCAGGCCAAAGAGGATGTAGAGCGATGCGTCCTGCAAGAGCTGCCAGCTCTCGGCCAGCACGTCGATGGCAAAGGTAAAAAAGGTGTGCATGGGGGTTACTCCCTGATGTGTTCCAGGGCCAGCTCCATGAGCCGGCGGACATGTTCGTCGTTGAGACGGTAGTAGAGGACCGGTCCCTGGCGCCGGTTGGAGACCAGGTGCAGCTGGCGCAGCAGGCGTAACTGGTGGCTCACCGCGGACTCGCTGACGCCGAGAAACCGGGCCAGGTCACAGACGCACATCTCTTCCTGCTGCAGGGCCCAGAGGATACGCAGCCGGTTGGGGTCGCCCATGGCCTTGAACAGTTGTGCCATCCCGGAGTTCGCATCATCGGCCAGGGCCGATTCCCGGGCGCGGTCCACCCGCTCCTGGTGGATACAGCGACATTCGCACTGGTCAACAAGCACTTTCTTCATCGATCAACCATGATTCCCGGCAGGCACCACGCCTGCCGCCGGCAGGGCCGGTACTATTTTACTACCTGAGCATCTGTTCATGTAATAATACCATAATTTCCGGATTCCGCAAGCAGCAATTCCCCCGGCAGGGCTGCGGACGAAAAAAAGCCGCGCCGCCCCGGCAGGGACGACGCGGCCTCGGGTCACCGCAGGGCGGGGCGGCGGTTCTCAGGCAGGTATCTCGCAGAACAGGCTGTTGGCATCAAACCGCTTGTTGTTGACCGTGGCCGATTTCTTCAGGTCCACGATGCGCGTGGTGCCGTCGTAGTCGCGGGTCACGATATCCTCTATGGCGCCTATCTCCCGGACCAGCTTTTTCATGGTCTTCAGGTTTTCAACAACCCGTTTCATATCTTCGCCCAGCTCCGAGTCCGCCTCTATTTCGTCCTGCATGAGATCAAGCGTGCCCAGGGCCACAAAGAGCGGTGTATTCATCTCGTGGGCCACGGTGGCGGCCAGGGCGGCGATGGCCTCCCGCTTCTCCCGCTCCCTGGCCTTTTCCCGGTCGCGCAGGATGCCAAGGACAACGGCCACGATGTTGAACAGGATCACCTCGAGGACCTTGTCCACGTCAGAGGGTGCGAACCCGTCCCAGTTGAGGAAGGAAAAGGGGATATAGAACAGGGTGATGGCAACAGATGTGAGGACTCCCTCGTACAGGCCGAACCAGAAGGTCGCAAGGATTATGGGCAGGAAGTAGAGTTCACGGGCCACCACGTGCGCGGTGACATATTCCTCGGTCAGGAAGAGGTGCAGACCACTGATGGCAAGAACCAGGCAGACAATCACTGCCACCTTTTTCAGATCATACTGTGTTGTTTCACTTTTCATGGGGATTCTCCGGTAGGTTCCTTGTAACTGGGCCATGGGGCACGTCACCTTATGGTGTTGCGTACCTTTTCGTTGTAATCGGTCAGGGGCGCCGCCATCCATGGATGTGGCCGGCGCTGCCCGGGCGGACATGTTTACCGTCAGGATTCCATGAATCGTGCCGCCTGTTGGCAAAAAAGCGTGTCACCTCGACATCTCATCGGAATAAAATAAAAAAATTCTCGCCCCACCCTGTGGATCACCGGCCATGCCGCAGAGGGGAGGTGTCCAGGTTCGGGGCAGGTGATGGCGGTTGCCGGCCCGGCTGTCTTCTTCTGAGACACCCCGGCCCCTACTCTTTTTTCGTCAACCTGTCCTTCACGGATTGTTCCGGATCCAGGCCGATACTGTCAAGGGAATACCTGCCCGGCCTGCCGGTAAAGGGGAGCAGCAGGAGGCGGACCAGGGTGAGGCGCTCCGACCGCCGGTAGTGGGAGAGGCCGATGGTCATGCCAAGGTGGCCGGCCGCGGGCTGATCGCGGTAGGTCCCGAAGAGACGGTCCCACCAGGGGAAATTGAAGCCAAAGTTGGAGTTGGTCTCGCGGATGATCACCGAGTGGTGGACCCGGTGCATGTCAGGGGTCACCACCAGCAGGCGCAGGACCCGGTCCACCGGCCGCGGCAGCCTGATATTGCCGTGGTTGAACATGGCGGTGCCGTTGAGGAGGATCTCGAAGAGGAGCACGGCTGCGACGGGCGGGCCGAGGGCCGCCACCGTGGCCATCTTGATGAGCATGGAGACAAGGATCTCCACCGGGTGAAAACGCAGGCCGGTGGAGACATCGATATCCAGGTCGGCATGGTGCACCATGTGCAGCCGCCAGAGAAGGGGAACAGCGTGGAACATGAGGTGCTGCAGGTAGATGACCAGGTCAAGGACCAGGACCGAGAGGAGGAGGGCCGCAGCCGACGGCAGGTGCAGGAAGGCGACCAGGCCCCAGCCCTGCCGGCTCGCCGCCGCGGCCACCCCCAGGGCGGCAACGGGGAAGAGGAGGCGGACCAGGAGGGAATCGATGACAATAATACCGAAGTTGTTGAACCAGCGTCCGGCCTTGTTCACGGTCAGGGGCCGGCGGGGCAGAACCACTTCCCAGGCCGCGACCACGGCCAGGATACCGACAAAAAAACCGACCCGCAGCAGGGTGGTATCATCCATCTCTCTCCTCCTCCGGGCCGGTGCCGGCGGCCGGTGCGGCAACAGGGACTGCTTCCCCTGCTCC
>WFUT01000097.1 GCA_015484845.1 Desulfobulbaceae bacterium
TCAGGGACCTGGTATGCACACGCCATTGAAGATTGAGGTCAGGTTTCTCCTCACCACGCCGGCCTTTCTTGGCGATAGTCACCAGAAGGCCGAACTGCGGCCCCAGTCCTTCAAGGGGCTGCTCCGCCACTGGTACCGGGCCGCTGACGCGGGACTGACGCGGGAACTCGGCGGAACCAGGGAGGATCGCCTTTGGGGCGGCACGGCAAAGAAGACGGGCCAGTCGGCTGTCCTGGTGCGGATCGTTCCCCCTGGCAAGCTCACCCTGTACCGGTGGAAGCGAGGGGAGTTCAATAACTTCACCTCTGGTTCGGGAAAGAACGCCATCAACGGGGCCTGGTACCTGGGATATCCTTTTGCCCTCGCGAGCCGTGAGAGGACCGGGCTTGCGGCAGGTACCCTGTTCACGCTCCAGGGCGTTGTGCCCCGGGCGGCTGCGATGGAGGAGCAGGAGGTGCAGGGAGCGCTGGCCGCGTTCTGGCTGCTCGCCATGCTGGGGGGATGCGGCAGCCGCGGCCGGCGGGGATTTGGCAGCCTGCAGGCCGTGGAGTGGGGTCTTGCCGGCAGGGAGGTGGCCCGCTGGAACGAGCTGTTTGCCCGGCTGCCGGACCCGTCCCGGCTGAACACGCCCCGGGACTGGCACGAGGGATTGCGCCAGGGAAGGGAGACCTTGAGAGAATGGTTTGGCCATTTTCCTGCCACCACCTGTCATCCCCATCTCGGCGCTCGCTTCGGGGCCGTGCTCATGCAACCGGCCCTCACCTGGCAGGAGGCCCTGGCCACGGCCGGGGAGGCCATGCAGCGGTTTCGCCGTCGCAGGCAGCCGGATTATGACGACATGAAGCAGTTCCTGGCCCGGCCCCGGGATGGATTGCAGGCCCCGCAGCGGGCCAGTTTTGGCCTGCCGCTCACCTTTCGTTACAGCTCTCCGCCCAAGGGGCCTGTCTTCCTGTACCCGCAGCGGCCCCATAAGGCCGCCAGGTTGCCGGACCGGTTCGCCAGCCTGTTGGGCATCAAGATCATCCGCCTGGGGCAACGCTACGTTCCCCTGGTCTACCGCATGGACGGCGCCGTGCCCGGCATTGACCTGGCCGTGCGCGCCCGCACCGGAAGGGACCAGTACAACCTGCTCAATGCCGGGCAGTCGGCCATGGATACGTTCTTTGCAGGTCTGGGGAAGGAGAGCCGGTCATGAACGAAAAGGCATTCTGGGAACAGAAAATCATCCAGATCCTGCATGATCCGCCGGCCAAGCCCTATTTCCTGCGGCCGTACAGCGGCGGCCACAAAAAACTTACGCTTCAGCTCCTGGATATCGTGCTGCCGCAAGAGGGCCCCCGCTCACTGCAAACGATTCCAGACCTGCTCGCCACCGGCGCCGACCGGCCCCTCCTGACACTGCCTTCCGGGGAAGGGTACGGGCTTGGCAACCAGTACTTTCACAAGGATCCCCTTGTCACCCATCCCCTGTGCAGAAGCAGCCTGCAATTGCCCCATCCTGGCGGTGTCCCGGAGATCGCCGGCAAGGATATCGATGACCTGGCCCGATGGCAGAAAGAGGCGGCCAGGCTCCTGGCAGAGGTTGAAGCAGCGGTCGGCGATGCCAGGCCGGAAGAGCTGAGAAAAACTTTTTTTGCCTTTTGGCGGAAATACCGGGACGAGCTTGTCCGCCAGGGAGGCAACGAACTGCTCTGGCAGCTCATGCCCGCGGATTCCCGCTCGCCCGACCATTCCATCTGGGACCATACCCGGATGGCTGCCGCGCTTGCCTTTGTCCAGGAGAAGATCGCGCCGGGCAGGGAGCAGGATCGGCTGTATCCGTGGCTGTTTTCCTTCAGCCTGCGGCCGGTGCAGGAGTTTCTCCAGGAGGCCAGGAAGAGCCAGGACCTGTGGACCGGATCCATGCTCCTGGCCGAGCTGACCCTGGCGGCCATGGAACCGATCATCAGGCGGTATGGACCGGACGTGATCGTCTATCCTGATCTGCGTGGCAATCCCAGGGCGGACATCTGGCTGCACGGCTATGATCCGAGCCTCCTGCCACGCGGCAAGGCGCCCGCGACCAGGGCCGCGGTCATTCCCCACACCTTTGTCGCCATCCTGCCCAGGGGCAAGGGGGAAGACTTTTTTGATTCCCTGGAAAACCTGGGCCGCGCCACCTGCGAGGCCGTGCACACTGCCTGGAAGGAACTGGCCGGCGCTGTCCGGGGCTGGATGGAGGAGGAGACCGATGCGAAGGATCGTGGTTCCGGCTGGGACCGCCTCTGGCAGCATGCCGGGGCGGCCTGTCCCCTGGAGCCCACCTGGGTGGCCCTGCCCTGGCCGGCCCTGGAACGCCAGCAAAAGTACTACTGGCCCGGCGGCGCCCTGCCGTTCCAGGAGTCCAGGCAACCCTCGGCCAGGGACCGGGCAGTGCTCGAGCGGCGGCGCGCCCTGCTGGGCGAGTGGATGGATTCCGCCTCCTGGGCCAGTTACGAGTATACCCTGTCGGTCTTTGCCAGGACCAACAGCGGCCTGCTCCTGCACTCCGGTTTCTGCTACGCCCCGGCCCACCACAAGCTCAAGGCGGCGCACGGCATGCGGCGCCGGCTCATGACCCTGCCCGAACCGACCCCGGCGGATCTCTCCTTTGAGAAGTGTTCCCTCTGCCACACCCGGGCCGCCCTGGGTAACAGTGATTTGGGGCAGGGGACCGGGGATTGCGAGTCCATCCGGGAACAGGTGCGCAAGCTTTGGCAAGAGCGCGAGCTCGACCCGGAGAAAACAGGCAGTGAGCGGCTCTGCGCGGTCTGCGCCACCAAGCGGTTCCTGGTCCGGGCCGATTCCAAGAAAGATGATGCGGACAGCCCCAACCGCTTCAACCGGGTCTGGGCCGGCCCGGAAAGGGAGAGGGTCGGCGCGCTCAGGGCTATGACCGGTTTCAGTGACAAGCGGATACGCACCCCCTTTCCCTCCACGGTCCAGGTCGCGGCGCAGCGGTTTCTTTGCGATGTGGCGGCCAACTATACTGATCTGGAAAAAGAGGCCGACGAGATCATCGGGCTCCATCGTGCGTTGGGTATCCAGCGCTCCGCCTTTCCCGATTCCCTGCCCGCCCTGGGCCGGGC
>WFUT01000098.1 GCA_015484845.1 Desulfobulbaceae bacterium
GATCCCGCCCGGGTCCCCTCCCTGGGCCATGCCGCCTCGGCCGACGTCCTCACCACCATGGAGTTTGAACGCTACCTCGCCCATGTTACGCCCGGCGCCGGCCTGCGCCGGCCGTCTGACGGCGAACCCGTAACCAGCATGGCCTTCCTGCTCTGCGTGGGCAGCAGGGACAGGCACCACAGCTACTGCTCCTCGGTCTGCTGCATGGTGGCGATCAAGGAGGCCCTGGCCGCCCGCGCCCTTGCCCCGGAACTGGAGATCACGATCTTTTTCACCGACATGCGCACGCCGGGCCGGGGATTTGACCGCTACCGGCAGCAGGCAGAGGAGACCGGGATCCGCTTTGTCCGCTGCCGGCCGGCCGGGGTGGAACACTGCGACGGCAGGCTGCGGCTGCGCTCCATCAGCGAACAGGGCAAGCAGGTCGAACAGGTCGTTGACCTGGTAGTCCTGGCCGTGGGCCTGGAGACGCCGGATCCCGGCATCCGGCTGGCAGGGCTGGCCGGTGTCCGGCTGAGCCCGGACAACTTTGCCATGGTCTCCGACTTTGCGCCGGTCACCACCTCCCGGCAGGGGATCTTCACCTGCGGCTGCTTTTCCGGGCCCAAGGACATCGCCACCTCGGTCACCGAGGGCTCTGCCGCGGCGGCCGCGGTCGCCGCCCTGCTGGGCAGGCCCGGCCGCCTCCATCGCAAAGCGCCGGCCGCGGCCATGGCCACGCCCGCCAGCGCCGATGCCGGCGAGCCCGCGGTGGGGGTCTTTCTCTGTCACTGCGGCGGCAACATCGGCCGCCACCTGGACCTGGAGCAGGTGGCGGATCATGCCGCCACCCTGCCCGGGGTGCGGTTTGTCGACCAGAACAGCTTCTGCTGCGGCCGCAACGGCCAGGAGCAGATCGCCGACGCCATCCGGACCAGGGGGTTGAGCCGGATCGTGGTGGCGGCCTGCAGCCCCCTGACCCACGAAGGGCTGTTCCGCGGGACCCTGGCCGGGGCCGGGCTTAATCCCGCCTTCTTTGCCATGGCCAATATCCGCAACCAGGACGCCTGGGTGCACATGGACCATCCCGGCGAGGCCACGTCCAAGGCCTGCGACCTGGTCCGCATGGCCGTGGCCTCGGTCCTGGCGCAGGAACCGGCCCGCCCCCTGCGCGTGCCGGTCACCCGGAGGGCCCTGGTCATCGGCGGCGGCCTGGCCGGCATGACCGCGGCCCTGAACCTGGCCGACCAGGGCTACCCGGTGCACCTGGTGGAACGTACCGGCCGCCTGGGCGGCAACGCCCTCCACCTGCACACCAGCTGGTCGGGCGAGCCGGTCAGCTCGCAACTTGAAAAGATGACCAGCCGGATCCTCGACCACCCCCTGATCACCCTGCACATGGAGAGCGAGGTCTGCGGCGCCAGGGGCTGGCTGGGCAGCTTCCGCACCCGGGTCAGGGAGAGGGACGGTGCCATCCGGAGCATTACGCACGGGGTGACCATCATTGCCACCGGCGGCAGCCGGCTGCTGCCCGAGGAATACGGCTACCAGGAGCACCGCGAGGTCGTGACGGCGCTGGAATTCGACAAGCTGCGCGAGATCAACGACATCCACGTCAGGAAGGGCAGCAGCTTTCTCTTTATCCAGTGCGTTGGCTCACGGCAGAACGACCGGGACTACTGCTCAAAGGTCTGCTGCACACACGCGGTCCAGTCGGCCATCAGGCTCAAGAAGGAGGGGCCCGAGCGCAGGATCTACATCCTCTACCGCGACATGCGGACCTGCGGCCAGCAGGAAAATCTCTACGTAGAGGCGCGCCGGGCCGGGGTGATCTTCATCCGCTACGAACAGGCGGCCAGGCCGGTCGTGCGGCGGGGCAAGAACGGCCTCCTGGTAGAGGTCCGGGACCACATCCTGCAGCGGCCGCTGCGCATCCCGGCCGACATGATCATCCTGGCCGCGGCCATCATCCCGCCGGCCGATGCCGGGAACCTGGCCCGTCTCTATGGCCTGGAGCAGGACAGGTACGGCTTCTTCCGCGAGGCCCATGTCAAGCTGCGGCCCGTGGACTGCAGCACGGCCGGCATCTTTGTCGCCGGCCTGGCCCACCATCCCAGGCCGGTGCAGGAATCCATTGCCCAGGCCCTGGCCGCCGCCGGCAGGGCCGCCATCATCCTGTCCCGCGACTCCCTGGTCATTGACAGGCCCACGGCCCGTCTCGACCCGGTCACCTGTGACCACTGCGGCCAGTGCGTGGATGTCTGTCCCGACCGGGCCATCACCATGGAAGAGGTGACGGTGCAGGGCCAGACAGCGCAGCGGGTGGTGATCAACAACGTCCTCTGCACCGGCTGCGGCATCTGCCAGGGGACCTGCCCCAAGCGCGGGGTGGCGGTGAACGGCTTTGCCCCGGCCCAGCTCGAGGCCCAGATCGATGCCGCGCTGGCCTAGCCGCGGCAGGAAAAGACCAACTTCTGCAAGCAAAGGAAGCATACCATGCCAAAATTTATCGTGGCCTTCTGCTGCACCTGGTGCGCCTACCCGGCCGCCGACCTGGCCGGCAGCGCCAGGATGCCCTACCCGCCGGGTGTCCGCATCATCCGGGTCATGTGCTCGGGCATGGTCCACCCGGACCTGGTGCTCAGGGCCCTGGAAAAGGGTGCAGACGGGGTGATGGTGGTGGGCTGCCTGCCCGGCGGCTGCCATTACCGGGACGGGAATGACAAGGCCCGGGCCCGCATGGAGATGGTGGCAGAGCTGATGGAGGATTTCGGCCTTGACCGCAGGCGGCTCTTTGTCGGCTGGTGCTCCGGCGCCGAGGCGGACCGGTTTGTCGACATGGTGCAGGAGATGAGCCAGCGCTTGGCAGGACTGAACACGGTCAGCCCGGGGGAGGGATGATGGGGTTTCGTGTCGCGGTCCAGTGGCTGCATTCCTGCGCCGGCTGCGAGATGGCCATGCTCGACATGGGCCCGCGCCTGCTCACCCTGCTGGAGGAGATCGAACTGGTCCACATGCCGCTGCTGGTGGACCACAAATACCATGCCCCGGAGGGAGCAGAGCAGCCCCACATCCCGGCCGCGGACCTTGGCATCGTCACCGGCGGGGTGGCCAACAGCGAACAGCTTGCCCTCCTGCGGGTCATGCGGCGGCAATGCCGTTTCCTGCTCGGCGTCGGGACCTGTGCCAGCCACGGCGGCATCCCGGCCATGATCAACGCCTGGCCCATGGCCGAGGCCCTGGCCGCCACCTACCAGGGCATCGATTCCGGCAGCCCGCCCGCGCCGGACCAGGTGCCGCAGCCCCTGGACCGGGTCCGGGCCCTGGACGAAGAGGTGGAGATCGACCTGCTCCTGCCCGGCTGTCCGCCCGGGCCAGGCCAGCTCGAGCAGGTGCTGACAGGGCTGGTGGCCGGGAAAAGGCCGGCCACCGCTGCCCGCTCGGTGTGCGACACCTGTCCCACCCGGCGCCTCTCCATGGCCGACCGGAAGCAGGTGCGGCGCTTTGTCGACAACGAGGGCCTTGCTGTTGACCAGCCCGTGGCCGCCATGCGCTGCCTGCTCGAGCAGGGGTTGCTGTGCATGGGCCCGGTCACTGCCGGCGGCTGCGATCACGATGGCGCCCCGGCCTGCATCGGCGCCCGGGTCCCGTGCCGGGGCTGTTTTGGCCCGGTGGAGCCGCGGGGCAACCAGATGCTGGCCATGATGAACATCCTGGCCAGCCATGGCCTGGACTTCCGCTCCGTGGTCGACCGCCGGGCCATGCTGCGTTTTGCGGGCGCGCACGGCCTGCTGCGCCCCATTATGGCGGCGAAACGCAAAGGGCAGCCGTAGGGCTTGGCCTTGTTGGTTCCCCGGGCCCCTGCCATGTCAAGCGCGCATGGTCCATGACCATAACACATTATTTTTATCGACCATACAGCGTAATATGGATATAATTTGCCTGATGAAGAGCAAAGAGGATGCAACAGGGGGCGGTCTGGCATGACCGATACCCCTGGTGTTTTCGGGGATTCAGGATCTGGCATCTCGAGAGATTCAGGAGAATGCTTATGGAAAGGATTATTCATATCCACGTCGAGAAACTGCCTGAAGGTGTCTATCTTGCCACTTCCGACGATGTCCCCGGCCTGGTAGCCCAGGGTCGGACCGTTACCGAGACCATGGAAATCGCCCGCGATGTGGCCAGGAAACTCCTGGAAGCCCAGGCAGAGAGGCGTAACAGCCCGTCTCTGCAGATCATCGGCGATTCTTTTGATTGCGCCCTGGTGGTGGGGACGTAAATGGGGCGGTTGTCAGGTTTTCGGTACCGGGAGATAATCAAGCGTCTTAAAGCACGTGGCTTTGTCTTCGATCGCCAGGCCGCTGGCAGTCACGAGATCTGGTATAACCCACAAACTGACCGATACACCACCATTCCCAATCATCCCGGAGACATGCCGGAAGGCACTCTTCGTGCGATTCTTCAACAGGCCGGTATCTTGCCAGATGATTTCCTGAAGAAAAAATAAACGCCGATCAGTCGCTACACCGGACAATGCCACGCAACTCCTATTGCAGGATTGAGGTGAAAATCAAGGAGACAGACCTCGTTAACTAGTAAGATATTACGTGGTACTTGGACACAGGACGGTCTGAGTTTTCAGTTACTGACAACTGGCAACGAGAGCATTACGTAAATGGCGCAGAGCGCCTAGTGAGGTGTTGCACCGCAGAGCGGTGCAACAAGAGCAACCACCCTCCAGGTTCTCTCCTGAACTCCGGGCGCCACCTCAACCTCGTGACACCGCTCTGCGGTGTCACGTTGCCACACCCCCGTGCCGGGACTGTCCGGTGGAGCCGCGGGGCAACCAGATGCTGGCCATGATGAACATCCTGGCCAGCCATGGCCTGGACTTCCGCTCCGTGGTAGACCGCCGGGCCATGCTGCGTTTTGCGGGCGCGCACGGCCTGCTGCGCCCCATTACCCGGAAGAGGTAAACGCCATGGCAAGGATCACCATCGACCCGGTCACCAGGATCGAGGGGCACGCCAGGATCACCATTCACCTGGACAGAAGCGGCGGTGTCCGCGAGACCCGGCTGCACCTCACCACCCTGCGCGGCTTTGAGACCTTTGTCCAGGGCCGGCCGGCCGAGGAACTGCCCCGGATCGTCACCAGGATCTGCGGTATCTGCCCCTGGCTGCACCACCTCGCCTCGGTCAAGGCCGTGGACCGCTGCTTCGGGGTCCAGCCGCCGCCGGCCGCCCACCTCCTGCGCGAGCTGTGCCTGCACCTGGCCCACGTTGGAGACAAGATCCTCCACTTCTTCTTCCTTGCCGCGCCCGACCTGGTCCTGCAGCATGCCGATCCTGGTGACCGCAACCTGGCCGGTCTTGCCCGGCAGGCGCCCGGCCTGGCCGAGCAGGTGGTGCGTATGCGGGTCCTGGGCCAGCGGATGCTGGAGCGGCTCGGCGGCCGGGCCATCCATCCCGTTGCCGCGGTGGCCGGCGGCTTTTCCCGGCCCCTGTCCGAAAAGGAGCGGCAGGAGCTGCTGCTGCAGGCCGGGCAGCTGCTCGACTTTGCCCTCCAGGCCATGGCCCATGCCAAGGCGCGGGTCTTCAGGCCGCGCCGCGACCTGGCAGAAGATGCCGGCGATATCCGTACGGGATTCCTGGGCATGGTGGATGATAGCGGCAGCCTGCAGCTCTACGAGGGCAGCCTGCGCCTGATGCGGCCCGACGGCGCAACAACCGATTTTCCGGCCCACCACTACCACCGCTACCTGGCCGAACACGCCGAACCATGGACCCATGGCAAGATGGTCTACGCCCGCTGCTGGGACGAGGATTTTTCCATGGACCCGGAGAGTCCCGGCGGCATCTACCGGGTCAACACCCTGGCCCGCATCAACGTGGCCGAGCGGATCGCCACGCCCCGGGCCCAGGAGGAACTCGAGGAGTTCCGTTCCCTGTACGGCCGGCCGGCCCAGTCCACCCTGCTCTTCCACCATGCCCGGCTGATCGAGCTGATCCATGTCTGCGAGCGCAGCCTCGAGCTGCTTGGCCATGACGCCATCACCGACCCCCGGGTGCGGACGCCGGCCCGGCCCGGCGCCGGCCGCGGCATCGGCGTGGTGGAGGCGCCGCGCGGCACCCTGATCCACGACTACAGCACGGATGAGAACGGATGCATCACCCGCGCCAACCTGATCGTCGGCACCACCCATAACATCGCGCCCATGAACATGAGTATCCGCCGGACGGCCTCGTCCCTGATCCGTGCCGGCCGCTACGACCGGGAGCTGCTCAACCGGGTGGAGATGGCGGTGCGCGCCTATGACCCGTGAATGTCGTGCGCCACCCACCGCCTGGACGGCGGCATGCCTCTCTCCGTGACCCTGGTGGATGCCGACAACAATACTATCCCCTGGCCGGAGAACGTGACAGCCTCATCCCGCGTGTGCCGTCTCTCCGGCAAAGGCGCCAGGGGCAGGAGCCAGTAGCAGGAGGAAACCATGAGAGCAGATGAGAAAGAGGTTGGCCGGCGGCGCCGGGTACGGGTGGAGAACCCGGCCGGCGCCTGCGGCCACACCGGCCACTTCACGGCCGACGAACTCAAGGCCCGGGCCGTGGGCGACGAGGTGGACGGCACCTGTCCCTTCTGCGGCCGGGTCCACCTGTCAGAGGAGGAGATCGAAGAACTGGAACGACAGAAGGTGGTCCGGACAGAACGATTCCGGATCATCAGGCAACAGGCCGAGGGCTGACCCTGGAAAAACCGCTTGCCCAACCGGAAAATTGAGGTATAATTAGCTGAAACTTCGATAAAATTTTCACGTGCAAATTGTGCACATTGTGCATTGCACAACTTGCACAACAGGAAATCCGGACCATGCGTCTTGCCGTATTCCCGCAGCAGGAACCCTGCGGCCGGGACGCCCGGCCCGGGCAGCGCCTGTCAGCAGGCAAAGGAGGGAGCCATGGCAGAACAGTTGGCTGGGCAGAGATACAAGGTCAGTCGAAGGGTCTTTCTCAAGGGCTGCACCCTGGCGGCAACAGCCCTGGGCCTTTCCGAATCCATGGTGCCGCGGCTGGTGGAGGCCGCCGTCTCCAGCGAGCGGCCGCCGGTGGTCTGGCTCCACTTCCAGGAGTGCACCGGCTGTACAGAGGCGCTGCTCCGGGCATCGCACCCGGACATCGGCAGGCTGATCCTGGACATCATCTCCCTTGACTACCACGAGACCGTCATGGCCGGCTCCGGCCGGCAGGCGGAAAAGTCCCTGCAGGACACCCTGGACCGCTACAGCGGCAAGTTCGTCTGCGTGGTCGAGGGCGCCATCCCGACCAGGGACGGCGGCATCTACTGCAAGATCGGCGGCAGGACCGCCATGGACATCCTGGCCGAGGTCGGCCCCAAGGCAGCGGCCGTGATCGCCATGGGCACCTGCGCCTCCTTTGGCGGCATCCAGGCCGCCAAACCCAACCCCACCGGCGCCGTGGGCGTGCGCGAACTCCTGTCCGGGCCCCCGCTCATCAACATTCCCGGCTGCCCGCCCAACCCGATCTCCTTTCTCGGCACCGTGCTCCACTACTTCACCTTCAAACGACTGCCCCGCACCGACCAGATGGGCCGGCCCCTCTTTGCCTATGGCCGCAAGATCCATGACCAGTGCGAGCGCAGGGCCCACTTCGACGAGGGCCGCTTTGTCGAGCAGTTCGGCGACGACGCCCATCGCAAGGGCTACTGCCTCTACAAGGTCGGCTGCCGCGGACCCGGCACCTTTTCCAACTGTCCCGCGGCCCGGTTCAACGACGTCGATGTCTGGCCGGTCAGCGTGGGACACGGCTGCATAGGCTGCACCGAGCCTGACTTCTGGGATGCCATGGGCCCGTTCTACGAGCGGCTGCCCGGGGTCACCATACCCGGCAGTGGCGGCGGCATTGTCCATGACGCCGGCACCGTGGGCAAGGCCGTCCTCGGCGTGACCGCCGCGGCCATCGGCGTCCATGCCGCCGTGGGCATTGGCAGGAAACTGGCAGGCAGGAAGAAGGAAGAGGAATAACGGCAAGGAGGAGATCCCATGGCACAACGCATCGTGGTCGATCCCATCACCCGGATCGAAGGCCACCTGAGAATAGACGTGGAAGAGGAAAACGGCAAGATCACAAAGGCATGGTCTTCCGGCCAGATGTGGCGAGGAATTGAAGTCATACTCCAGGGTCGCGACCCCAGGGATGCCTGGCTGTTCACCCAGCGGATCTGCGGGGTCTGCACCACCGTGCACGCCCTGGCCTCGGTCCGGGCCGTGGAGAACGCCCTGGGCCTGGAGATCCCCATGAACGCCCACTACATCCGCAACCTGGTCCAGGCGATCCATGCCCTGCACGACCATATCGTCCACTTCTATGTCCTCTCCGCCCTGGACTGGGTGGACGTGGTCTCGGCCCTCAAGGCGGATATCGGCAAGACCGTGCGGCTCGCCAATACCCTGGCCGAGTGGCCCGGCAACAGCTTCAACCGGTTCAAGGCGGTACAGGCCAAGGTACAGGCCATTGTCGATTCCGGCCAGCTCGGTCCCTTTGCCAACGGCTACTGGGGCCACCCGGCCATGACCCTGCCGCCGGAGGCCAACCTGATGGCGGTCTCCCACTACCTGGAGGCCCTGGACTACCAGCGCAAGGCCGACCAGGCCCTGGGTATCATCTCGGGCAAGAACCCCCACATCCAGAACCTGTCCGTGGGCGGGGTCACGGCGGCCATCAACCCGGACAACGAGGCCACCCTCAACACCGAGCGGCTCTACTGGGTCAAGCAGCTGGTGGAGGAGGTGCGCGGCTTTATCCACAATGTCTACCTGCCGGACGTGATCGCCATCGGCGCCCTGTACAAGGACTGGCTCCAGTACGGCGCCGGGGTTACCAACTACCTGGCCGTGCCCGACATGATCCTCGACACCAGGGGCACGAAGTTCGACCTGCCCGGCGGCGTGATCATGAACGGCGACGTCAAGGGCGCCCGCGCCTTCACCTCCACCCAGGATCCCTTTTTCCGGGACAACGTGGCCGAGTGCATCGCCCGCGCCTGGTACAGCGGCGACTGGACCCGGCATCCCTACAAGGAAGAGACCGTGCCCGACTACACCGACTTCCACGAGAACGGCAAGTACTCCTGGATCAAGGCGCCGCGCTTCCAGGGCGAGCCCATGCAGGTGGGCCCCCTGGCCCAGGTCATGGTGGGCTACGGCCTGGGACACGAGCTGACCACCCGCTACGTGGACGACGCCCTGTCGCGGGTCAGCTCCCTTGCCGGCGTCAGGGTGGATGCCTCGGCGCTCCATTCCACGCCCGGCCGGCACCTGGCCCGGGCCATCCGGGCGGCCATGCTGTCCGACCTGGCCATCAAGCACTGGCAGCTGCTCATCGACAACATCGGCCGCGGCGACCTGGAGATCTTCAACAAGCCCACCTTTCCCAAGGGCGAACAGGAGGGATTCGGCTTCCACGAGGCCCCGCGCGGCACCCTGTCCCACTGGATCGTGATCAAGGACGGCAGGATCAAAAACTACCAGTGCGTGGTGCCCTCCACCTGGAACGCGGGCCCGCGGGACAGCGCCGACAAGGCCGGCCCCTACGAGGCCTCGCTGGTCAACAACCCGGTGGCCGACGCCGGGCGGCCCCTGGAGGTCCTGCGCACGGTCCACTCCTTTGACCCGTGCATCGCCTGCGCCGTGCACATGCTCGAGCCCGGCGGCAGCGAAATCTGCAGGGTCAAGGCCCTTTAGGTGCCAGATAGACGAAATCCTCCACGGCTCATCTCTGCAAGAGGAGGGAACCATGCTCTACCAACGACAGTATGCCTGGAGTATCCTGCTCAGGGTCTACCACTGGGCCTTTGCCCTCTCCATCGTCACCCTGACCGTGACCGGGCTCTACATCCACTTTCCATGGACCAACACCATGCTGGAGGGAACAACCTCCTTCCCCGTGGCCACCATGCGCTATATCCACTTCCTGGCCGGTTTTGTCTTCACCGGGGCGGTGATCATCCGGCTCTACCTGCTCCTGTTCGGCAACCGCCAGGAGCGGTTCTGGGACTTCCTGCCAATCACGCCGCGCAACCTGAAGAACCTGGCCCACACCGGCATCCACTACGTCTACCTGCGCCACCGCCACGAGCCGCGGCTGGGCCACAACGCCCTGGCCGGCACGGTCTACATCGTCACCCTGGTGATCGCCGTGTTCCAGGGCCTGAGCGGCTTCTACCTGCTCTATCCCGAGTCGGCCACCTGGCAGTCCCTACAGGTGATCTTCGGCTCCCAGATGGAGGCCCGCTTCCTCCACTACCTGGGCATGTGGTACTTCATGTTCTATGTCGTGGTCCACGTCTACATGGTTACCTGGAACGACGTGGTCACCAAGGAGGGGCTGGTCTCCTCCATGTTCAGCGGCTTCAAGTACCTGCGCAACAGATCCTGAAACCTTCCACCAGGCAGGGGCGGCCGGACGCCGCCCCTGCCCTGCCCCAGGCCGACCCATGGACCCCAAATCTCCCTTGAACAGATCCAGCGGCGCCACCGGTATCCTCGGCATCGGCAACATCCTGCTCCGCGACGAAGGATTCGGGGTGCACTGCGTGCAGAGGCTCCAGGAGGAATACCTGCTGCCCGGGGATCTCCGGGTCCTGGACGGCGGCACGGCCGGCATCATGATGGCGCCGTTCATGGAGTCGGTGCAGACCCTCTATGTCATCGATACCATCAACCTGGACCACAGGCCCGGCACCATCCGCTGCTTTTCCGACCAGGACATCCGGACCGGCAACATCCAGGGCATGATGTCTCCGCACCAGGTGGGCCTGCTCGAGATCCTTGCCCTCTGCCGCCTGCGGGAGCGGGCGCCGGAGCGGGTGGAGCTGATCACCATCGTTCCGGCCGACATCTCCACCGGCCTCGGCCTGTCACCGGCGCTGCAACCCCGGGTGGCCACGGTCCTCTCCCTGCTGCGGCGGAAACTGGCCGAACAGGGTATCGGCCTGCGGGCCGGCCATGCATGAGCTGTCGCTGGCGCAGGGGCTGCTCGACCAGCTCGCGGCGCTGGCCCGGCAGCACCGGGCCAGCCGCATCGTCCGGGTGGAGGTTGCCATCGGCAGGCAGGCGGGTATCGTGGTGGACTCGTTTGTCTTTGGCTTTAACGCCATCAGGACGACCCTGGAGGTGACCAGGGAGGCGGCCCTGGTGGTAACGGCCACCGACGGCTGCGACCTGGTCCTGAACCGGGTGGAGATGGAAGACAAGCCGGCCGGTCAACGGGCCGGCAAGGGAGAAGCGTGATGTGTGAAACCTGTGGCTGTCATGTCCCCCGGCACGAGGCCGGGGACAGTGCCGGCGGAAAAATTGTCGAGGTCCAGCAGAGCCTGCTTGCCGCCAACCGCGAGCAGGCCCGGCGGAACCGGCGCCACATCGAGGCCATGGGAGCGGTGGCCTTCAACCTGATCTCGAGCCCCGGCTCGGGCAAGACCACCCTGCTCGAGGAGACCATTGTCCGGCTGGCGGACCGACTGCGCATCGGCGTCATCGAGGGCGACATCGAGACCGAGCGGGATGCGGAGCGGATCAGGAGAAAGGGCATCCCGGTGGTCCAGTTGACCACCGGCGGCGCCTGTCACCTGGACGCGCCCCTGGTGCACCGCGGCCTGCACCTCCTGGAACAGCAGCTTGACCGGGCCGGCATGGACGGCCTGGACCTGCTCTTCATCGAGAACGTGGGCAACCTGGTCTGCCCGGCCACCTTTGACCTGGGCGAGCACCACCGGGTGGTACTGGTCTCGGTGCCCGAGGGCTCGGACAAGCCGGCCAAGTACCCGGCCACCTTCAGCTGGGCGCGTCTCTTTGTCATCACCAAGACCGACCTCCTGCCCCATTTCGACTTCTCTCCCGCCGAGGCCCGCCGCGAGGCCCTGGCCATCAATCCCGACCTGGAGATCCTGGAGCTTGCCGCCACCACCGGCCGGGGCATGGAACAGTGGACCGGCTGGCTCGAGAAGCTGACGTCCTGCCGGCGCACGCCCTGACGCTTTCTGCCAGCCGCCGGGCTACTGCCGGCGCGGATCAAAGGCCTCGCGCAGGGCCTCGCCGATGAAGATCAGCAGGATCAGGGTGCCCACCAGGACGACAAAGGTGGAGACAGAGAGCCACCAGGCCTCGATGTTGGCCTTGCCCTGGGCCAGGAGTTCGCCCAGGCTGGGGGTGGAGGGCGGCACGCCGAGGCCGAGAAAATCGAGGCTGGTCAGGGCCAGGATGGCGCCGGACATGCGAAAGGGCAGAAAGGTGATCACCGGTGTCATGCCGTTGGGCAGCAGGTGGCGGTACATGATGGTCAGGTTGCCCACGCCCAGGGCCCTGGCCGCCTTGACATACTCCATGTTGCGCCCCTTGAGGAACTCGGCCCGCACGTAGTCGGAGAGCCCCATCCAGCCGAACATGGAGAGCAGGATCAGGAGCAGGAGGATGCTCGGCTTGAAGATGGAGGCAAAGATGATCAGGAGGTAGAGCTCGGGCATGGCGCCCCAGACCTCGATGAAGCGCTGGAAAAAGAGATCGACCCTGCCCCCGAAGTACCCCTGCACCGCCCCGGCCACGATACCGAGCAGGGTACCGATGGCGGTAAGGGCCAGGCCGAAGAGGACCGAGAGCCGGAAGCCGTAGATCAGCCGGGCCAGCACGTCACGGCCCCGGTCGTCGGTGCCGAGCAGGTTTTCCCGGGTGGGCGGTGACGGCACCGGCTGGTTCAGCTCCAGGTTGATGGTGTTGTAGCTGTAGGGATTGGGCGGAAAGACGACCCAGTTGCCGTTGCTGCGGAGCTTTTTCAGGATGTAGGGGTCCCGGTAGTCGGTCTCGGTGGCAAAGTCGCCGCCAAAGGTGGTCTCGGGATAGGTCCTGAACAGGGGGAAGTAGAGGTGCCCCTGGTAGTCGATAACCAGCGGCTTGTCATTGCTCAGGACCTCGGCGAACAGGCTGGTGGTGAACAGGACCAGGAAGATGACGAGCGACCAGTAGCCGCGCCGGTTCCTCCGGAAGCTGTGCCAGCGCCGGCGGGCAAGGGTGGCCCGTTGCGGCGGGACCGTGGTTCCTCTCTTCATGGCGCTACCGGACCTTGTCGAAACTGATACGGGGATCGACCATCACGTAGCTGAGATCGGAGAGCAGGCGCGAGACGAGCCCGATGATGGTGAAGAAGTAGAGGGTGCCCAGCACCACGGGATAGTCGCGGTTCATCACCGACTGGTAGGCGAGCAACCCCATGCCGTCCAGGGAGAAGATGGTCTCGATCAGCAGGCTGCCGGTGAAAAAGGCGGTGATGAACGAGCCCGGAAAGCCGGTGATGATGGGGATGATGGCATTGCGGAACACGTGGCGGTAGAGGACCTGCTTCTCCGACAGTCCCTTGGCGCGCGCCGTGATCACGTACTGCTTGCGGATCTCCTCGAGAAAGGAGTTCTTGGTCAGCAGGGTCATTACTGCCAGGCTGCCCACGGTGGAGGAGGTCACCGGCAGGACCATGTGCCAGAGATAGTCCATGATCTTGCCCATCAGGCTCAGCTCGTGCCAGTTGTCCGAGACCAGGCCCCGGAGCGGAAAGATGTGCCAGAAGCTGCCGCCGCCGAAGAGCACGATCAGGATGATGCCGAGCACGAAACCGGGAATGGCGTAGCCCACCAGGATGATGGTCGAGGTGATGACATCGAAACGGGAGCCGTCGCGCACCGCCTTGGCAATGCCCAGGGGAATACAGACCGAGTAGACGATGACAAAGGTCCAGAGGCCCAGGGACATGGAGACCGGCAGCTTGGAGATCACCAGGTCGACCACGCTCATGTGGTGGTAGTAAGAGTCGCCAAAGTCAAAGACCAGGTAGTTGCCCATCATGGTGAGGAACCGCTGCACGGGCGGCTTGTCAAAGCCGTACAGCTTGCGGAGCTGCTCGATGCGCTCCCGGTCCAGGCCCTTGCCGCCCCGGTAGAGCCCGGCCCCGCCGCTGGCGGCCTCGCCCGCGCCTGCCTGGCCCTCGATCTGGGCCATCATCCGGTCCACCGGTCCGCCGGGCACGAACTGGGTGATGGTGAAGGTGATCAGCATGACCCCGAACAGGGTCGGGATCATGAGCAGGATCCGCTTGAGGATGTAGGAACTCACGGCCGCACCACCTCCACGGCCCCGCCCCGCCTGGGATCACCGGCCCCGCCCCGGCCCGGCACCACCACGTGCACGCCGCCGAAGTACATGCTCCTCTCCTGCCAGACATTGACCCGGACCCGCTGCCGCAGGGCCTCGATCGCCGGGGCGGGAAAGCCCGGCTCCACCTGCAGGATCTCGCCGTCCCAGTGCAGCCGCGGCGCCTCCACCGCCTCGACCCGGTGCCGCCGGAAATCGACCAGCTGGGTCAGGACCTGGGTCATGGCGGTGCGGATCCGCTTGGAGCCGCCGCTGCCGAGCACCAGCTCGGCCCGGTCGCCGTGGAGCAGCACCGAGGGCGACATCATGGAGCCCACCCGCTGCCCGGGCGGCGCGCAGTGGAAGCCGTCCGGGTGCAGGTCGTCCTCGCCCATCATGTTGTTGAGCATGATGCCGGTGCCCGGGGCAAAGTAGCCTGATCCCTCGCCGTTGGAACAGGTCATGGAGGCGACATTGCCGTCCCGGTCCGCGATGCTGACATGGGTGGTGCCGCGCGAAAAGAGGCGGATCTGCTGCCGCGACGCCTCCACCCTGCCGGAGGCGAGGAACTCCTGCAGGGCCCCGGGCGTGCAGACGCCCTGCTCGCGCAGCCGTTCCACCTCCTGCATGAGGGCGGTGGTGCGCAGCAGGTATTCCGGCGTGCCCCAGCCGTCCACGGGATCCATGCCCGCGAGCAGGGACAGGGACAGGGCTATGAGGGTGCCGCCCATGGAGGGCGGCGGCGCGGTGAGCAGGGTCCGGCCATGGTAGGGGACGCGAAGGGGATCGCGCTCGATCACCTGGTAGGAGGCAAGGTCCTCGTAGGTGAGCAGGCCGTCACCCTGGCGCATGTCGCGGTCAATGGCACGGGCGATGTCCCCCTGGTAGAAGCTGTGGCCGTGGTCATGGACCAGGTCGGCCAGGAAGTCGGCCAGCTCGCTGTTGACCAGGGTGTCGCCGGCCTGCAGGTAGCGACCGCCCGGTTCATAGAGGGCGCGGCCCGGCCCGGTCATGGTCATGATGGGATGGAGCAGGCCGAGGAAACCGGCCTGGAAGGAGTTGAGCTCATGGCCGCGGGCCAGCTCGATGGCCGGGGCCAGGACATCGGCCAAGTCCATGGATCCCAGCCGCCCGTGCACGTGGAGCAGCCCCTTGAGGGTCCCGGGCACCGCCACCGAGCCGAGCCCGATGTTGAACACCTGGCCCGAGCCGCCAAAGTCCACGGTGACCGGAAAGAAATGGGGCTCCGGCGATCCGGCCAGGGCCCGGCCCGGCGTGTCGACGAAAAAATCAAAAAAGATCTCCCGGCAGGGCTCCTTCCTGCCGCAGGTCCTGGCAAGGAGAAAGCCGCCGCCCCCGAGGCTGGTCAGGGTCTGCTCGGCCACGGCGCTGGCAAACCCGGCCGCCACCACGGCATCAAAGGCATTGCCGCCCCGGCGCAGGATACCGGCCGCGGCCCGGCTGACCAGTTCGTGGCCCGAGGCCACCACCGAACACTCGTACAGCGGGTCATGCGCCCCGGTCCCGCTGGCCGGGGAAGATTTTTTTTCATCCCCGGACGAACCTGTCAACGACGATGCACTCATAACCAGTATTCACCCTGTAACGTTCTGATCATTTCCCTGAAATCCGCGCCCCGGGCCACGAGCGCCCGCTGCCGCTCGGCGCCGGTGCCGTGCTCCAGGATCGAGCCGATACCCGCCAGCCAGTGCCCGGAAGCAAAGCGTTTGATCCAGGGCGCCAGGACCTCGAGCATCTCGGTTGCGGCCTGGCGCACCGTGGCGGCACTCTCCAGCAACCCCAGCGGGTCGACGAACTGGCCGCGGAGCCCGTGCCGCGCCGCCTGCCACTTGTTCCACTGCAGGAGCTGCGGACTGACCGGCTGCGGCCGCAGCCGCTGCTCGGCAATGGCCGCGGCCAGGGCCTGGACCAGGCCGGTGAGGGCCATGACCTCGGAAAAACGGGACGGCAGGTCACAGGCCCTGATCTCGACGGTGCCAAAGCCGGGACTCGGCCGCACGTCCCACCAGAGATCCCGCACCTCCCGGATAATGCCGCGTTCCCGCAGCATGGAGATCTCCTCCTCGTATCCCTGCCAGGAGCCGATATAGCCGGCAATCCCGGCCATGGGCAGGGCCTCGAACAGCTTGGTCCGGTAGGAGCAGAGACCGGTATCCTCGCCGCGGAAAAAGGGCGACGAGGTCGACAGCCCCAGCAGGACCGGCAGGTAGACCTGGATACCGTCACAGACCCGGATGGCCGTCTCCCGGTCCGCCATGCCGACGTGGACATGCAGCCCCTGCGAGATGAACTGGCGGCCCACGTACTGGAGCTCGTCCATGATCCGCAGGTAGCGTTCGCCGGCGCTGAGGACCTGGTCGGCCGGCTCGGCAAAGGGATGCAGGCTTGCAGAAAAGAGCAGCCGTCCCTGGCTGCGGGCCACCTCCTCCACGGCCGGGATAAAGGAGCGGAGCTGGTCCGCGGCCTCGTCCACCGACGCGCAGACCCCGGTCTGCACCTCGAGGATGGACTGGAGAAACTCCGGCGCCACCCGGTCGCGGCAGAAGCCGGGCACGGCGTCGATGATGGCCGGCGCCCCCGGTACCAGGTCCAGGCTCTCCCGGTCCAGGACCTGGAACTCCAGTTCAACGCCCAGGGTAAACGGTCTGCTGTCAGCAAAGTCGATCACAGCCATGGCTTCCCCCTGTCCTCCTGAAAACACCGGGGCCGCGGCCCGGGGATGGTCTCGTTCTGCCGTAATGGCTCCCGCCTGCCCCGGGGCAATGGACCTGTCCGTCTCAGCGCGCCGCCAACCGCTGCAGCGCCAGCCGGGCCACCGTGGCCAGCCAGGCGGCGCCATAGCCCAGCACGTCCTCGCTGAAGTCAAAACGGCTGGAATGGGCCGGGCCGGCCTTGCCCGCGGTCACCTGGCCGCCGAAACGGATCATGCAGCCCGGCACCCGCTGCTGGTAGAAGGCAAAATCCTCGCCGCCCAGGCTGGGCTGGCCCTGGGAGATCACCTGGTCCGTGCCCACCACGGCCGCGGCCGCGTGGCGGGCGATGGCCGTGGCGCCCGGGTCGTTGACCACGGCCGGCAGGCCGTCAAAAAACTCCAGTTCGATCTCGGCGTTGCACATGTCGCTGGCACCGTGGATCACGCGGCGCAGGCCGCCGAGGATCGAATCGCGGGTATCGGCGTGGGCGCTGCGCACCGTGCCTTCCAGGAGGGCGTTCTCGGCAATGGCGTTGTGCACCGTGCCGGCCTCGATCCTGCCCACGGTCACCACGGCGGCGTGGGAGGGGTCGATCTGGCGGGAGACGAGCGTCTGCATGTTCATGACCAGGTTGGCGGCCACCACCACCGAATCCACTGCCTCGTGGGGCCGGGCCGCGTGGCCGCCCCGGCCATGGATGCGGATGGCAAAGGGATCGGTGTAGGAACAGATCAGGCCGTCGTCCACGATGAGGAAGCCCACCGGGTGGTGGGTGTCGATGTGGCCGCTGAAGATCATGTCCACCCCGTCCAGGACGTGGTCGCGGATCATGGCGGCCGCGCCGGTGCCCGCCTCCTCGGCCGGCTGGAAGAGGAGGACCACCCTGCCGGGCAGCGCTGTCTGCTGGAGCAGGGCGGCGGCGCCCAGCAGCATGGCCACGTGGCCGTCATGTCCGCAGGCGTGCATGATGCCATCGCGGGTGGAGGCAAAGTCCAGCCCGGTCAGTTCCCTGATGGGCAGGCCATCCATGTCGGCGCGCAGGGCGACGCAGGGCCCTGCCTGGCGGCCAAGCGTGGCCAGGATGCCGGTGCCGCCGCCAAGGCCGGTCCGGCAGCCGATGCCAAGGCGGGCCAGTTCCCCGGCGACCAGGGCCGCGGTCCGCTCCTCGTGGCCGGCCAGTTCCGGGTACCGGTGCAGGGTCCGGCGGATGGTGCGCATCCGGCTGCAGAGCTCCGGGTCCACCAGCGGGGCGATCTCCCCGCCACCGTTGCCACGGCCGTCATCCGGCCAGGGCACCGGCCCGGTGCCTGCCCCGTTTTCCACGCCCATCTCTTCCATTGCCATCACCCCGGTCGCGGCAGCTCCAGCCCCGCCGACCTCACGAGATCCTGATCTCCCCCACCAGGTCCTTTTCCCGCTCCCGCATGGCCTGGCGCCGTTGTTCCTCCAATTGCCTGATATGCTCCCGCTCCCTTTGCTGCAGCTCCTCGGCCGTGGTCCCGCCGCTGTCCTCCTCACCGGAGGAGACGGGGTGCCCGGTCTCTGCAGGCTGCGGCTGCGGCCGCGCGGGCCGGTGTTCTTCCGCGGCCGCCGTGGCCACGCCCTCCCCGGCCGGCCTCTTGAGAAAGGCCAGCAGCCCCTCCTGGAGCAGGGCCACGTTGACCAGTTCCCAGCCGTTTCTGCCCTGCCGGTTCAGGGTCTTGTCGATCTCCTCGTCATCCAGGTAGCGGTCACCGAGGAGGCCGTCTTTCTGAAACTCGAACAGAATGGTCCTGTACTGCCAGCGCATCGCCGCCTCCAGCATCATTTCACCACGAGCTGATCGTCCCTGAACCTGCCCTTGATGACCCGGCCGTCGGGATAGGTGAGCGTTCCCTTGCCGTTGCGGCGTCCGTGCCGGAAACCGCCCTCGTAGACTGTGCCGTCCGGCGAGATCAGGGTGCCGTAGCCATCGGGCAGGTCATCGGCAAAGGAGCCCACATACTTCTTGCCGTCGTGGTAGAGGAGCTTGCCCAGGCCGGAGAAGAACCCCTTTCTGAACTCGCCCTCGTACCGGGAGCCGTCGGGAAAGGTGTAGACTCCCTCGCCGTCAAACGTATTGTCCCGGAACTCGCCTTCGTAGCGCGAACCGTCGGGATAGGTGTAGGTGCCGCGGCCCTGCCGGCGGCCGGCAACGAAGTCACCGCTGTACTTCCTGCCGTCGGCAAAGAGACAGGTGCCGCGGCCGTTCATCGTTCCCTTGCTGAATGTCCCCTCGCAGCGGTCCCCGTTCTCCGTGACCAGCGAGCCGCGGCCATCCATGAGGCCGTCCCTGAAATGGCCGCTGTAGGTGCCGCGGCCAGGTATCCGGACCGTGGCCGTGCCATTGAACCGCTGGCCGCCCCTGCTGGCATAGAGGATACCCTTGACCAGGACCGGCCCGGACGGCGCGCTCTGCGCCCCCCCGGCATCATCCCGGCCGTTTTGCCTGCGGCGGATGGCCACCATGCCATCCTGCTCCACCAGCTCGACCGCTGGCTTGCGGACCGCCTCCCTGCCGGCCGCCGGCGCCTGCGCCACGGCGGCCCCGGCCCCTGCCGGGACCCGGGGTTCCTTTTTCGCAACCGGGCCGGAGCTGTTCTTTTTTTCCAGGGCCGGACCAGGCGCCTTCTTTGCCGGCGCCTGGGCCGCAGGCCCGGCAGCCTTCTCTTTCCCCGCCGGCGGGGCCGGTGGCGCAACCGGCCTGCCGTCTGCGAACCTCCCCTCGAAGACCGTGCCGTCCGGCCGGGTCAGTTTCCCCTGCCCCGAGGGCACGCCATCCACGAAATCACCCTCGTAGCGGCTGCCGTCGGCCCTGGTCAGGACACCATGGCCGTTCTCCTTGCCGGCCTGCCACTGCCCCTCGTAGCGGCTGCCGTCCGGGTACTTCATGACCCCCCTGCCCTCGGGCTGGCCATTGACAAAGCTGCCCGTGTAGGTCCGGCCGTCGGGCCAGCGCATGGTGCCTTCTCCGGTGATGGTGCCGTTCTTGAAGGTACCGGTATAGACCTGGCCGTCGGCATAGACCAGGGTGCCCTGGCCATGGTAGAGGTCGTCGTGAAAATCGCCCTCGTAGCGGCTGCCGTCCGGCATCTCGAGCACGCCGTGTCCCTCGCGCTTGTTGCCACGAAAACCGCCAGTGTAGACCGTGCCGTCCAGGTAACGGCGCACGCCCTTGCCGTCCGGCCTGCCATTGACGAACCGTCCCTCGAAGGTGGAGCCATCCTTATAGGTCAGCCTGCCGTGGCCGTCAATGACGCCGTTGCGGAAATCGCCGGTATACTCGCGGCCATCGGGATAGAAGAGACTGCCGCGGCCGTTGAACCGGCCCAGGTCGAACTCGCCGGAATACTGCATGCCGTCGGGCGTGGTCAGGATCCCCTTGCCATTGATGATGCCGTCCTTAAAACTCCCCACGTACTTGCGGCCGTCCGGGCTGACCAGCGTGCCCTGGCCGTTGAAACGGCCGCGGACGAACTGGCCGCTGTAGCGGGTGCCGTCGGGATAGACCAGCACCCCCTTGCCCCAGAGAAAACCGTGTTTGAACTCGCCCTCGTAGACCCGACCGTCCGCGCTTTTCAGCTTCCCGCGGCCGTCGCGGCAGTTTCCCTCCAGGCACGCCGCCCGGACACTGACCGCCAGCAGCGTGCATGTTGCCGCCACGCCGAGCCACCACGCAACATTCTTTACCAAGGCATCACCTGTCACTGTTGTTCACTGTAGATTCTGCGGACCTCGTCGGCGACGATCTGCAGTCCCTGCCGAACGTCGTCCTCGTCCTGGGAATAGGTAATGCGGATGCACTCCCGCATATGCGGCCAGCCCGGGGCAAGACCGGGAAAGAAATACTCGCCCGAGACCACCAGGACCCCGCGCGCCTTGAGGCGGTCGTAGAGTTCACGGCTCGACACCGGCAACCCCTGGAACCAGAGCCAGAGGAACATGGCCCCCTCGGGCACATGCACGCGGCAGGGCAGGCCGCGGAAGTACTTCTCGATACCGGCCAGGGCCCGTTCCATCCTGCGGTGATAGAAGGGCCTGATCACCTCGCGGCTCAGGCGGAGGATCTCGCCGGAACGGATGAGATCCGTGGTCAGCATGGCCCCGAAACTGCCCGGTGCCAGGGTGAGGATGGCGTTGATCCCGGCAAGGATCCTGATCACCTCGGGCCTGGCAATGACAATGCCGGTCCGGACCGCGGGCAGCCCGAACTTGGAGAGGCTCATGCAGACGATGAGATGCTCGTTCCAGACCGGGGTGGCATGGGTATAGATGATGCCGGGAAAGGGTACGCCATAGGCATTGTCGATGATGAGCGGGATGTCACGTTCCGCGGCCAGCCCAGCCAGCCGATCGATCTCGTCATCGGTGAGTACGTTACCGGTGGGATTGGTGGGCCGGGAGACACAGAGGGCCGCGATATCATCGCCCACCTCGAGCCGGTCAAAATCCACATGGTACTTGAAGAAGTGGTCGCCCACAAGTTCAATCCGCGGCCTGCAGGTGGCAAAGAGGTCCTCGCAGAGCCCGAGATCGGCATAGCCGATGTACTCCGGGGTCAGCGGCAGCAGGATCTTCCGGCAGGTCCCGTCCTCGAACTCCCCGGCCAGCATGTTGAAGAGTAGGAAGAACGATCCCTGGCTGCCGTTGGTGAGACAGATGTTTTCAGGTCCCAGTTGCCAGCCGTACTCACGCCGCAGCAGCCCGGCCAGGGCATCCAGGAATTCACCGTTGCCCGGCGGCGGGTCGTAGACCCCGATGAGCTGCCGGAAACGGGCAGGGTCATCGGCGATCCTGCGCAGCCGGCGGCGCAGGACCTCCTGCACCTCGGGCACGTGGGCGGGATTGCCGCCCCCCATCATGATCGTGTCGCCGCGGGCCAGGGCGTTGCCCAGGTCATCCATGAGGGAAAGGATCCCTGCCCCGGAGGAGAAACGCTTGCCAAATACCGAAAGTTTCATGATTCCATGCCCCACGCTGCAAGTAGAAGGCGGCGGCCGGCCCGGTCGCCGGTCCATGCCCGCCCCCGGCCATGGCCGCTTGGCAACAACCCCGGGCCGGCCCTTGGCGCCCCGCATTCCTGTAACCTACCACAGGCGGGAGGAAAAAGGCAAAACAAACAGACACCTCCCCCTGTACCGCCAGGGGAGGGCAACAAAAAATCCTGCCCTGCCCCACTCCTTCAAAGTGGGAGAGAGGACCGGCATCATTTTTCCTTGTTTTTCCACCGGCCGCTGTGATTGGATGAAAAAGAGGCAGACAACCCCCCATCAACCCCCATAGCAGCTGTATCCTGCACTTCGAAGCCGGCAATTGCAGGAGTCAGGTTGCACAGAAACGGAGTAGAAGCTGATGAGCATACGCGTTCGATTCATGGTCCTGATCGGTGTCCTCAGCCTGCTGGCCACCCTCGGCATTTCCGTGGCCAGCTACAAGTTCAGCGTCAACAACGCCATGACCGAGGCCCGGGACAAGGGCAAGCTGGTCTTCAACTTTCTCGAGTCTGCACGCCTCCATTTCAAGAAGGTCCAGCGGCCCAGGATCCTGGAACTGGCCGGACCCGGCCAGCGCGTGCCGGTGGAGCTGAAATCCGGCTTTGCCCTGACCCGCGGCGTCTGGGAAGAGTTCGAGAAGAAGGTGCCGGACTATGCCTTCAAGCAGGCCACGCCCAGCCCGCTGAACCCGGCCAACAAGGCGGACAGCGATGACATGAAGATCATCAACATCTTCCGCAGCAACCCGGACCTCCAGTCCACGGAGGGCCTGATTACCCGCAAGGGCGAGCCCTACTACTACTTTGCCCATCCGATCCATGTCGGCCAGAGCTGCCTGCGCTGCCACGGTGACCCGGCCAGGGCGCCGGGGTGGCTGAAAAAGCAGTACGGCTCCAAGGAGGGCTATAACTGGAAGGCCGGGCAGGTGGCATCGGCCTACGTGGTCTATGTCCCCCTGAAGAAGCCCCTGCAACAGGCAAGAAAGTCCGCTGTCAACCTCGTGCTCATCGGTATGGCGTGTATCCTGGTCTTCATGCTGGTGATCTGGTTCTTTTTCAGCCGCTATATCATCAAGCCGGTCACAATGCTGGAAAAACGGGCCACCGAGATCAGCCTGGGCAAGAACCTCGGCGAGCCTATCCGGACGCCGTCCCAGGACGAGATCGGCTCCCTGGCCCGGTCCGTGGACCGGTTGCGGATCAGCGTCGAGAAACTGCTGCAGCGCCTCAGGTCCTAGCCGCCTTCCTTCCCGGCCAGGCCCCAGGTTGCTCTCCTCCGACCCACGTCAGCCGTGCGGGCAGGTCTCACGCTCCTGCCCGCACTTCCTTCCTGTGTGGATGACCTGCATCCTGTGCATGGAAAATGAAGAAAAATTTTTCATTTGCCGTATCAGCGAATTCCACGAACGTGCCCGTTTTTTTGACTCACCGGCCGCGTGAGGGATTTTTTCCCTCATTTTCCCGGCCGCGGGCAGTGGCAATTGCAGGAACCGGGCACAACAAAAAACTTTCAATTCCGGTCCGGTTGTGGCAAGCTAGATAGAGAAAGAGTACCATTGTTCACCAACTCCACCGGGTACCTGCCTTGTCTTCCCTGGATTCAGTATTTGCCAAGATTGAGGATGGAAAGGCCGTTCGTGTCGCCCTGCCGATCAGGGACGAGATCGAAAAGCAGCGCATAAGCTGTGTCTACCGGGCCGAGGAACCACCCCGCTTCTCCCTGCTCTTCACGCCGGGCAGCCTGCCGGTGGACAGGATCGATCAGCATCGCAAGTGCATGGTCCTGATCGATATCGCGGGCCGCAACGTCTCTGTTGCCGCCGACATCGAGGAGATCCCGGACAGGGAGACCCTGCGCCTCGTGGCCCGCGAGGTAATCAGCCACAAGCAGCTGCGGGAATACTTCCGGGTGGACGTCAGCACCCCCATCGTCGCCGCCCCCGTGCTGCCTCTGGACGGTGGTGATGACGAGGAGGCCTGGCGCCTCACGGGCGAGACCATCGACGTCAGCGGCTCCGGCCTGCTGGCCGCATTCCCGGAACCCCTTGCCAAGGGACGGCAGGTCCGGGTGGAGCTGGTCCTGCCCGCCGGTGACGGCCAGGTGGTCCAGATGGTGGGACACGTGGTCCGAACCAGGAAGATCCGCGCCAACCGCTACCACGTGGGGCTGCACTTCGACCTGATCGACTCCGAGACCCGGGACAAGATCATGGCCTGCTGCTTTGACATCCAGCGCCGTCACCTGCGCCTCAAGGTCCAGGTCAAGGAC
>WFUT01000099.1 GCA_015484845.1 Desulfobulbaceae bacterium
ATGCCATGCAGCCCATCCTGCTCGACGAGATCGTGCAGGCTGCCGAAAAGGCCGGGCCGCGCCTGGCCGGGTTGATCCGGGAGATCATCGCGAGGATGGAACAGTGACAGAGAAGAGGGCAGACCTGGTCCTGACCGGCAGGCACCTTGTCACCATGGACAGCCGGGGGACCATTATCGAGGAGGGCGGACTTGCCATCCGCGGTGATGCGATCGTGGAGGTGGGGCCGGCCGCGGCGCTGGCGGCCAGGTATGCCGGCGCCACCCGCATTGACCGGCCGCAGGGGTTGATCATGCCCGGCCTGGTCAACGTGCACACCCATGCCGCCATGGCCTGCTTCCGCGGCCTGGCCGACGACCTGCCGCTCATGCAGTGGCTGCAGGACCATATCTTTCCCGCCGAGGCAAGGCTGACCGGCGACATGGTCTACCACTCGACCCGGCTCTCCCTGTGCGAGATGATCCGTTCCGGCACCACCAGTTTCTGCGACATGTACCTCTTTGCCGGTGACGTGGCCCGGGCCGCGGCCGAGGCCGGCATGCGGGCCTGGATCGGGGAGGTGCTCTACGATTTTCCCTCGCCCAACTACGGCGAGCTGGAAAACGGCTTCCGGTACACGGAGGATCTCTTTGCCACCTGGGCCGGCCATGACCTGGTCACCGTCACCGTGGACCCGCACGCGGTCTACACCTGCTCACCCGATCTCCTGGTCCGCCTGGCGCAGACGGCCACAGACCATGACAGCCTCTACGTGATCCACCTCTCCGAGACAGAAGACGAGGTGGCGTCCTGCCGCCAGCGCCACGGCTGCACGCCGGTGGAGCACCTGGAGCGGCTGGGTGTCCTCAACGGGCGTGTCCTGGCCGACCACTGCGTCCACGTCACGGACGACGAGATCGCGCTCATGGCCGGCCGCGGCGTGCGGGTGGCCCACTGCCCGGAATCCAACCTGAAGCTGGCCTCGGGGATCGCGCCGGTGGTGCGGATGCTTGCCGCCGGCATGGCCGTGGGCATCGGTACCGACGGCAGCGCCTCCAACAACGATGTCGACATGTTCGGCGAGATGGGCACCGCGGCCCGGATCCACAAGGTGGCCACCATGGATCCCACGGCCATGGATGCCGCCACCACCCTGCATGCCGCCACCATGGGCGGTGCCAGGGCCCTGGGCGCGGAGCGGATGATCGGCAGCCTGGAGCCGGGCAAGAAGGCGGACTGCATCGTCCTGGACCTGGACCAGCCCCACCTGACCCCGGTCTACAGCCCGGTGTCCCACCTGGTGTACGCGGCCCGGGGCAGCGATGTCACCGACTCGGTGATCGGCGGCCGCCTGGTCATGGAGGAGCGCCGGTTGCTGACCCTGGACGAGCCGGCCATCCTGGCGCGGATGCGGGAGATGGCGGCCCGGATCCGGGAGGGCTCCTGATCTGCCGCCGGCCGTGGCAGACCGTTGTTGACAGCTGCAGCGGCAAAGTGCTACTATATCAGGCCAGAGACAGCCGGGCCGCAATTCTCCGGGCCCGGGCGGCCGCAGGCAGGCGTTTTGCAGGGCCCTGCGGCATGCCGACGGTCTGCCGGTACCGGCCCTGCCCGGGGCAGGCGATCTTTTTCGGCAACACCGGGCACGACGACAGACACTAACCATCTGCCAGGGTTCCGTGGCGCGGCAGCGCGACAGGGCCGGGCAGCATCACTTGACACCGCCAGGGGCGGCCCACCGGATCTTTCCTCCGTCCTCTGTCCTCTGTCATCTGATTTTTTCGAAAATGAGGTAGCGCAATGTTCGGACTGGGATTGCCGGAACTGGTCATCATTCTGGTCATCATCGTTATCATCTTCGGCGCCGGCAAGTTGCCCGAGATCGGTGCCGGTATCGGCAAGGGGATCCGGAACTTCAAGGATGCCACCAAGGCCGAGGACGAGAAAAAGAGCATCGAGGAAGATTCCGACAAGAAGGATGCCTGAGCGGCCATGGGGCCGCGGCATGCTTCCTGAACCGCCATGCGCAGGGAGGACACTGTTATGTTTGGACTTGGAACACCTGAACTGATCGTTATTCTGGCCATCGCCTTTCTTCTCTTCGGCGGCAAGAGGCTGCCCGAGATCGGCGCCGGCCTCGGCAAGGCCATTGGTTCCTTCAAGCGCGGCCTGGAGGGCGTGGAAGAGGCCGGCCTGGACGTCAAGAAGAACCTGCCCGGTGTCAGCGAAGTGACCGCCATCAAGGAAAAGGTGGACAAGGTCCGCGACATCGGGGAGAACCTGGGCAAGTAGGCCGGGGACCTGTCGACCGGCAGCCCTTCTGCCGGCCGGCTGTTCCAGGCATCACGGGCGCGGCATGGCGGAGGTATCCTGGTTCGCCATGCCGACCACGGGATGAATGCCGCCCGCAGGCGCGGCGGCTTGAGGGAGTTCCCTGCGCCTGCGTCCCTGTCCGATCATGTCCAGCAGAGAGCAACAGCCACCGGCTGCCGAACGGCCACTGACTCCGCTTGAGCTTTACAGCCGGCTGGAGAAGAGCAACTGCGGTCGCTGCCTGCTTCCCGGCTGCCTGGCCTTTGCCGCGGCCGTGGTGGCGGGGACCAGGAAACTCGCCGACTGTCCCGCCCTGTCCGCCGAGGCCAGGGCCGAACTCTCCCGGGCGCTGCAGCCGCGCTCATCCTCCCTGACCCCGCTCCAGGCCGACTTCATCGACCGCCTGGAAGAGAAGATCGCCTCCATGGACCTGGCCGCCGTGGCCCCCCGGATCGGGGCGAGCTACTCCGGCGGCGTGCTGACCATCAACTCCCTGGGCAAGGATTTTCATATCGACAGCCAGGGCCGCATGAGCTCGCAGTGCCATATCATCCCCTGGGTCCGGGCGCCGCTGCTCTCCTATGTCACCAATCCCACCCACCGGCCGCCCACCGGCAACTGGATCTCGTTTCGGGAACTGGAGGGAGGCATCGACTGGCAGGGGCTGTTCCGGAGCCGCTGCGAGACCCCGCTCCGCGAACTGGCCGACGCCAGCCCGGATCTGCTCAGCGACCTGGTGGAGCTGTTCTCCGGCAGGACCGTGCAGCTCTTTGCCGCTGATATCAACCTGGTCCTCCATCCCCTGCCCCATTTCCCGATCCTGATCAGCTACCAGGCGCCCGAAGACGACCTGGAATCAAAGCTGACCATCCTCTTTGACGAGTGCTGCGGCAGCAACCTGCACATCAAGTCGGCCTTTACCCTCTGCTCCGGCCTGGTGCGGATGTTCGCCCAGATCGCCCGCCAGCACGCCTGAGACCTTTTCCCGTTTCTTGCCGCCGGCGCCGGCCCGCAGGTCATCCCCCGTCCAGGGCCTCCCTGATCCTGGCTGCCAGTTCCCTGAGCAGGACAGGCTTCATGATGTATCCCCGGATCCCCAGTTCCATTGCCCGCTCCCGGTCCATGACCTCGCTGAAGCCGGTGCAGAGGACAACGGGGGTCCGGGGCCGCATGTCCAGGATCTGCCGGGCCAGCTCGGCGCCGCTGATGCCGGGCATGGTCATGTCGGTGAGGACCAGGTCAAAGGCATCAGGGGCGTTCTTCCAGGCAGCCAGGGCCTTGCCGCTGTCGGTGAACATGGTGGCCCGGTAGCCGAGCTCGGTGAGCATCCTCCGTTCCAGGTCCGCGATCTCCCGGTCGTCGTCCACCACCAGGATCCGCTCCGTGCCACCGGGGATATCGCTCTTCTGCGCCTGCATCTCCCGCCGGGTCTCGTGGATCACCGGCAGGTAGATGTGGAAGACCGTGCCCCGCTGCACCTCGCTTGTCACCGTGATCTCACCGCCGCATTTCTTGACAATGCCGTGGACCACGGCCAGGCCGAGGCCTGTGCCCTGGCCCCGTTCCCGGGTGGTGAAGAAGGGATCGAAGATCTTTTCACGGATGGCGCGGTCCATGCCGCAGCCCGTGTCGGCCACCATCAGGTCGATGTAGAGGCCGGGTTCGAGCTGCGGGCACTCCGGGTGGCGGCCGGGCGCGACCTCCACCGGTCGCAGGGCGATGGTGAGGGTCCCGTCGTGGCCGTCCATGGCATACTTGGCATTGGTGCACAGGTTCATCAGGACCTGGTGGATCTTGGCCGGGTCAGCAAGCACCGGTCCGCAGTTGACGTCCACGTCCTGCCGGATGGTGATGGTGCTGGGCAGGGAGGCGCGCAGCAGCTTGATCACCTCCTTGATGATGAACTGGATCTTGACCGGTTTCATCTGTTCCTTGTCCTGGCGGCTGAAGGTCAGGATCTGCCGGACCAGGTCCGCGGCCCGCTGGCCGGCGACCAGGATCCGCTCCAGGTCGTCACGGACCGGGTGGTCCGGGGGAAGCTGCTGCCGCGCCATCTGGCCGTAGCCCAGGATGGCGGAGAGGATGTTGTTGAAGTCGTGGGCAATGCCGCCGGCCAGGGTGCCGATGGCCTCCATCTTCATGGCCTGGTGGAGCTGCCTCTCCAGGGAGACCTCGCGGGTGACGTCCCGCTTGACCGCGACGTAGTTGGTGATCCGGCCGCTGGAATCCCGGACCGGCGAGATGGAGGCGTCCTCCTCGAAGATGGTGCCGTCCTTTTTCCGGTTGACGATGCGGCCCATCCAGACGTGGCCGCTGCTGATGGTCTCCCACATCTTGGCATAGAAGGCGGCGTTATGGTGGTCGCTCTTCAGGATCCTGGGATTCCGGCCCACGGCCTCGTCCCGAGAGTAGCCGCTGTGCCGCTCAAAGGCCGGGTTGACATACTGGATGGTGCCGTCCACGTCGGTGATGACCACGCTCTCCGAGGCCTGCTCGATGGCCGCGGCGAGCCGCATCCGGTCCTCCTTGAGCTGGATGGTCTCGGTGATGTCGGTGGCGGTGTGGACCAGGTATTCCAGTTCGCCCTGTTCGTTGAGCAGGGGGCTGCAGGAGACGGTGTAGACCCGGCCGTTCTGTTCGTGGGTGATCAGGGCGGTGTGCTTGCGCCGGTCGCCCCGGGCGCTGGAGACCGGGCAGCCCCTGCAGGGGGCCTGGCTGCCGCGGAAGAGGTCATAGCAGTGCCTGCCGATCAGCTCGGGCGGGCTGACACCGAAGGCCCGGCTGGCCGCCAGGTTGGCGCGGACAATGTGCATGTTCGGGTCCTGGAGGGTGACGATGTCGTCGATGGCGTCAAAGGTCTTCTCCCACTGGTCCCTGCTCCGCCGCAGCGCCCGGTCGAGCCGCTTGCGGCGGGTGATGTCGTGGATGATGGAGTAGAGCAGGTCCCTGCCGTGGAGCCGGATGGGACCGCTGTAGATCTCCACGTCCCTGATCTCGCCCGAGGCCAGGCGGTGGCGGACCTGGAAGGGCCGTGACGACCGGGTGCCGGCCTGCCGGATCAGCCGGATCGTATCCTCCGCCGGCAGCAGGTTGATATCGGCAATGGTCATGCCCTGCAGCTCCTGCCTGGAGTAGCCGTAGTATTCGCAGGCCTTGCTGTTGACGTCCACGATCCTGTTCGTCTCCGGATCAATGATGGCCATCACCGTGTGGTTGTTGTGGAACAGGGCCCGGTAGCGCTCCTCGCTCTCGGCCAGGGCCTGGCGTTTCTGCTCCAGCCTGAGGCGGGCCAGGCCGCACTCGGCCATGCTTGTCACCAGGCGGACCAGGAAGTCGAGGCTGTCCCAGAGCTGTTCCCTGCTGACCACCGGTACCTCGGCCAGGGCCTCCAGGTAGGGGCCGCTGTCAAGGCCCAGGCGCTCTGCCTGCTGCCTGAAGCGGGCCCGGGTGGCCTCTGTCAGGGGCTCGGTCAGCAGCTGGCCGGTGAAGATACTGGCAACATGGCAGCCGTCGATGATCAGGGGCGAGGCGGTGTTGACCAGGCCGTGCGGGCAGGGCCTGAGAACGCAAGATCGGCGCTCGCGGCATTCCCGGAGCAGGGCGCGGTCGTTTTTTACGCACTGTCTTTTTGCCGCAGGCCGCCCGAGGTGGAAGTCGAGGCAGACCCGCTGCCAGCCCACACTGGCGAGATAGGTGCCGTCAGGGTCGATGATCGCCGTGGGGATGTTGCTCAGCCGGTGGAATCTTTTGAAGATATCGGTCAGGGTGTCGATATCGACAACGTCACTGAGATGAAATGGCCTGTCGTGGCTGGATCGGTGCATGGCAACCAGGGGGACTCTGTCCGGGAGCGAGGGGAAAACAGAAGCCGGAGGACAGAAACCAGACTCGTTTACCCGCGCGGCGGGACTGTCAGGGACCGGCCTCTCTCGGTTTTTATTTTATCGGGCCCGCTTGGCGGGTGTGCCGGTTTGTCCGGAACTGGTCATCGGGCCCCAATCTATGATACGACCGGCAGGAGAAAGGGAAAAGGAAAAAGTACAGAAATCAGGACAAAACAGGGTTGGAGTGTGGTCAAACGATGACCGGGCAGGGC
>WFUT01000100.1 GCA_015484845.1 Desulfobulbaceae bacterium
CAACCGACCTTTTTCATAATCCAACAAAAAAATCTGTACAATCAAAATTGGATACGTACAATAAAATTATAGACTTGATAATTTCAGCCCGGGACCGGCCAACCACCGGCGACCGGGGCGCCTTCTGCCCCTGCCCGACAGAACCCGGCACCGGGCCACCAACCAGACAAGCCGTGGAAAAACGGCCCCGCACAGCCTGCCCGGACCGTTTTCCAGGGGCTCGACCGACATGCAGAGGAGATTGCACCATGTCCATCGAAGATGATGAAATACTGCAGGGTTTTATTGAAGAGTCACTGGAACACCTTGCCGACATCGAAAACGACCTGCTGGCCATCGAGGAGGCAGGCGCCGATATCGACGACGAGCTGGTGAACAAGGTTTTCCGTGCCGCGCACTCCATCAAGGGAGGTGCCGGTTTCATGGGGCTCACCGTCATCCAGGAGCTGGCCCATGCCGCGGAGAACGTGCTCGGCATGATCCGCAGCAGGCAGCTTGTCCCGGATCCCGACATCATCAATGTCCTCCTCCTGGCCTCGGATGAACTGCAGCAGCTCATCGAGAACATCGAGGAGAGCAACGAGGTCGACATCTCCGAGCACCTCAGTGCGCTCAATGCCATCTACGAAGGCAAGGAGATCCCGGCCAGGGCGGATGCCGGCGGGCAGGCCGAACCGGCGGAGAGCGCGGAAGCGTCGCCGGAACCGGCCACGGAACCGGAGGCCGCGGCAGAAGAACAGCAGGAACCCGAGCCGGAACAACCACCGGAACCGGAGCCCGCCCCTTCGGCCGAGGCCGAGCCGGAGCCGGAACCGGCACCCGAGCCGGCGCAGGCACAGGAGCCCGCCGCCCGGCCCGCTGCTGCTGCCCCGGCCCCTGCTGCCGAGAAAAAGAAAAAGGTCAAGAAATCAAAGCCCAAGACCGACACCTCCATCCGGGTGACGGTCAGCCTGCTCGACCAGCTGATGAACCTGGCCGGGGAACTGGTCCTGTCCCGGAACCAGTTGCTGCAGACCATCACCTCGGGTGATGTGCGCAGCGCCGAGGCCGTGGGCCAGCGTATCGACCTGGTGACCTCCGAGCTGCAGGAGGCCATCATGCTGACCCGCATGCAGCCCATCGGCAACGTGTTCAACAAGTTTCCCCGCGTCGTCCGGGACCTGTCCAAGAAGCTCGGCCGCCAGATCGACCTGACCATCGTCGGCAAGGAGGTCGAGCTGGACAAGACCATCATCGAGGCGATCAACGACCCACTCACCCACCTGATCCGCAACTCGGTGGACCATGGCATCGAGCCGCCGGACGTGCGGGTCAAGCAGGGCAAGGATCCCAAGGGGCTGATCGTGCTCAAGGCCTACCATGCCGCCGGCCAGGTGGTGATCGAGATCAGCGACGACGGCAAGGGCATTGACGGCAACAGGCTGGCGGAGATCGCCATCAAGAAGGGCCTGATCACGGTGGAGCAGGCCAAGGCCATGTCGGACAAGGAACGGACCAACCTGATCCTGATGCCCGGATTCTCCACTGCCGAGAAGGTGACCGATGTCTCCGGCCGCGGCGTGGGCATGGACGTGGTCAAGACCAACCTGGACCAGTTGGGCGGCTCCCTGGATATCGAGTCCGAGGTGGGCAAGGGCACCACCATCAGCATCAAGTTGCCCCTGACCCTGGCCATCATCCCCTGCCAGATCGTCATGACCGGCGGCGAGCGGTACGCCATCCCCCAGGTCAACCTGGAAGAACTGCTCCGCATTCCGGCCGCCAGGATCAAGGAGCGCGTTGAACGTGTGGGTGACGCCGAGGTGGTGCGGCTGCGCGGCAACCTGCTGCCCCTGATCAGGCTCTCCGACGTGCTGGGCATCGAGCGGACCTACTTTGATGTCATCACCGAGGAGACCAGGGAGGACAAGCGGCGCAACATTGCCGACAGGCGGTCCAAGTCCAGCCCACTCTTCAAGGATGGCGACGCCGCGGAGCAAGAGCAGGAGGCCGAACAGCAGGACCGGCAAACGCAGGGCGAACGAACCGGCGGCGAACGGCGGCAGAGCCCCTCCAGCGCGCTCAATATCGTGGTTGTCTCCACCGGGGCAATGAAGTACGGCCTCATCGTCGACCGCCTCCATGACTCCGAGGAGATCGTCATCAAGCCCCTGGGCAGGCACCTGCAGCAGTGCCGCGGCTATGCCGGCGCCACGATCATGGGCGACGGCCGCATCGCCCTGATCCTCGACGTGAGCAACCTGGCCCGCATGGCCGGCCTCACCTCGCTCGACGGCAGCGACCGGGCCAACGAACTGGCCGAGGCGGCCAAGGACGCCATCACCAAGACCCGCGACAAGCAGGCCCTGCTCATCTTCAGCAGTTCACCCGAGGAACAGTTCGGCGTGCCGCTCAACCAGGTGGAACGGGTCGAGAAGATCAAGCAGAGCGATATCGAGGACGTGGGCGGCCGCCGGGTCATGCAGTACCGGGGCGGCAGCCTGCCCCTGGTCTCCATCGACGAGGTGGCGGCGGTACAGCCGCTGGCCGACCAGGAGGACCTCCTGGTCATCGTCTTCCACCTGGCCGGCAAGGACATCGGCCTGCTGGCCGTCGGTCCCATCGACGCCATGGAGATCGCCGTCGAGATCGACGACATCACCCTCAAGCAGCCCGGCATCATGGGCTCGGCCATCATCAACGGCCATACCACCATGCTGGTCGACATCTTCGAGATCGTCCAGACCGTGAACCCGGACTGGTTTGTCGATCATCCCATGGCCATGCTGGCCGACGAGGAGGCCGAGGTGGTGATCCTGGTGGTGGAGGACTCCAACTTCTTCCGCAACCAGGTCAAGGGCTACATGGAAGAGGCCGGCTACAGCGTCCTGGAGGCCGAGGACGGGGTCGAGGCCCTCAAGGTCCTGGAGGAACACGTGGACGAGATCACCATGGTCCTCACCGACATCGAGATGCCGAACATGGACGGCTTCGAGCTGACCGAAAAGATCAAGGCCGATCCCCGCTACCAGCACCTGCCGGTGATCGCCCTGACCACCCTGGCCGCGGAGGAAGACGTGGCGCGGGGCAAGGCGGTGGGCGTGGACGAGTACCACATCAAGCTGGACAAGGAACGACTGATGGCCAGTGTCCACAAGTATGCCGGCGCCGGCGTTACCGCGTAACAGCAACCAACCGGGTCACGCGGCGACGCACCCTCCGCGGCATGCCCGGCAATCCCCTGCAGAACGAACCACAGGTAGACAACAATGAGCATCAAAACCAAACTTGGCCTCAGCTTTGCCGGTTTTTCCATCATCATCATCTGCATGTTCCTGGCAACCCTCTATGTCACCGGCAAGCAGAAGAGCGACGGCCTGATCATCAACCTGGCCGGCCGGCAGCGGATGCTGAGCCAGAAACTGGCCAAGGACCTGCTCGGCTTCCAGCTTGCGCGGGAACGGACCGGCCAGGCCGATCCGAAACTCGAGCAGAAGGTCCGTGACACCATGGAGATCTTTCACCGCACCCTGCAGGGGCTCATCCAGGGCGGAGAACTGCCCCTGACCATTGACCCCCGGGACGGCAAGACCGCCGCGGTGGAGGGGGTCACCGGCAGGGCCCTGGAGCAGCTCAAGGTGGTGGACAAGCTCTGGAACCAGTACATGGCCGACGTGAAGACCGTGCTCGCCGGCGGCACGGACGCCGACGAGGCCCTGCAGAAGGTGCTCGACAACAATCCCCTTCTCTTGAAAGAGATGAACCGGGCCGTCACCCTGCTCCAGGAGAACGCCGAATCCTCGGTCACCCTGCTCAAGACGATCCAGCTGATCCTGATCGGTATCGGCCTGGTGGTCATCCTGCTCGCCTTCCTGGTCCTCAGATCGATCACGGCGCGCCTCGAGAAGGTGCAAACCTTCAGCGAGGAGCTCGGCAGGGGCAACCTGCGCGCCACCTCCGGCATCACCGGCAATGACGAGCTGGGCCGCATCGGCCAGAGCCTTGATGCCATGGCCGCCAGCCTGCGCACCATGATAAAGAACATCACCGATACCGGTACCACCCTGTTCAAGTCCTCCACTGACCTGGGCGCCATGGCCGACGACTTCTCCTCGGCCGCCGTGGATTCGGCGGAACGGACCACGGCCGTGGCCGAGGCGGCCGAAGAGATGAGCGCCAACATGAACACGGTTGCCGCGGCCACCGAGGAGGCGGCCACCAACATCTCGCTGGTCTCCACGGCCACGGACGAGATGTCGAACAATATCACGGGCATCGTCCAGTCAACGGAAAAGGCGCAGGAGATCACGCGCGTTGCCGTGGAAGAGGCGGGCTCGGCCTCGGACAAGGTGGACGAGCTGGCCAAGGCGGCCCAGGAGATCGGCAAGGTCACCGAGGCGATCACCGAGATCTCGGAACAGACCAACCTGCTGGCCCTGAACGCCACCATCGAGGCGGCCCGGGCCGGCGAGGCCGGCAAGGGCTTTGCCGTGGTCGCCAACGAGATCAAGGAGCTTGCCAAGC
>WFUT01000101.1 GCA_015484845.1 Desulfobulbaceae bacterium
GATCTCCCCCTCGCCGGGCTGGATGATGCGGATCTCCATGCCGGGCAGGGCCCTGCCCACGCAGATCCCGGCGCCGCGCAGGGACAGGGGCCAGGTCTCTGCAAGGATCTCATCGCCGGTGATGGCCGCCACGGGCAGACACTCGGTGGCGCCGTAGGGCGTGAAGATGGTGGCGTCCCGGGGCAGGATGTCGCGCACCCGGCCGACCAGCTCGCCGGACACCGGCGCCCCGGCCATGAGCACCCGGGTTAGTGGCAGGGTGACGGCCTTTTCCAGGCAGTAGCGGCTGACCACGTTCCAGATGGCCGGCGAGCCGAAGGAATAGGTGACCTCCTGGTCCATGATCGACCGGGTGAACCTGCGGGGATCCACCCGGGCCGGCCGGGTGGGGTCCATGTCCGGGATCACGACCCTGGCCCCGAGCACGATGGAAAACAGACCGAAGAGTGGAAAACCGGGCTGATCGACGTCACCGGCCCTGATGCCGAAATAGTCGCGGATCAGGCCCAGCTGGGCGGAAAAGATCCCGTGGGTGTACTGCACCCCCTTGGGCGGCCCCGTGGAGCCGGTGGTGAAGATGATGGCGGCCAGCTCGTCCTCGCCGGCCCGCCACGGCTGCGGTACCTGGTCACTGCCGCTGACCGGTTGCTGCAGCCCCCGCAGCAGCGTCCTGACATGGAACCGCCGCCGCAGGCTGGCAAAGGGCCCGGGAAACAGGCGGCTGAAGAGCAGGGCCCTGCCGATGCCGACCAGGAACCGGGGCCGGACCCGGCCGATGCAGCGCAGGAGATTGCGGTAGCCCATGCCCGGGTCGATGAGGATCACCACCGCACCCAGGCGGAACAGGGCAAAGCTCAGGCAGATGAACTCCATGGAGGGCCGAACCATGAGCAGGACCCTGTCGCCGGGACAGACGCCGTGCCGGGCCAGGATCTCGGCAAAACGGCAGGTGTTGCGCCACAGCCCGGCAAAGCTCCAGGCCGGGTAGTGGTCGCCGGCGCAGACCACCAGGCCGGTCTGCGGACCCTGTTCGGCCGCGGTCCGCTCAAGGGCATTGGCAATATTGTAGTCGGCCATGCTGGTGCCTCCCGGCTCACCCCGGTAACGAAAGCCGCCACGCCTCACGGCGCAGTCCCGTAACAGCGGTCAAGGAAGCGGCTGACCAGGGGCCTGATCGCATCCAGGGCGTCCTCCAGGACATAGTGGCCGGCACCGGGAAAATAATGGGCCTCGGCAGCGGGAAAACGACGCAGCCACTGCTGATAAAACCAGTCGTCAAAGCAGAAATCCCCTCCACCCCAGCAGATGAGCATGGGCCTGTCGGCCAGGCCGGCCAGGGAGTGTTCGATCTCGACCAGGGCACCCATGGACGGATGGCGCCCATCCAGCGGGATGTCGCGGACAAAGGCGTGCACGGCCACCCGGTCACGCCAGGAGCCGTAGGGCGCGAGAAAGCCGGCCGCCACCCCGGGCCGCATCCGCCTGCGCACGGCCATGACCGTGGCAGCGCGGGCAAAGCCGTTCATGCCGCGCACCAGGAGGGCGCCGAGCAGGGGCCAGCGGCAGACCGCGATCCTGAGCGGGATACGGTCCGAGCGAAAGGCCGCCGTGTTGAGCACCACCAGCCCGGCCACCCGCTCCGGGTGGCGGCCGGCCCAGCCCATGCCGATGGCGCCGCCCCAGTCATGGACCACCAGCACGCAGCGCCTGACCCCGCACCGCTCGAGCAGGGTCTCCAGGTTGTCGACGTGGTTCTGCAGCCGGTAGGGATACCGCTGCGGCTTGTCGGAGCGGCCACAGCCCATGTGGTCCGGCACCAGGCAGCGATAGCGGCCCCTGAGGGCCAGGACCAGGTTCCGGTACAGGTATGACCAGGAAGGGTTGCCGTGCACCATCACCACGCACTCCCCCTGCCCCTCGTCCAGGTAGGCCATCCTGTACCCGTCAATGGTAACGGATTTCGATGAAAAAGGAAACTCCGCCAGTTCCGTTTCCCTCACCACTGCACCCCCATCATCAGGGAGTTGATCCCCGAGCCGATGCCGAGCAGGGCGGCCCGCTGCCCCGGCAGGAGCGCGCCCTGCTCGATGCCGAGCGCCATGGTCACCGGCGCCGAGACCGAGCCGACATTGCCCAGCTCGGGCAGGGTCTCGAAGTTTCGTTCCGGGTCCAGGCCCAGGGTGGAAAACAGCCGCCGGGCATGGGCGCGGCCCACCTGGTGACAGAAAAAACGGTCCGTGTCCCCGGCCTGCCAGGGCAGTTCCTGCCGGAAGTCGCGCCAGCAGCCGGCAGCGGTCTCCACGCCCTTGTCCAGCAGCAGCTCGGAATCCGTGGACATCAGCGTCCCCTGCTCGGCATTCTGGCCGCCCTGGCAGAGATCGTTATGATCGGTGTTGGCCCGGCAGGCGGCCGCCACCAGGTAGTGGCCCGTGTCGCGCAGCTTCCGGCTGCCCATGACCAGGGCCACGGCGCCGGAGCCGATGGTCAGGGAGGCGAACAGCGGCTTGATGCTCCTGCGGGTGAGGCTGGTGTCGGTGAGCATGTGCCGGATGGTGGACTCCACCAGGTCCTCGGCGGTCTCGCCGGCCACGACCAGGCCGGCCTCCACCTGGCCCAGCTCGATCATGTTGGCGAGCATGATCATGCCGTTGAGAAAACCGAGGCAGGCATTGGAGAGGTCAAAGAGCTGGCAGCGGCGCGGCAACCCCAGCTCGCGGTGGACAAAGGCGGCCGTGGCCGGCTCCATCATGTCGCGGCTCACCGAGGTGAAGATCAGGCAGCCGAGATGTCCGGGATCCACACCCGAGGCGGCCAGGGCCTTGCCGCCGGCCAGGGCCGCGCCCCGGCTGGGCCGGGTGGCCGGGTCCCAGAAACGGCGGCTGCGGATGCCGGTCATCAGCTCCAGCCGGCCGGGCGGCAGCCTGAGGCGCTCGTAGACCGGCGCCAGCCGGGACTCGATATCGGCGGAGGTGACCCGGTTGGGCGGCAGTTCATAGCCGAACTCATGCAGGCAGACACGGGTGTAACGCATGGTTTCGTGTTCTCTCAGGAAGGGGGTACCCGGAAACGGGATGCCCAGGCAACGAGCAGCGCGGCCAGGGCCAGGTCGTCAAGCACGCCGAGCACGGGCACCCATTCCGGGATCAGGTCATAGGGGGAGATGATGTACAGCAGGCCCGCGGCCAGGACCAGCTTGACGGACAAGGGCGTCTCCCGGGCCAGGAAGACCGCCACCGCGTGCCGGACCAGGTCAAGGACAGTGGAGATCACCCCACCACCCGGCTGACGATGCCGGCATCAAAATAGTTGAAGCCCATGCCCGCGTCCACCACCAGGCACTGGCCGTTGATGCCCGACGACCGGCCGGAGAGGAGAAAGGCGACCACGTTGGCGGCCTCGGAGGTCCTGAGCGCCTTCTTGCGGGGAATCGCCTTCTCGGCAAAGAGATAGGAATCCACGTAGCCCGGGATACCGGCCGAGGCCGAGGTCTTGAGCAGGCTCGGGCAGACGGCGTTGAACCGGACCCGGGAAAAGGCGGAAAAGCTCTTGGCCAGGAAGCAGAGCGACGATTCCAGGGCCGCCTTGACCGGGGCCATGTAGCCATAGTTCTCGGCCGCCATCCTGGTGGTGGAGATGGAGATGGTGACCATGGAGGCGTCGGGCTCGAGCAGGTCGCGGAAATGGTTGGCAATGGCGATGAACGAGAAACAGGAGATATCCATGGCCTGGAGGAAGTCCTGCTTCACGGTCTCGTGAAAGGGGCGCATGCCGCGGGAATAGTTGGCATAGGCGATGGAATGGACAATGCCGGCCAGGGGACCGCCCTCCTCGGCCGCGATCCGGTCCCGGACCCGGACGATGTTCTCCTCGTCCTCCACGTCGCAGGTAAAGACCGGGGCACGGGGAAAGAGGCGCCGCGCGGTCTCGGCCCGCTCGCGGCTGCGGACCACGTGGATGACCCGGGCCCCGGCCTCCTCCAGGACCCGGCCCACGCTGCAGGCCACCGACTTGCGGTTGGCCAGGCCGAAGACGACGATCTTCCTGTTCTCCAGCTCCAGGAAACTCATGACACCTCCCCCTCTTCTTCCTTGAGGGCGCAGGAAAAGCGCACCTGCACCGCGACCCGGCCGTGGACCCGGACCGAGCCCTTGAGGAACCAGGCCGCTCCCACCTGTTCGATGAACTCGGCCCGCACCTCGATGGTGTCGCCGGGCCCCACCTCCCGCCTGAACTTGGCCCCCTGGATGCGGCTGAGCACCGGGATGCCCGCGCCGGGATCCCGGCCCTGGTGCTGCATCATTTCAGCAATGAGCAGGGCCCCGGCCTGGAACACGGCCTCGCAGAGCAGCACCCCGGGCATGATGGGATGGCCCGGGTAATGGCCGTGAAAGAGATCCAGGTCAGCGGGGATCGTCTTTTCGGCCCTGATCCGCTCCTCCCCAAGCTCCAGGACCCGGTCCAGCCAGAGAA
>WFUT01000102.1 GCA_015484845.1 Desulfobulbaceae bacterium
CCAAGGCCGATGGCCGCGCCCGGGTGGCGGTCCACTGAGACCGCATCAAGGGTCTGGCGGGAAAAAGGGGGACAGCGGACAGGTATCCTGTCCCTGCCCTTGCCCTCACCGCTTCCGGTACAGGCACTGCCAGAACCGGGGCGCCGGTTCCATCCTCGATTCGATCAGGCAGGCCTCCATGTTCAGGATCCTGAACACCGGTTCCACCGCCGTGGCGATCTCGCGAGCCGTCAGGCGCGGCGGTCCCTTGTCCTGCACCCGGTCGTCGGCATTGCCGGCCAGGCTCAGCCAGAGGCCGTCATCCTGCAGGCAGGAGGCCACCCGCCGGGCAAAGGCGGCACGCCCCTCTTCCCCGGCCGCGGCATGGAAACACCCCCGGTCAAAGACAAAGACGCAGGAACCGGCGTCAATGGGGCAGCCCAGGAAATCGTCCTGCAGAAACCGGCAGGATACGCCGGCAGCGGCGGCCCGCTCCCTGGCGATCTCCAGGGCCCTGGCCGAAATGTCCAGGCCAATGGCATCGAATCCCTGCCTGGCGAGCCAGATGGTGTTGGTGCCGGTGCCGCAGCCCACGTCCAGGACCGTGCCCCGGCGCACGGGCCAGCGGGAGACCGTCCGCACCAGGTAGGTGTCGGGCCGGCCGGTATCCCATGGCAGGTCATCGGCCGCGTAGCGCTCGTCCCAGCGGTGGTGACCGGAGTTCTCGTCGCCCATGGCAGCTACCTCTCCTCGACCCTGATGGACAGGGGAATGGAATGGAGACTCTTGCTCGACTGCTCGGTGGTGCCGAGCTTCCAGTCGGCGCAGACGGCCTCGCCGTCCAGCATCTTCTCAATATCCCGCACCAGCCCCTCGACATTGATCACCGGGTGCCGGGAAAAGACCTCGGGCAGACCATAGGTGAGATTGCAGACCAGGCAGCAGCCGGGCCGTTCATGCAGGTCGAGGAAGAAACGCAGGGTCTTGCCGCGCTCGTCAAATCCCTGGTAGCGCAACCTGATATCGTAGGCGCCCTCGCTGGCATCACCGAACAGGGCCTCGAAAAAATCGTTGGTCCGGCTGGCGGGAAAGAGGGACTCCAGGGTATCCTCTGAAAACAGGGTTTCAAGCTTTTCCTTGTTCATGGTGCCTTCTTCTGTATGTTATATTCGCCCGGAAATGGCGGGTGGCGCCGGCGGCTCTTCCCGGCGCGGTTCCCGGCCCGCCGCCTGACCTGACCCCTGACGGCACAGCGGGCAGCGGGATTCTATTCCAGAGGACTTGCCCCTGTCAACAGGCAAAAAAAGGAGCTTCGAATGCCGACAGACCATGCACCAGGGATCGCGATCCGTCCCGCCGCCCTTCCCGGCAGGCGCCACGCCCTGCCCTTCTTCAGCCGACTTCGCCCCTGGCCCGGCGGCCTGTTTCTCGTCCTTGCCCTCCTCTTCTGGACCTCCAGCGGATGGGCCCGGCCGCAGTGGCGGTTCCACGGCCGGGTTGCCGAGGGAGGGCAGATCGATGTCCAGGCCGCGGCCGACGGCACCATTCACCTGGTCTCTTCCCGCTACTACCAGTTCGACCGCCGGGGCAGGCTCCTGCTCGAGGAGGCCGTGGGCGACGCCCGCCAGGGCGGCATGGACTTTCCGCCCGCCATTGCCGTCGATGTCACCGGCACGGCCCACCTGCTGACCCGGCACAACGGCTCCTGGAGCAACGGCTTCGAGCTGCGCTACCGGCGCCGGAACCAGGCCGGCACCTGGGACGTGGACATCCCGCTGGGCCGGCCGCTGCCGCGCAACTACGTGGTGGGCATCGCCGCGACGGGCCCGGATGATGTCCTCGTCCAGGCCAGCCGCCAGGTCGCCAATGTCTGGGGCAACCTCGGTCTCTGGCAGACACAGGACGGCAGTGTCGCACGCCGGGGCGAGCTGACCGATATCTGGCGGGCAGATACCGATGCGCGCCTGCGGGCCGGCAGGGACCGCATCTTCCTGGTCTCGGGCCGCTGCGACGGCGATGGAACCGTCTATTTCACCCACTGCCGGCCGGGCAGCGACTGCCTGGCCGAGATGGAGAGCAACCTCCGGGTGCACAGGGCCGGCAGCGGCCGTCGATGGCGATGTCCGGCATGCCACGACGGCCGGGGCCGGGGCCACCTGACCTATGGCGCCTCCCAGGAGGTCTACTACAACCGCTACGACAGCCGCCAGCGGCCCGCCTATGCCGAGGATCGCAGGATCTTTTCCGGCCTCGGCACATGGCATCTCTCCATCGGCCTGTCCGCGGTGGCAGTATCGGCCGACGGCAGGCACGTGCTGGCCGTTGCCCTGCGCTCGGACGGCAGCAAGGAGGCCGGCAACGCCGAGCTGCTCTGGACCTGGTCCGCGGACGGCGGCGAGAGCTGGAGCGTGCCCCGGGCCATGGGCGTCCGCACCGATGCCGGCGAGGGAAGGCGACGGCCACGCCTGGTGGCCGTGGACTCCACCTTTTTCCTCTTCTATTCAGACCGGGAGGTTGCCGGCATCAGCATGGCGAGCATCGACCTGGCGCAGGGGCCGTCCGGTTCCGCGGTCAGCGGCGCTCTCCATCTCCTTCTTGACGGGTAGCCGGGAGCCGCTGTGCGCCGGCGCGACCACCGCCACTCCCGGGCAGGGCCGTGCGGTGGATAATTCAAGGGCGCGGTTTTCCGCGGGCAATCGATGCAGGCGGCCAGCCGGGAGTTGCCAGCCCGAGACGGGTATGGTACAAGTCGGTCC
>WFUT01000103.1 GCA_015484845.1 Desulfobulbaceae bacterium
GGGCGGTGGCGGCCCTGGTGGCGGTGTCTATAAAAATGTGCGTCATTCCGGCTGGTTGTTTATGGTAGCCCTGGTGCTGCCCTGCGCCGGGCGGTTGCTGTCTCCTGCCGGAGCAGGGTGATTTTTTTGATGGGCCAGGGCGGGGGCGTCACATTTTCCCTTCCCGGTGCCGGGCCGGTGGCACCGGGTCCTGCCACTGGCAGGTTCGCCCGGGATGATTTTTTTCATTTTCGGAGAGCAGGTTTCACAGGTTTCATTTTTTTGTGCACTGTCTGAGAGGGACCGATGGACACAAAAGAGCTGGAACGTGACGAGGAAAACGAGGAGCTGCAGGATCTGGCTGCGCTCTTCACCGACGAAGAGGAGTCAATCGAGGTGAGCTTGGCAGAAAACGGTCATCTGGTCAACGGTCAGCCTGAGCGCCGTGCCCGGATCGACCGCCGCAAGGGCGGAGACCGCCGCAAGGGTGAACGAAGGAACATGGGGACGAGCATCGACCCCATGAATATCTACCTGCGCGAGATGGGCAGCCAGGCCCTGTTGAGCCACGAGGAGGAGATCGAGCTGGCCCGGATGGTGGAAGAGGGCGAGCTGAAGATCCAGAAGGCGGTTCTGCGCCTGACCCTCGGCGTCTCCGCGCTCGATGACCTGGCCGGCGGGCTCCTCAGCGGCAGAACCAGGATCGCCTCTGTCATCAAGGGGTTGTCCGACCAGGATGAAAAGTCCCAGGCCGCCATCAAGGAGGAATTCCTGGAGCGGATCGAGCAGGCCGGCGAGCTGGACTCCAGGCGCAGGGACCTGTTCGAGGAACTGAAGAAGGCCTCGGGCGACGAGGAGCGGGAACAGCGCCTCCTGGACGAGATCCTGCAGATCGGCATCCAGATCTCGGACCTGTTTGCCGGCTACCGGCTCTGCGCCAAGGGGATCCTGTCGGTTGCCGATGCGGCCCGTGAACTGAGCAACAAGTTCAAGAAGGTGCGGGTGGTGGCCCAGCAGCGGGAACTGCTGGCCGCCCGGCGCGAACAGGGCGCCGAAGAGGTCGATGCCAGGGAGATCGAGCGCCGCATCACCCTGGAGCTGGCCGAGACCATCGGCGTGACCTGGAACACCCTGGGCGAGATTCTCTCCGAGATCGAGATCGGCCGGGAGATGGCCAAGTATGCCAAGGATTCCCTGGTCCGGGCCAACCTGCGCCTGGTGATCTCGGTGTCGAAAAAGTTTCTCAACCGCGGCCTGCAGTTGCCGGACCTGATCCAGGAGGGGAACATCGGCCTCATGAAGGCCGTGGACAAGTACGATTACAAGCGGGGCTACAAGTTCTCCACCTATGCCACCTGGTGGATCCGCCAGGCCATCACCCGCGGCATTGCCGACCAGGGCCGCACCATCCGGCTGCCGGTGCACATGATCGAGACCATCAACAGGATGCTCCGTTTTTCCAAGGACTTCCAGCGCATCGAGTCCAGGGAGCCCACTGCCGAGGAGATGGCCGAGCAGCTTGGCACGGACGTGGAAAAGGTCCACGTGGCCCTGAAGACCGCCAAGGACGCCATCTCCCTTGATGCGCCCGTTGGCGACGAAGAGGACACCATGCTCAGCGATTTCATCGAGGATAACGCCCATCCCGATCCGCAGGAGGCGTCCATGACCGAGAGCCTGAAACGGTGCCTGTGCAAGGTCATGGAATCGCTGACCCCGCGCGAGGCCAAGGTTCTGCGTATGCGGTACGGTATCGAGGTCGGCTGCGACCATACCCTGGAGGAGGTGGGCCAGTGTTTTTCCGTGACCAGGGAACGGATCCGGCAGATCGAGGCCCAGGCCATCAAGAAGCTGCGGCATCCGAGCAGGAGCCGTGACCTGCGGGCCTTCATGACCGACTGACCGGCGGGATCCTTCCCGCCGCCGGCCTCCTTCCGTCCTGCGCCCCTGTCCGCGGATCGCTTCCCTGCCGCCGTGTCCTGCCCCTCTGCCGCCCGAGACTGGCTCACCCTCACCTTCCTGCCCGGCCTGGGTTGCGGCCTGATCAACCGGTTGGTCGACGCCTTCGGTTCGCCGGCGGCCGTGCTTGCGGCCGGTGATTCGGTACGGCGGGTCCGGGGCTGCGGCCGCCGCCTGGCCGGGCTGCTGACAGACCCAGGCCGGCTCGCCGGTGCGCGCAAGCGCGCCGACCAGACCCTGGCCGCCCTGGAGCGCCACCGCATCTCCCTTGTCTGCCGGGACGATCCCGCCTACCCGGCCCTGCTCCGTCCCATCGATGACCCGCCTGTCGTGCTCTACTTCCGCGGCGACCTCGCCTCCCTTGCCGCGACCCCGGTGGCCGTGATCGGCTCGCGGGCCGCCACCTCCTACGGCAGGCGCTGCAGCTTTACCCTGGCCAGGGACCTGGCGCGCCAGGGGATCACCGTGGTCTCGGGCCTGGCGCACGGCATTGATGCCGCCGCGCACCTGGGAGCGCTCGAGGGCGGCGGTGCCACGGTGGGTGTCCTGGGCTGCGGTATCGATGTGGTCTATCCACGTGACCACGA
>WFUT01000104.1 GCA_015484845.1 Desulfobulbaceae bacterium
ACCATACCCTGCGCCGACTGCGCAGCCATTCGCCTGACCCTCAACCTGCGACCCGATTCCATCTATCAGTTGCGCAAGACCTGGCTCGACGATCAGGGCCAGGCAAAGAAGACAGCCGCCGAGATGGGCCGCTGGCGCTACGTGGCCAAGGGCAACCTGATCGTGCTCGGCAGGAAGAAGGACATGCTCAATGTCCTCTCCATCCAGGGCATGGACCGGCTGCGGATTTTGGACGCGCGGGGAAAGAAGATCATCTCCCGTCTGCCCTATGAACTGACGAGAACCGAAAAACCGGAGCCCTTTCCCGATACCGTGCGCATGAAGGGCATGTACCGGCACACAGCCGATGGCGGCATCTTCACCGACTGCCTGAGCGGTGTCTCCTTTCCCGTGGCCGCGGAAAGGGCGGCCAGGGCCCTGGAGCAGGCCTACCTGCAGACCCCGCACGGCCAGGACGAGCCGCTGCTGGTCATCCTCAAGGGCAGCATCGAGAAAAGGCCGGGCCGAAACGGCATGGGCCGACTGGACATGGTCATCCCGGACCGCCTGGTCAGGGTCGTGCCGGATACCGACTGCACCGGCGCCAGGACAGGCACCAGCCTGACCAGGACCACCTGGCGCCTGGTCGAGGTCGGGGGCAAGCCGGTTCCGGTCATCGAGGGAAGGCCGGAACCCTTCTTTGTCCTCGAGCCCAACGGCCGGCAGCGCGGCTTTTCCGGCTGCAACCGCTTCTTCGGCACCTACCTGGTGCGCGGCGACATCCTGGTCTTCAACAAGATGGCCTCCACCCGCATGGCCTGCCGCAAGGCCATGGACCTGGAAGACGCCTTTCTCCGCGCCATATCGGCCACCGAGTCCTACCGGGTACAGGGCGATATCCTGGAGCTGCGCAACCGTGAAGGCACGGTGCTGGCCAGGCTCAAGGCGGCAGGAAAGTGAAAAGGTGCCAAGGCCCCTGCCCGGCGGTAGCGAGCCGGCAATGGTGCCCCGATGCCCTGGAGAGGAACAGCAGCAGGATATAAGATAGGTATCAGACCATCTTTTCCTGAGACCAGTCGTTGTGCTCGAACTCCTTGTGGTCCGGCTTGGGCGGCTTCTGTTCCATCATCCGCTGCCGCAGCCAGATCCTGACCTTGTCGAACTCGGCCGCGAACTCGGCCAGGGCCCTGCCCCGGTGACTGACCCTGTTCTTCTCCTCCATGGTGGCCTCGGCAAAGGTCCTGCCCAGGTCCCTTGACAGGAAGACCGGGTCATAGCCGAACCCGGACTCGCCGCGCCGGCTGGTGGTGATCTCCCCGTCACAGCGTCCCTCCCAGGTCAGGGCCGGCCCGCCCGGCGTGGCCAGGGAAAGCACGCACTCGAAGTGTGCCGAGCGGTCGCTCTTGCCCTCCATCTCGGTGAGCAGTTTTTCGCAGTTGTCCCAGTCGCTGGCATCCTCGCCGGCGTAGCGGGCCGAGTGGACCCCGGGCCGTCCGTCCAGGGCGTCCACCACCAGGCCGGAATCGTCGGCCAGGCACGGCAACCCCAGGACCCGGGCATAGTGGTGCGCCTTCTTGTAGGCGTTATCGTCAAAGGTGGCGCCATCCTCCACCGGTTCGGGCATGGGGCCGTAATCATCGAGGCACTTGATCTCGATGTCACTGTCCTCTAACAATTCCTTGAATTCCTTTACCTTATTCCTGTTGCTCGTTGCCAGTACGATGATGTTGAACATGGTTTCCCCGTGAGCAGAAAACAGCAACCAGGGGAGAGAAACCGGATCAGTTTGCCGCCTGCGGCGGAAATGTCGGGCCCGGGGTCCCCTGTTTCTGTTTTCATGGTGTGCTGTGGCCAGACCGGAAAATCCGGCCCGGCCCTTGCTGGTTGTCGAATATGGCGCAGTGCGCCTGGTAAGGTGCTGCGCCGCAGGGCGGTGCAGCAGGTAAAAAAATTGCCGATTGCAGGACGCAGGTGTTACCCTCTCCTTTTGATACCACCACCTCGTGGCACCATTCTGTGGGGTCACGAAATGGCCTGCACCCCCTTTTCCGCCGCCTCCCGTCGCAGCCGCTTGCGCAGTTTTTTGTCATAACGCTCCTGCTCGCTGTAGATACAGCCGCAGTAGGGCTGCCGGTAGAGATCCAGCGCAATGGCGCCGTCGATCCCCTCCTGCCAGCCGGTGCGGAAATCGCGGTACACGAATTTGACGCCGTACTGCTGCGCATATCTTTGGCACTTTTCCCTGATCAGGGCGTGCTTCTGGTACTTCGAATAGAGCAGCGTGGTGGTAAAGCCGTCGGCCCCCTGCTCCGCCGCCCGCCGCGCCGCGGCCTCCAACCGGAGATCGTAGCAGATGGCGCACCGTCGCTCCTCGTTGAAGACCACCTTCCGCATGTACTCGGTAAGGCCGTATTCGCGGTCGATTTCGGCCCTGAATCCTGTTTTTTCCATCAGGCTTACCAGGGCCCCTATCCTGCGCCGGAATTCACGGTACGGGTGGATATTGGGGTTATAGAAATAGCCGCGCACCCGGTGTCCCTCCTGCCGCAGCACCGAGAGCGGGTAGACGGTGCAGGGCCCGCAGCAGACATGGAGCAGGATATCCATCACTTCACCTTGAACTGCCTGGGATCGATGCCGTAGTTGTGGATCTTGTAGTTGATGATCCGCAGGCTGGTGTCCAGGTACCGGGCGGCCCTGGTCTGGTTGCCCTTGTTCTTCTTCAGGGCCTCGACGATCAGTTCCCGCTCGAAGTTCTCCACCGCCGCCGCCAGCGAGAGCGGCCGGCTGGAGCGGACCGAATCGGCCGACTGCAGGGACGGCGGCAGGTGGATGGACTTGATGGTCTGGTCGTCGCAGATGAGCACGGCCCGTTCGATGCAGTTCTGCAGCTCGCGCACGTTGCCCGGCCAGTGGTACTGGATGAGCAGGTCGATGGCCGAGGTGGAGATGCGCCGGATGTTCTTGTTGTTTTCCCTGGCATACTTCTCCAGGAAATACTCGGCCAGGAGCAGGATGTCGGTGCGCCGCTCGCGCAGGGGCGGCAGGTAGATGGGGAAGACGTTGAGCCGGTAGTAGAGATCCTCCCGGAACTTCATCTCCTTGACCGCGTTCTCCAGGTCGCGGTTGGTGGCCGCCACCAGCCGGATGTCGGTCCTGATGGTCCTGGTGGAGCCCAGGCGCTGGAAGGTCCGCTCCTGGATGACGTTGAGCAGTTTTACCTGCACGGCCAGGCTGATCTCGCCGATCTCGTCAAGGAACAGGGTGCCGCCCTCGGCCTGCTCGAAGCGGCCCTTCTTGAGCTCGTTGGCACCGGTAAAGGCCCCCTTTTCGTGGCCGAACAGCTCGCTTTCGAGCAGGGTCTCGGGCAGGGCCGAGCAGTTGACCACCACGAACGGCCCGTTGGCCCGGCTGGAGTTGTGGTGCAGGGCGCGGGCGACCAGGGTCTTGCCCGTGCCCGATTCGCCACGCAGGAGCACGGTGGCATTGGAGTCCGCCACCCGGTGCACCATGTCGAACACCTCCTGCATCCGCGACGAGTTGCCGATGATCTGCTCGATACGGTTCCTGTCGGTCAGTTGCCGTCGCAGCTTGGAGTTCTCCTGGCGCAGGGCCTCCTTTTCCTCGTTCACCGCCTGGATCCGCTGCACGGTCTGGGCGATCAGGCCGGAGACCACGATCAGGAACCGCAGGTCCTGTTCCGAGCGCACCCCGAACTCATCGCCATACTCCCGGTCCACGGACAGGGCGCCGATGGACTGCTTGCCGGCCCTGATGGGCACGCAGAGAAACGAGGCCCGCTTCTTCCGCTCGTCGCCCCGGGTCCTGGTCCGGTTGAGGAACTGGGGCTCCTGGCCGATCTGCGGCACCAGGATGGGCTCGCCCGAGGCCACCACCTTGCCGGTTATCCCCTCCCCCAGCTTGTAGCGGCCGCGCCGCCGCGCCTCGGCCGTGATGCCGTGCGCGACCTCGATCTCCAGTTCACCGGTGACGGGGTTGACAATGGTGACCGTACCGTTTTCCATGCCCTTTTCCCTGGCCAGGGTTTCAACGATATTCTCCAGGCAGTCCTGGAGGTTGCTCGCCGAGGCGAGGTGCTTGGTGATCTCGTACAGGCAGGCCAGGTTCTTGAGCTCGACGTCCCGGTAGCCCGTATCCGTGGTTCTTTCCTCTATCATGAATGCGTGCGAGAGATTATTGACAGTGTTCCTGTGAAATGGTATCTAGTTCTGGCAGCCTGGAGGGATGGCCGAGTGGTTTAAGGCGGCGGTCTTGAAAACCGTTGTACGAAAGTACCGTGGGTTCGAATCCTACTCCCTCCGCCAGAATCCCGCCTGTACGGAGAGATGACCGAGCTGGCCGATGGTGCTCGCCTGCTAAGCGAGTGTGGGGGTTATACTCCACCGAGGGTTCGAATCCCTCTCTCTCCGCCACATATATCCGCCGCCCTGCAGCGATCCTGCAGGGCGGCGCCTGTCTTTCAGAATCCCCACAGCAGGCTCCTTTTTATCCAGCCGGTGACACCCTTCTCGTGCCGGACCTTGACCCAGCCGTTCTTCTTGGCCAGTGTCCTGAACACCACGCCGTAATAGGCCTTGGCCACGATGCGCGACGAGGTGCCCGGGGCACTGCGCACGTTGATCCGTTTTTTCGATTTGCGGTGCACCCTGACGATCATGTGCGGCACCCTGTTCACGACCTTGGCATTGATCCAGCCGATGGTGCCCTCGAAGTCCTTGACCCGCAGCCACTCGCCCTTGCGTTTCAGGACCTTGAGCGGAAACCCGGAACCGAGCTTCCAGGTCACCTTGTACCTGGTTCCCGGGCCCGAGCGCAGGTTGACGTTGTCGTTGGCAACGGCCACCATCTCGGCCATGGCCACGGCGGCGGTGGTGAGGAGCAGGCCGAGGATACAGAGAACTAGCAGGAGTCGTGTCGGTTTCATACTGTTGTTTCGGATCTTTCGTTAACTTTGCCGACCGCCCTGCTCCGCAGCGGCAGGCCGGCCACTTCCAGGGACAGGGCGCCAAAACGGCAGGCCTCGTTCATGCAGCGCAGGCAGTTGATGCACTCGCTGCTGCCCGGCGTCTCGTTGATGCGGATCTCCACCGGGCAGACGGCGTGGCAGGCGCCGCAGGATGTGCAGGCCTCCCTGTCCAGGCGGATCTTCACCAGGCTCACCCGGTTGAAGAGTCCGTAGAAGGCGCCCAGGGGGCAGGTGGTGCGGCAGAACGGCCTGCTGGCCAGGACCGACCACACGGTAAAGAGGAGAAGGAGGGCGATCTTGTTGATATAGAGCCAGCCCAGCGTGGTGCGCAGGTCCGGCCGCAGCAGGACCATGGGGATCCCCGCCTCCAGGGTGCCGGCCGGGCAGACATATTTGCAGAACCAGGGTTTGCCGAGGCCGAAATCATCGACCAGGACCAGCGGCAGCACTATAACAAAGAAGATGAGAAAGAGGTATTTTAATCCGTTGAGGATCGGCGGGATGGAATATTTCCTTGACGGGATCCGGTGCAGGAGTTCCTGGTAGAGCCCGAAGGGACAGGCCCAGCCGCAGATAAACCTGCCCACCGTGACCCCGAGAAGACCGATGGAACCGACCACAAAGGTTCCCAGGTAGTACTTGCCGCTCTCCAGCGAGAAGCGGATGCCGAGGAGCAGCTGCTGCAGGCTGCCGATGGGGCAGAAGGTCGTGGAGGCCGGACAGGAGTAGCAGTTGAGACCAGGCGAGCAGATGACCTTGAGGGGGCCCTGGTAGAGATTGCCCGTGACCGGGAAGCCCCAGAACCCGTTGACCAGGAGGAGCCAGATCGCCTGGCTCCATTTGCGTATGGTTTCCATCACCCTACCCTGTCCGTCTGAACGTGTGTGGTCAGGGACCACATCCCTGTACGATCGCCGCCGCCCGCTGGCGGGCCGGAGCAAACGTCACCCTGGATACTTCAAACCTAAATCCTGCACTTCGAAAATGAAGAAAAAAAATTTCTTTTGCCGTATCAGCAGATTCGAACGTGATCGTTTTTTTCGACTCACTGATCGGGTGAAGAATTTTTTTCTTCATTTTCTCGCCCGCAGGCATTGGCAATTTTACCGAATCTGCTTCGTTATCAAGGGCTTGAAGTATTCGTGTACGTCTGCGCCCTTGATGCCTCGCATCTCCGGCAAAATTGCCAATTGCAGGATTTAGGTCAAACCTCAATCTATCCTATGCCGATACAGGCCAGGCAGATGGATTTTGCCTGCTCCAGGACCCGGCCCGGCTCCCCCAGGTTGATGCCGACCAGCCAGAGCAGGAGAAACAACGCCAGCAGGACCAGCGGGGTCCTGCGGATTCTGCGATCATTGCCCTTCATCTTCAAGCCTCGCAAGCACGGCCCGCCGCTTGTCGCCGATGCGGCGGTCCAGGTCCCGGCGGTCGTCGAGCACTATCTGGGTCACAACCCGCTCTGCCCCCTGCCGGAACGGCTCCTCGTGGATCCTGGCCGCCAGGCGGAGCAGCTCGGCCGGCTCCCCGTAGATCTCGGTTCCCATGTCATTGAGGGCAAATTCCACCCCCGCATCCTTGAGGAGTCGCTGCACGTCGGCGACAAAACGTCCCACCGAGGTTGACCCGGTTCCCACCGGGATAATGGTAATCTGCATGAGCGCCACGAGTATACCTCATTTTTGGCAAGACCTAAATCCTGCAATTGGCAATTAGGTAACACAGGAAGCAGGAGAGCCGCTCCAGGGTGCCCCCGAACAGGGTCTCGACGAGCGGCTGTATCCCGGACATGCCTGGTTGCGGCCGCTTCAGGCCCCTGACAGCAGGCTGACCAGCCGATCCAGGTCGTCGCTGGAGTAGTATTCGATCTCCAGCTTTCCCCTGGAACCGTTCTGGACGATGCGGACCTTGGTGTTCAGGTAGTTGGTGATCTGGTTGGTCAGGGCCTTGCAGTAGGCCTGGGGCAGCTCGTCGCTGTCCGCCGTGCTCCGGGCCGGTCGGCTGCGGACCGGCTTCTCCTTCTTCTTTTTCCTGCACAACCGCTCCGCCTCCCGGACCGAGATCTCCTCGTTGACGATCCGGTCCCTGATCTCCCACATCCTGTCCTGGTCATCCTTGAGACGGAGCAGGACCCGGGCATGGCCCTCGCTGATGCGGCCGGCGACAACGTCGTCCTGGAGGGGCCGCGGCAGCTTGAGCAGGCGCAGGACATTGGTGATGGTGGACCGCTTGCGCCCCACCTTGGCCGCCACCTCCTCCTGGGTCAGGTTGAACTCGTGGATGAGGCGCGAATAGGCCGTGGCCTCCTCGATGGGATTGAGATCCTGGCGCTGGATATTCTCGATCAGTGCCAGCTCCAGGGACTCGTTGTCCGATCCCGGCTCCATCACCACCACCGGCACCTCGTCAACGCCGGCGATCTTGGCGGCCCGCAGCCTGCGCTCGCCCGCGATCAGGTCGTAGCGGTTGCCCTTGGCGCGGGTCACCAGCAGCGGCTGGATGACGCCGCGTTCCCGGATGGAGTCGGCCAGGGCATTGAGCTTCTCCTCGTCAAAGTAGCTGCGCGGCTGGTTCGGGTTTGGCTTTATCTTGTCGATATCGCATAAGAAAAACTTTTCTTCCTCTGCCTGGTCCAGGTCGGTCGGGAGCAGCGCCCCCACCCCCCTGCCCAGCACGCTCTTTGTTCCCATGATCCTACTTGCTCCGTCGAATGAATTCGTTGCCCAGCTTGGTATAGGCCTTGGCGCCCGTGCAGCCCCGGTCATACTCGATGATGGTCTTGCCATGACTGGGACTCTCGCTCAGGCGCACGTTCCTGGGGATCACCGTCTTGTACACCTGGTCGTTGAAATGTTTCTTGATCTCGCCCGCCACCTGGTGGGTCAACCGGTTGCGCCGGTCGTACATGGTCATCAGCAGCCCCTCGATGTAGAGGCCGGGGTTGAGCCGTTTCTTGACCCCGCGGATGGTGTTGATCAGCTGGGCCAGCCCCTCCAGGGCAAAGTATTCACACTGCAGGGGGATGAGGACCGAATCGGCGGCGGTCAGGGAGTTGAGGGTCAGCAGGCCCAGGGAGGGCGGGCAGTCGATGATGATGAAGTGGTACTGGTCCTGGACCGGCCTGAGGATTGTTTTTAGTTGTTTTTCACGGTTTTTCAAAGAGATAAGTTCGACTTCCACCCCAACGAGGTCGATGGAGGCCGGCAGGACCGACAGGTTTTTCAGCTTGGTGGTGACGATGCAGTCCACGGCATCGGCGTTGTTCATGTAGCACTGGTAGATATTCCTGTCCTCGCTGGTCTGGAAGACACCGACGCCGCTGGACGCGTTGCCCTGCGGGTCGGAATCCACCAGGAGGACCTTTTTCCCCTTGGCGGCAAGCACGGCGGAGAGATTGATGGCCGTGGTGGTCTTGCCCACCCCGCCCTTCTGGTTTGCCAGCGCCACGACCTTGGCCTTGATTTTTTTCATATCGCTTCACCGTTCCCTTGTTGACCTGTTTCGCGAAAGTATACTACACTCTTCTTTGCCGGTGAACTTTTTTCTCAATGTTTCACGTGAAACATTGCAACGGCACCGGGAAACCGGGGCCAGGGAGAGCGGCTGGAGCAGTTTCCGCCCGCGGCGGGATTGTCAGGGGGGGGCGCGAGGGGTTTTCTGCTTGATGGACACGGTGGCGCTGTGCCGTGGGATCACGGCGGGATGGCTGCTCGTTTGTGAAGTGTTGGTCGTTCCCGGCGCCCCGGGGATGACGGCTTGATCAGATGGTCGTGGCGAGGTGGGAACCACCTGGGCCTTGACCGTGGAGAGTGAAAAGGTATGTACAGTTCAGATGTGCTGGTAATCGGAAGCGGAGTGGCCGGCCTGTCGTTTGCCCTCAAGGTGGCGGACAGGTGCCGGGTGGTCCTGGTCACCAAGAAGGCGAGGGCGGACACGGCCACCAATCTCGCCCAGGGCGGGATTGCGGCCGTGCTGTCGGCAGAGGATACGCCGGAGGCCCATGTTGCCGACACCCTTCGCTCCGGTGACGGCCTGTGTAACGAAGAGATCGTCCGCATGGTGGTGGAGGACGGGCCGGCCAGGGTGCGGGAGCTGATGCAACTGGGCGTCAGGTTCAAGGAGGGCAGGGGAGGGGAGGAGTTTGACCTGGGCATGGAGGGTGGACACTCGGTGCGCAGGGTGGCCCATGCCTTTGACCTCACCGGCAGGGAGATCGAGAAGGCCCTGCTGGCGCGGGTGGCGGAAAATCCGAACATCGAGGTCCTGGAAAATCACCTGGCCATTGACCTCCTGGTGGAGTCCAGGGCCAGGGGCAGGACCCTGGCCGGGGACGGCGACCGCTGCCTGGGGGCCTATGTCCTCAACCGCAGGACCGGCGAGGTGGAGACCCGCCAGGCCCGGGTCACGGTCCTGTGCACGGGCGGCTGCGGCAAGGTCTACCTCTACACCACCAACCCGGATATCGCCACGGGCGACGGCGTGGCCATGGCGTACCGGGCCGGTGCCCGGGTGGCCAACCTGGAGTTTGTCCAGTTCCACCCCACCTGTTTCTACAACCCCATAGCCAAGAACTTCCTGATCTCCGAGGCGGTGCGGGGGGAGGGGGGGATCCTGGTTGATGGCCACGGCGAGACCTTCATGCACCGTTATGACGAGCGCGGCGATCTTGCCACCCGTGACGCGGTGGCGCGGGGAATTGATGCGGAGATGAAAAAGACCGGCGCCGACTGTGTCTATCTTGACATCAGTCACAGGCCCGCCGACTTTATCAGGGAGCGGTTTCCCACCATCTACGCGACCTGCAAGCGATACGGTGTCGATATCACCAGGGAGCCGATCCCGGTGGTGCCGGCGGCGCACTACATGTGCGGCGGGGTGCAGGTGGACAGCTGGGGCTGTACCTCCCTGCGCAACCTGCTCTCCCTGGGCGAGACCGCCTGTACCGGCCTGCACGGCGCCAACCGGCTTGCCTCCAACTCCCTGCTCGAGGCCGTGGTCTTTGCCCACCGCGCCGCCCGCTGGCTGCACGAAAACTGGCAGGCCATCCTGGCGCAGGAGGAGGTGGACGTGCCGGAGTGGCGGGTCGGCAGGGCCCGGTCCATCGAGGAGAATGTCCTGGTCAGTTACAACTGGGACCAGATCCGCAGGCTGATGTGGAACTATGTCGGCATCGTGCGCAGGGAACAGCGGTTGCAGCTCGTGGAGCAGCGCCTGGACCCCATCATCTCCGAGATACGGGGGCATTTCTATGACTATCTCCTGACGCCGGACCTGGTGGAGCTGCGCAATATCGCCATCCTTGCGGAGCTGATAGTGCGCTGCGCCCGCAGCCGCAAGGAGTCGCGAGGTCTGCACTACATGGTCGACTACCCGCAGCGCGATGATCAACATTTCAGGCGGGACACGGTCCTGCAGCGGAAGGTGGAAAACGGGCTGTGACCGTGGGGTTGCAATGAAGAGGGCTGTTCGTGGAGGGAAGGGGCACCTGGCGCCCTTTTGCCCGCCATCGCAGGGCACGGCCGGCAGGACAGATATGGCCGAGTTGCCCCGCGGCCGGCACCGACCATGCCTCTTGTTTGTAACTTCTTGATATTAAATATTTATTTTGCCGTATTCCTGGATATCCCGGCACCGGGCACCCGGCCCAGGGGCGCCGGGACGGGCAAGGAGGGATGGTACCCATGATGACCACGCTCAACTGGATCGCCGAGCGCAAGATCAAACAGGCGATCGAAGAGGGGACCATGGCTGATCTCAGCCACTGGAAGAACAGGCCCATGCCGCCGGACGACATGAAGCACGTGCCGCCGGAGCTGCGCATGGGCTACCGCATCCTGAAGAACGCGGGCTATATCCCGGAGGAGGTGGCCCTGCGCAAGGAGATCGTCAACACCGAGGAACTCCTGGCCCATGCCACCGACGAGCGCGAGAAGTACAGGCAGCTGAAACGCCTCAACTACCTGAAGTTCAAGCTCGAGGTGCGCATGGGCAAGAAGCTGCAGGTGGACATGGATTCCCCCTACTATGGCAAGGTGGTGGACCGGCTGTAGGCAACCGCGGCCCGGCTCACAGCTCCATGATGTCGTCGAACAGGGCGCTGTTTTCCCTTATCCGGGCCGAATTGCCGATGCTGGCCCGGTAGCCGTTATCGCGCAGATTGCGGAAATATGGAGCAAAATCGCGTAGATGCTCGCTTGTGGTGGCCAGGATCTCGCGGATGCGGTCCTGCTTGTATTCCGGCGTGATGCCGGTGAGCAGTTCGTTGCGGGCCGTGGCTGCCCGGCCGGGAGGACCCTGGTGGGGGGTGAACTTGCCATAGGTGCCCACGATGAGCTGCCTGAGGACGGGCTCCGGCACCTCCATGGTCCTGACCTGTTCCTCGATGGCGTCATAGGCCTCGAAGGTCTTTGCCACCTGGGGGTCGCGGTAGCTGATCACGGCAAAGTTGCCGGTGACGTGATTGAACTGGATGAAACAGCCATAGGCGCCCCCCACCTGGCGGACCGTGTTCCAGAGATAGTCCCGGGAAAGCCACGTCTTCAGGGTCTCGAAATGGCCGTTGTAGAGGTTTCTGTCTGAAAACAGGGTACACCCCTGGATGTTGTAGACAACCTCGGCAGAGGTGCAGAACGCCTGGTTCCGGGGCGTCTCGGCAAAGCGGGGCTCCACCCGGCTTCCGGGGTCGGCCGCCAGGCCATCCACCAGGCCCTGCATCCGCCGCTCGAACCGGTCGCGTTCCTGCGCGCTGCAGGCCACGGACAGGATGAGCCGCCGGCGGTTGAAGAGGCGGGCCCGCATCTCCTCCAGGGTTGCCAGGAACCGCTCCTCCCGCGCGTCATAGTCCCGGGCCAGCTCCTTGAGGGCCAGGTACCAGGTGGCGCCGGAGACATACTCGTTGTACCGGCCGGCCTGGCCGAGGTGGGAGAAGACCCTTGTCGCGGCGAGGCCGTATCCCTCGCTCTGCACCGAGTGTTCCGCCCAGGCGAATTCCCGCTGCACGATCTTGCGGATCTGCTGCCTGTCCTCCAGGCTCAGGGAGAGAAAGACATCGCTTACCAGGCCGGTGGCCTGGTCGAGAAAGCTGGCCAGGGCCTTGACATGGAACCAGAGCATGGGGGTCATGTCGCCGGGGTCCTGCAGGGGCATGTAGGTGGAAAAGGAGTGGTTGAAGCCGCCGGTACAGGTGTTGAGCTTCTTGGCAAACTCCATGTAATCCATGTCCCTGGTGCCGATCTCGGTGACAATGGTGGCAAAGAGGTCGAGAAAGGGGAGGTGTTCCTCGCCAAGGCAGGAGCAGTCAAAGCCCAGGTCGAAGTAGACAATGGAGTTGGTATCCAGGTCGCTGTAGATCAGGCGCCTGTCGGCGACCTTCTTCTCCCGGGCCCGGTGAAAGGGGACCTCGGGGGTGAGGTCGGCCAGCTCCAGCCGTGGCAGCAGCCGCAGCACCTTCTCGTCATTGGGCCGGTGCTGCAGGGCGAGCAGCTCCCTCGTATGGCGGACCAGCTCCTCCCGTCCCCGGGCATCGAGTCCCTTTTCATAGCGTTCCAGCCGCTTTCTTTCCATCTCCATGGTCCTGGGGATCCGCTCCGGATCGGGCCGCAGGGTGACCACCACCGTGGCCCGGTTGTCGAGCAGGTATCTCCGGATCAGCTCCTCGAAATAGCGTTCCTCCAGGGCGCTTTTGCGTATCCGGGCCAGCAGGTCCTCCATGCGCAGGGCCTCGAAGGGATCGGCCCCGTGCTGCAGGGCGGGCAGGGCCTTGCCGATCAGGCTGAGGCCCCGCTGCGCCTTGTTCATCTCCTCGCGCATGGTGAACTCGTACTTGTTGAGCTCCGAGAGGACCAGATCGTGATCGAGTCCCTGCTCGGCCATGTTGGCCAGGGTCGCCTGGTAGACATCGAGGAATTCATCGCGTTTTTCCGGGTCCGAGCCGATGAGGTAGGTCATCATCAGGGTCCGGTAACTGGAGTTGGCCAGGAAGACGCCGCCAAAGTCCTTGCACAGGCCCCGGTCCAGGATCGCCTTCTTGAGCGGCGAGCCGTCGGAGTTGAAGAGGATGTTGGCGATGATCTGGAAGGCGGCGTTGCGGCGGCGGTCAAGGATCGTGCCCACGGCCGAGCCGACGGCGAGAAAGGTCCTGCCGGCCAGCTCGCTGCCCGGCTGCACGCCGTAGGTATCCTCGATGAACACCGGCGCCTCGATCTCCCGGCCGGGATCAATGGCCACCCGCTGCCCGGCCCGGTCGTAGGCGGCGAGAAAGTTGTCCTCCACGTAGGCCAGCTCCTGTTCCAGCGGCGCGTCGCCGTAAAAGAAGAGAAAGCTGTTGGAGGGATGGTAATGGCGGCGGTGGAACTCGACAAAGTCCTCGTAGCTCAGGTCCGGTATGTGGCGGGGATCGCCGCCTGACTCGTGGGCATAGGTCGACTGCGGCATGAGGCCGCGGAAGGTGTGGTGGAAGATGGAGCGGATGGGGTCGGAAAAGGCGCCCTTCATCTCGTTGTAGACCACGCCCTGGTACTGCAGGGGCTGGTCCGGAGCCTCCTTGTGGTAGTGCCAGCCCTCCTGTTCAAAGGTGGTGGGCTGGAGCAGGGGGTGGAGGGTGACGTCGCAGTAGACGTCCATGATATTGAAATATTCCTTCAGGTTCCTGGTGGCAAAGGGGTACCAGGTGGCGTCGGAACCGGTCATGGCGTTGAGAAAGGTCATGAGCCCGCCCTTGTTGATCTCGCCGAACACGTCCCTGACCGGGTATTTCTCCGAACCCATGAGCACCGAGTGTTCCAGGATGTGCGCCACGCCGGTGGAGTCGGTGGGCACGGTCTGGAAGGCGATGCAGAAGGTCTTGTTCTCGTCGTCGTTCTTGATGGCCAGGGCCGGGGTGCCGAGAACCAGGTGCCGGAAGAGGTAGACCGTGGAGCGGATCTCTTCGATGGTCTCCCTTCGCTCGAGCAGAAAACCGTGGTAGGTGGAACCTATGTTGAATTCTGTCATGACGTTTCAGTGGTTGAGGTTTGATTGGGTGCGGCGGCCGGCGGAGCGGTCAGTGGTCGCGCGAGTCGAGCAGGAGGGTAACCGGCCCGTCGTTGACCAGGGAGACCTCCATGTGGGCCTGGAATTTCCCTGTTGCCGTGTGAATCCCGTGTTGGCACACCTGGGCGACAAACTCCTGGTACAACCGCCTGGCCGGCCCGGGAGGGGCTGCGGCCGACCAGGACGGGCGGCGGCCCCTGCGGCAGTCGCCGAGCAGGGTGAACTGGGAGACCACGAGCATGGCGCCGCCGGTATCGAGCAGGGAGCGGTTCATGCGGCCCTGTTCGTCGTCAAAGATGCGCAGGTGGACGATCTTGTCGGCCAGGTAAGCGGCGTCCCGGTCCGTGTCATCGGCATGGACGCCGAGCAGGACCAGCAGGCCCGGCCCGATGCTGCCCACGCACACGTCCGCCGCGTCGACACGGGCCTGGCTGACCCGCTGGATGACTGCTTTCATCGTGCTGGCTGGGGTTGTGGAGATGGTTGTTCGGTGGAGACAGTTGTGATCCAGCTCCATCCTAGCATGAAAAGAGTCGCTTTACAAAGAAAGGCGTTGCCGGAAGACGAACAGGGGACAGGCAGCGGATCGGGCCGCTGCCGGTTTCATCAACGGTTGCCCCCGCTCGGCGGGCGGGCATGCCTGCCGGCCTGGAGGCGCTCGACCACCAGGTAGATGCCGCCGCTGACGATGAGCATGCCGCCCAGCCAGCTGGAGAGCGGCGGTATCTCCCGCCAGAACAGGTAGCCGTACAGGGCGGAGAGCGGCACCGAGGCGTAGCTGGCCGCGGCCACGGCCGGGGCCCGGTCCAGGCTGTAGGCCCGGGTGAGGAGAAACTGGCCCGTGCTGGCCGAACAGGCAATGGCCATTAGCAGGAGCCACTGCAGGGGCGTGGGCGGGATAAAGGAGGCCAGGCAGGCCAGGCCGCTGGCCAGGGAGAGGAGCAGGGTAAAGTTGAAGACAATGACCAGGGAGTCATCGGTCCGGCCGAGCCGGCGCACCATCAGGTGGGCGACCGCGGAACAGGCGGTGGCGCCGAAGGCGACCAGGGCGGGAAAGGACCACTCCACGCCGGGCCGCATGACCAGCGCCGCGCCGGCCAGGCCGAGGACAATGGCGACCCAGGCGGAGCGGGGCGAGCTCTCGTGCACCAGCAGGGGCGCGAGCAGGGCCAGGATGATGGGCTGGCAGCGGCCGATGAAGACCACGTCCGTGAGCTGCATGTGGGTCAGGGCGTAGTAGAAGGAGAACATGGCCGTGATCCCGAACAGGCTGCGGGTCAGGAGCACGCCCCGGGCCCGGGTGACGAGCGGCTTGCCCTGGTAGAGGAGCAGGGCCAGGAGCACCGGCACCGCGATCAGGCTGCGCAGGAACATGATCTCGGTGATGGGCAGGGCAGGGCCCAGGGCCTTGACCATGGCCGACATGGTGACAAAGCAGGCCGAGGAGAGAAACATCAGCAGGATGGCCACCTCAGCCCTCCTGGCGCGGGCCGAGCCAGCCGCACAGGTGGCCGGTGATGGCGATGGCGGCAAGGGCGGCGGTGTCGGCGGTCAGGACCAGGGGGCCCAGCGAGACGCAGGTAAAGCCGCGGCCGCGGGCCCAGGCAACCTCGTCGGCGTCAAAGCCGCCCTCGGGGCCGACGAGCAGGCAGACCGGGCCGGGATCAGTGGCCAGCGCGGCCGGGAACCCGCCCTGTTCCTCTGCTTCCCAGGCCATGATCCTGTGGTGGTATGGCGCTGTATCCAGCCCGGCCAGGGGCCGGACCTGGCCGATCTCCATGGGCGTGACCCGGCGGCACTGCTTGCAGGCCTGGAGCATGATGCGCTGCCAGCGGTCGAGCTGCCGCTCCCGGCGGCCATGGTTTTCGCAGAAGCGGCTCTGCACCGGCAAAAAGCGCGCCACGCCAAGCTCCGTGGCCCGGCGCACCAGCATGTCCATCTTCTTCCCCTTGACCAGGGCCATGGCCAGGGTGACGGGCGAGCGGGCAGGGGTGGGGCGGAGCCGCTCCAGGATCTCCACCTCCACCAGGTCCGGGCGCACCTGCCGCACGCGGCCGCGGTAGAGCAGGCCGGTGCCGTCAAAGAGCTCGGTCTCCGCGCCCGGCCGCAGCCGCAGGACCGTGGCCAGGTGGCGGGCCTCGCTGCCGTGCAGGCGGGCCGTGTGGCCGTCAATGGCCCGGGGATCGACAAAGAAGCGGCGCACGGGAAACGGTCATTCCTGTTCCGCGGCCATGGACCGGAAACAGTAGGGGTCCGGTTCGGTGAAGATATCCCGGCCAAAGCCGTAGCTCACCGCCAGGCAGCCGCCGCAGAGGGGACGGATCCCGCAGTCGCTGCAGGCGGCCGATCCCCGGCGGTAGCGCTGCGCGGCCCGGCCGTGGTAGATCTCGGCAAGCGGCTGATCGTAGATGTTGCCGATCAGGGAGGGCAGCTTGCGGCAGGCATGGACCTCGCCGTCGGGCAGGAGCGAGACAAAGTTGAAGGCCGCGCCGCAGCCGAACCCGGCGCAGCCGCCCTTGAGGGGCCTGTCCTGCCGGTGCAGGAGCAGGTTGAAGAAGTTGTCCTTCAGGCCCATGCAGGGATTCTGTTCTGCCGCGGCCATGTAGTCGGCCAGGAAAGCGGGAAACCGATCCACCGGCGCCGAGGCCAGGGCCGCGCCCTCGCCCACCATGGCCAGCCGGTTGAAGGTAAAGAGGTCGGTGCGGCCGCGCAGCAGCTCGGCAAGCTCCAGGACCTGGTCCATGTTGGCCCGGGTCAGGGTGAGCATGACCATGGAGTAGATGTCGAGCTCGCGCAGGACATCGAGAAAGGCCAGGATGCGGTCAAAGTGGCCCCTGCCGCGGATGTAGTCGTTGTGGTCGCGCAGTCCCTCCAGGCTCACCTGGTAGAACTCGGGCCGGCGAATGGCCAGGATCTCCTCGATGCGTTGCCGTGGCATGGGATTGCCGAGGATGGCGGTCAGAAACCCCCGGTCCGCTGCCTCGCGGTAGAGTTCGTTGAAGTGGGGATAGAGCAGGGGGTTGCCGCCGGTGAAGCTCACCTGGCCCATGACGTGGTGGGCCTGGCAGAAGTCGCGCAGGTCGTCGAGGACCCGGATCGCCCGGTCCAGGGCCATGGGGGTGCGGTCGCTGCGGTCGTAGCAGTGGCGGCAGTGCAGGTCGCAGGCCTGGGTGACGTGCCACTGCAGGGTGAAGACGCGGGCCGTGAACCGCTCCGGATCGGTGATGACGCCGCGGGGAAAATCTGCATCCCGCACCAGCAGCGGCGGCGGGGCGAGGAGCAGGCCGAGCTGGCCGGCGCCGTACAGGATATGGTCGATCTCGCCCACGGTGACACCGCCCTGCCGCGCGGCCTCGGCCGGGTCCAGCTCTTCGCTGACGATCTTCAGGGCCAGCAGGTCGTGTCCCCCGGCCTCGCGGACGACCAGTTCGCCGCTGTCGGGCCGCTGGTAGATGAGCACGAACCCCTGCCATGGTTCCGGGCGTGCCTCCCCGCCCCGGGCCAGTTCCGGCAGCCGGCTCCACTGCACGGCCACCAGCTCCAGGCTCGGGTTGATGGTCAGCCGCTCCACCTGGTGCGGCAGGGCGGCCCCGGCCGCCCGGGCAATGGCCTGTTCCACGGCAGCCAGGTCGGCGAGAAAGGGGTAACGTGCCGCCTGCTGCGGGTGGCGGGACAGGACCGCCGCTATGTCGTCCGCCGCGTCGGCAGGGCCCAGCTCGGGCACAAGCCGGCAGCAGGCCGGGCAGAGGGCGGCAAGGGTGGTGTCTGGGCTGGGCAAGGGAACACCTCGTCTGAAGGATCATGGCCCGTCTGGCCGGGCCGAAACAGAAGAGCCGGCAACCAACCTGGTCACCGGCTCTCAAAATTACTTCCATCTGGTGCAACCTGCACCATTATTTTTTCGTCCCGCTTCAGCCACTGCCTCCGACTTTTTTCTTCATCTCGTCGGCCGCCTTGTCAATGGCCTCGTTGGCCTTGTCCTTGGCAGTCTGTTCCACCTCTTTCTTGGCGCTTTCGAGGGTCTGCTCAGCCTGGTCCTTCACAGCACTCACGGTGCTGTCCTTGGTGCCGGCTCAGCTTCCGCCTGATGCTGCCTGCGCGGCATGTTCGGTGCTACCTGCACCGGGCATTGCCGTTCAACCGCTGCCTGCCGCATGGGCGCCGGGCACGGCCATACCGCCGGCGCCGATCAGGCCGGCTATGCCCATGCCGGCAAGGAGTTTCTTGAGATCCTTGCTCTTCATAAAGGGGCCTCCTTGGTGAAGGTTTTTGGGGTGAAAAACAGTGGCATGGATAGGCTGGGCCTATCTGGCCGGTATTTTTCATTGAAAAAATGTATTCCGAAGGCGGCCCGCTGTCAAGGAAAATGAAAACTTTTCCTGTTAAGGATGAACTATTCCGGGAATCCGGCCACCGGCCAAGGTTGCTGTCCGTGGAGGGTGGCAGGGGATTAGCCACGTTGTGGCTGTTGCGGGGTGGGATCAGGATCGCTTGCAAAAGGTGCGGATGGTGCAGGCAGGCGTGCCTGGCACCGGTTTCGAACCGGCCAGGCGGAACATGGTCTCGGGCACCTCGGGGAAAAAGGTGTCGCCGTCCACCTCCTGGTCGAGCACGGTGAGGATGATCTCGTCGGCCAGGGGCAGGGCGTCCCGGTAGAGCTGCTCGCCACCGATGATAAAGGCCTTTTCCTCGTTCCGGCAGGCAGCCAGGGCCTCGTCCAGGGAGTGGACCACCTCGCAGCCGGGGGCGGTGAAGCCGCGCCTGCGGGTGAGTACGATGTTGCGGCGGCCGGGCAGGGCGCGGCCGATGGACTCGAAGGTCCTGCGGCCCATGATGATGGGATGTCCCATGGTGGTCTGTTTGAAGCGGGCCAGGTCGCCGGGCAGACGCCAGGGAATGGCGTTGTCCCGGCCAATGACCCGGTTGGCGGCCATGGCGGCGATGAGGATGATCCGCGGCGCCGTCATGGCAGCCGGTCGAGGATGGACTCCGTGGCCCGGTTGATCTGGCGGTAGGTCTCGGCCGGCGCCGAGCGCATGGCCTCCACCGTCTGGATATAGGGGCCCTCCACCACCTCGTCCCGGCACCTGTCCGTAATCAGAGCCACGCTCTCGGGCGTCGATTCCAGGTGGAACTGCAGGCCGAGCACACGGCCGTCGTAGAGAAACCCCTGGTTGGCGCATCCCTCGCTCTCGGCCAGCCGCACCGCGCCCGCCGGGATGGAAAAGGTGTCACCGTGCCAGTGGAACGCGGTGAACCGGTCGGGCAGCCCGTCGAACAGGCCGGATTCGCGCCCCTCGCGGGTCAGGGTGACGGGCAACCAGCCGATCTCCTTTTCCGGCCCGGCAACCACCCGCCCTCCCAGCACATCGGCAATGAGCTGCGCACCCAGGCAGATGCCGATCACCGTCTTTCCCGCCCCGATGACCCGGCCGAGAAACTCCTTCTCCTCCACCAGCCAGGGATAGCGGTCATGTTCATAGATGTTCATGGGGCCCCCCATGACCACCAGCCGGTCAAAGTCCTCCACAGCCGGCAACCTGTCTCCACGATAGAGATGGCTGAAGGAACAGTCATGTCCCTGCTCCCGGATCCAGGTGCCGATATGGCCAGGCCCCTCGAAATCAACGTGCTGTATGACATGCACATGCATGGCGATTTCCCGTACTTTCCTGTTGTTCCATGAACGCCAGCCGCCGCCCTGTGCAGACGGGGGATACTAAAATCAACGTGGGGGGCAGACCTGCATGTCTGCGCGGTGTCTCGATCCCTTCTTCATCAGGTCAAGTCTTCCAAGCCTTTAATATATTTCAGAATATCATTTATTGATGTAAGTCTCAATCCCTTCTTCATCAGGTCAAGTCTTCCAAGCCAGCATGGCGGTCTACATCGTGCTTGTTCTCGGGTCTCAATCCCTTCTTCATCAGGTCAAGTCTTCCAAGTGCGAAGATTTTGAATGCCGATGGTGAGCGGTCGTTGTCTCAATCCCTTCTTCATCAGGTCAAGTCTTCCAAGACAGGTGTATTGATGATTGTGATCTACCAAGGTCCTCCGGGGTCTCAATCCCTTCTTCATCAGGTCAAGTCTTCCAAGTGCAGCTATTGTTTTTAAGAGGTGGATGGTGCTTGTAGATGTCTCAATCCCTTCTTCATCAGGTCAAGTCTTCCAAGGGTATCCCTATTTTCTTCTTTTGTATCAGGTGGTTATGTATGTGTTTTCTATGAC
>WFUT01000105.1 GCA_015484845.1 Desulfobulbaceae bacterium
CAGGATACCGACAAAAAAACCGACCCGCAGCAGGGTGGTATCATCCATCTCTCTCCTCCTCCGGGCCGGTACCGGCGGCCGGTGCGGCAACAGGGGCTGCTTCCCCTGCTCCCCGCCAGGGCAGAGCCACGGCAAACAACATACCGCGCTCCTCTCTTCTCCGGTAACGGAGCGAGCCGCCGTGGGCCTGGACGATCTTGCTGACAATGGCCAGGCCCAGGCCTGTGCCATCCTTTTTCGTGGTCATGAACGGCGTGCAGATCCTGTCCATCTCCTGCTCGTCCACTCCCCTGCCCCGGTCCAGCACCTCGACCACGACCCGGTCTTCCCCGGCATGCAGCGCACTGCGGACCACGACCCTGGAGCCGGCGGCCGAGGCCTCGACGCCGTTGCCGATCAGGTTCAGCAGGGCCTGCTGCAGCCGGTTGCGGTCAAAGAGGATGGAGGGCAGGCGCTCGTCCAGCTCGAGCTCGATCCGGATGCCGGCCGCCGAGGCGGGGCCGGCCGCCACCTCCACGGTCTGCCGGATCAGGTCATTGAGATCGCCGCGCCTGCGATCAAGCCGCAGGGGCCGGGCAAAGGCCAGCATGTCCATGATCATCAGCTCAAGGCGGTCTGCCTGGCCGATGATGAGCTCCAGTTTCTTTGCCGCATCACTGTCGTCATCGGGGATGCGCCGGCGGAGCTGGCGGGCGAAACCGCCGATGGCGGTGAGCGGGGTCTTCATGTCATGGGCAATGCAGGAGATCCCCTTGCCCATGGCGGCAAGGGAGGCCATCTGCCGCTGCTGCTCCTGGCGGCGGATCTCCTGGTCCCGCATCCGGCCGACCAGGAGGCCGACTGCGAAATAGAGCATGATCTCCAGCAGGTTGCCAAACTCGTGGCCCGTGAAACGATCCGCGCTCAGGAAGACAAAGGGCAGGTAGGCACAGGTTACTGCCAGCGAGGCCAGCAGGCCGCCCCGCAGCCCGAACCAGAACCCGGCCAGGACCACGGGAAGAAAGTACATCTCCCGGTAGATGACATGCAGGTAGAGCAGGTCCTCCCTGGTCCTGTAGTGGGCCAGGCTGATCAATACGATCAGGAAGACAATGATACCGCGCCTGTAGGAATCATCTCGCAGCATGGACAACCGTGACAGCAGCGGGCCGGGACAGGCGTCCTCCGGCCGGTGAAGTCATCTTGCGCCTCCCTGCCGGGCTGCCCCCGGGATGCGGATCGTAAAGGTCGTGCCCTGGCCCGGGGCGGTGTTCACCTCGATGGTCCCCTCGTGCTGCTCGATGATCCGGTGCACGTAGGTGAGGCCGAGGCCGGTGGAGTGGGTCTTGCTGGTGAAAAAGGGATCAAATATCAGGCCAAGCCGCTCCCCTGGTATGCCGGGGCCGGTATCGCTGATATCAATGCGCACGAACTGGCCCTCGGGCTGGATGCTGATCCGGATCCTGCCCTTTCCCGCCAGGGCATCCAGGCTGTTGGCGATCACCTCGTCGAAAACCCGGCGCATAAGGAGCGGGTCATGCCAGCAGGGCAGCTCGCCCTGTTCCGGCTCCAGGATGAACTCCACGCCGGCGGCCCGCTCCATGGTCCTGGCATGACGCACCGCCTGCGCGGCCAGGGCAACGATATCGCCGCGGCCGGGAGAGAAGCTGTCCTGGCGGGCGAACTTTGCAAATTCGCCCACGATCTTCTCCAGCCTGTCCGTTCCCTGGATGATGAACGCCAGCTTTTTCTCGACCCTGGGATTGCCCTGCAGATCCCTGGCCAGCTGCCGCGCCAGGCCGCCCATGCTCATCACCGGGTTGCGGATGCTGTGCGCCACGCCCATGGCCATCTCGACGATGGAGGAGATCTTCTCAGACCGGATCAGCTCGGCCTGGGTATGGCGGAGTTCCTCCCTGGTCATGACCAGTTTCCGGCGCAGCCGTTCGTGCAGGGCGGCGTTCTCCAGGGCAATGGCCGCCTGGCTGGCCAGGGCGCAGAAGACCTCCAGCTCGATCTTCTCGTACTGCCGCTCGGGCGCGGCGATGAAGATCATGCCGGTCACCCTGCCCTTGGTCTCCATGGGCGCACTGAGCACGGTCTGCAGAAAGGACTGCTCCCCGGGGGCCAGGGACCGGAAGACCTCGCCGGGCAGGAGCTCCTCCGGACGGATGAAGCCTTCGTGCTGCACCAGGCAGTGGGCGGCGTGCTCAAGGTGGATACTGGAAAACAGGCTGACATCCAGTGGCCAGGTGCCCACGGTGGAGACCTGCTGCATCCGGCCGGTGTCACCGTCGTTGTGGAGCAGCAGGGCGTTGTCAGCGCCCATGACCCGGGTCACCATGGCCAGGATGGTGTTAATAAGCTGTTCCTTGTCAAGCTCGGAATTGATCAGCTTGGTAACATCATGGAAGGTGAGCAGCAGGTCGCGGAGGTTCTGGCAGGAGTCCCGGGCCGTGCTGTGATCAGAGAGATAGTTCCTTTTCATGGGCGAGATACCTGGTCCGGAGTCACCGGGATAAGGGTCATCGGTCGATCCGCAGGCTACGCAACCGCAGGGCATTGACCACCACCGAGACCGAACTCAGGCTCATGGCCGCCGCCGCGATGACCGGACTGAGCAGGATGCCTGAGAAGGGATACAGGACCCCGGCGGCCACGGGCACACCCAGCGAGTTGTAGACAAAGGCAAAGAACAGGTTCTGCCGGATATTGGCCATGGTGGCGCGCGAGAGTTTCCGCGCCCGGACAATACCGGTCAGGTCGCCCTTGACCAGGGTCACGCCGGCGGATTCCATGGCCACATCGGTGCCGGTTCCCATGGCAATGCCCACGTGGGCCTGGGCCAGGGCCGGGGCATCGTTGATGCCGTCTCCTGCCATTGCCACCATCCTACCGTCATCCTGATATTTTTTCACTACATTTGCCTTCTCGTCCGGCAAAACACCGGCCACGACCTCGTCGATGTCCAGTTGTGCGGCCACGGCCTCGGCCGTTGCCCGGTTGTCGCCGGTGACCATGACCACCCGCAGGCCCTCTTCGTGCAGGGCCCGGATGGCGGCAGGGGTCGTCTCCTTGATCGGGTCAGAGACAGCAACCAGCCCGGCCATGGCACCGTCGGCGGCAACGAACATCACCGTCTTGCCCTGGTGCCGCATCTCTTCGGCCCGGTCGGCGAGCAGGCTGGTCTCTATGGCCGCGTCCTCCATCAGCCGGAGGTTGCCGAGCAGGACCTGGTGGCCGTCGACCGTGCCCCGGACGCCCTTGCCGGTGACCGAGGTGAAATCCCGCGGCTCGACCAGTTGCACGCCCTTTTCACCGGCACCCTGGACAATGGCCGCGGCCAGGGGATGCTCACTGCCCTTCTCCAGGCTCGCCGCCATGCGCAGGAGGCGCTGCTCGTCCATGCCGTCCGCCGGCACCACGCCGGTCAGTCTCGGTTGCCCCAGGGTCAGGGTGCCGGTCTTGTCCACCAGCAGGGTGTCGATCCGGCGCATGGTTTCAATGGCCTCGGCGTTCCTGAACAGGACGCCCATGGTGGCGCCCTTGCCCGTGGCCACCATGATGGACATGGGCGTGGCCAGTCCCAGGGCGCAGGGGCAGGCGATGATGAGAACAGAGACCCCGACGATGAGGGCATGGGCCAGGCGTGGCTCGGGACCAAAGGAGAGCCAGATCCCGAAGGCGAGCAGGGCAATACCGATGACCACGGGCACGAACCAGCCCGCGACCTGGTCGGCCAGCTTCTGGATCGGGGCCCTGGAACGCTGGGCCTCGGCCACCATCTGCACGATCCTGGCCAGCAGGGTCTCGCTGCCCACCTTCTCCGCCCGGATGGTCAGGCCGCCGGTGGTATTGACAGTGGCGCCGATCACATGGTCGCCCACCTCCTTCTTCACCGGCAGGGGCTCACCCGAGATCATGGATTCGTCCACCGCGCTGGTGCCGTCGATGACCACGCCGTCCACCGGCACCTTCTCGCCCGGACGGACCCGCAGGATATCATCCACGCGCACGTTTTCCAGGGCAATGTCCTCTTCCGTGCCGTCAGGGTTGATCTTGCGCGCCGTCTTCGGCGCCAGGCCGAGCAGGGCCTTGATGGCAGCGCCGGTCTGGCTGCGGGCCCGCAGCTCCAGGACCTGGCCGAGCAGGATCAGGGTGACGATGACCGCCGCGGCCTCGAAGTAGACACCGACCGATCCGTCCGGTCCCCGCATGGTGGCCGGAAAGATGCCCGGGAACAGGACCGCCACCAGGCTGTAGACATAGGCCACGGAAACACCGAGGCCAATCAGGGTGAACATGTTGAGACTGCGGTTGCGCACCGACTGCACACCCCGCTCGTAAAAGGGCCAGCCGGCCCACAGGACCACCGGCGTGCCCAGGATGAGCTCGACCCAGGCCAGGACCCGCGGCGAGACGAGCTCGTCGAGCAGGGAGCCGCCGGGAACCATGGTGCGCATGGCGATGATGACAAGCGGAATGGTGAGAATGGCGCCAAAGATAAACCGCCGGCGCATGTCCTCGTACTCCGGGTTGCCTTCCCCGTCCTCCAGGACAATGGTCTTCGGTTCCAGGGCCATGCCGCACTTCGGACAGGTTCCCGGCCGGTCACGGACGATCTCCGGGTGCATGGGACAGGTGTACTCCGTCCTGGTGGCCTGTGCCACCGGCGCCGCCGGTTCCAGGGCCATGCCGCATTTCGGGCAGGAACCGGGGCCGGGCTGCCGGATCTCGGGATGCATGGGACAGGTATAGACCGTGCCGGCGGGCCGGGCATCCCCCTGCTGCCCATGGCCGCCGTGGCCGGTAAAGGCTTCCGGGTTATCGCGAAACCTGGCCAGGCAGTGGTCGGAACAGAAATAGCGGGTGGTGTCGCCGTCCTGGTAGGCCTGGAAGGCGGTGGCGTCATCGGTACGCATTCCGCAGACAGGATCAACATACCTGCCCTGGTGATGCTCTGTACCGTCTCTGTGATGATGATGAACGTGTGTCATGGCAACCTCCTTCCGGCAGTAGTGACACCTTCCGAAGCATCGGGTAACAGGGGGCGGATCAATCGGACTGCGGGTGCCACCTCGACCTCGTGACAGCGCTCCGCGGTGTCACCAGGGGCTGTTGCCCATTTTCATTGTTGGTCGAGCCCGCTGCGCGGGCATGAACCTCTCTCCATCCGCGCCCTTGATGCCTCGCATCTCCGGCGATATTGCCAATCGCAGAATTGCGGTTTCAATGGTTGCTGCGGTTGTGCTGCGCGTGCTCGCCGCTCAGGGCCTCCAGGATCGGACAGTCGTCCACCGAGCCGTGACCGTCGCATTGTGCGACCAACTGTTCCAGGCCGGCCTGGATCCTGGTGAGATCCCTGATCCGATGCCTGATCTTGTCGATCTTCTTTGTTGCCCGGGCCTTGATATCCGCCTTGGTGGCGGCGGGATCACTGCTCAGCACCAGCAGTTCCCCTATCTCGGCCAGGGTGAAGCCCAGCGATTTTGCCCGCCTGATGAAACGGAGACGGAGGGCGTCATCCTCGCTGTAGAGCCGATAGTTGGACTCGCTCCTGGCCGCGGTCTCGATCAGACCGCACCGTTCATAAAAACGGATGGTGTCGGTGGAGACTCCGACCCGTTTCGCCAACTTGCCAATGGTGAGTGTTTCCATGTCGTCTCCCTGGTGATGTCCTCTTCTGTGGTATACTCTACACATTGGACCATGGACCATGGTCAAGGCTGAAGGGTAAAAAAAGATCGTCAGCTCAGGAGATCCCTGAACAGGCTGACCAGGGTACCGATGGGCCCGCCGGTATCCACCGCGCCGGTATAGAGGGCGATGGCGCTCCACAGGCCCAGCAGTATGCCAACAGCCACCAGCAGGAACAGGAGCACCATGGCAATGGTTTCACCGATGGTGCCGCCCTCGTCCTGCTCGTCTTCTCTCTGCTGCATCAGAACGGTCTCTTCATGAAACTGAAACAAGGTATTCATGGCTCCCTCCACCGGACGGTTCCCTTTTCCTACATCCCTGTCACGGCACGGACAAAGTCGGTGAGCAGGGCAAAGGGGCCGCCGCTGGCCACCATGCCGGCGAACAGGGCAACAATGCCCCAGAGGCCGATCAGGATACCGCCGGCCCCCACCGTGGCCAGGCCGGTCAGGATGGCGATGTCCATTACCGAGGCATCGCGGGGTGCTGTCTTCTCACGTACACGGGTCATTGCTGCTTTCATGATCTCTTCCTCGAAGGTTGGATGTTTCATGTCACTTTGTGGTCTTTACCTGTCACATTTCATGGACCGTGCCAGGATGAAACAAAACATCAACGCATACATAACACTGTAGGATGAAAGAAAAAATAAACCCTTACCAGGGATTGCCCCCAGGGTGGCATGGCAGGGGTATCCAAAAACAGGACAGCGGAAAATATCTCCCGCCCCGGACCGTCTCATTTCAAGACAGCAGCCCGTACCCGGCGCCGCAGGGCGGTGTCGCGGGGTCGGGGTGGCGGCCAGGGGTCCGGGAAAAACCCGGAGGCAGGTTGCCCTTGTGGCGCAGAGCGCCTGTGAGGTGTTGCACCGCAGAGCGGTGCAACAAGAGCAACCTGAATTCTGCAACTGGCAATATTGCCGGAGATGCGAGGCAGCAAGGGCGCAGACGTCTGGACCAGGGTTTCAGATCGCGGTCCCCTGCGCTCCCGGCCGCCATTTCCGGAGAAAAAAAGCCCGGTCAGCACAGCCGACCGGGCAGGGTGAGAGGGAAACGCAGGTTGTCAGGAAACCTGTTTCTGCTTCCTGCTGAGCCGACGTTCCCGGAACTGGAGATACATGCCGTAGATAATCGGAATGACGAGCAGGCTGAGGATGGTGGCCGTGACCATGCCCCCCACCATGGGGGCGGCGATCCGCCGCATGACCTGTGAGCCGGTACCGGTGCCGTACATGATGGGCAGCAGGCCGGCAATGGTGGCGGTGGCGGTCATGGCGATGGGCCGAACACGCTCCGAGGTGCCGGTATGGACCGCCTCCATGATCTCTCTGCTGTTCAGGCTGCGCCCGCCGACCTCCCGGTGCTTCTTTTCCAGCTCATGGTCGATGAAGGTGAGCACAAGCACACCGATCTCGGACGAGACCCCTGCCAGGGCGATGAAGCCCACCACGATGGCCACCGACAGGTTGAAGCCGGAGAACCAGATCAGCCAGATCCCGCCCACCAGGGCAAAGGGAATGGAGAGCATGACGATAACCGGCTCTGCCAGGTTGCGGAAATTGAAATAGAGCAGCAGGAAGATCGCCACCAGTGTCAGGGGCACCACCAGGCGCAGCCGCTCTCTGGCCCGCTGCATGTACTCGAACTGGCCGGACCAGGAGAGGGTGTAGCCGGCCGGCAGCTTGAGCTCGCTGGCGATCTTCTTCTTGGCCCGGGCCACATAGCCGCCGATGTCCGAGCTGGAGATATCGACATAGATCCAGGCATTGGGCCGCGCGTTTTCGCTCTTGATCACTGGCGCGCCCCGGGCAAGACGGATATCGGCCACCTGGTTGAGCGGTATCTGCGCCCCGGCCGGCGTGGGCACCAGGGCCCGGCCGATGCTCTGCGGCGAATCCCGCAGGTCACGGGGATAACGGACATTGATGGGATAACGCTCAAGACCCTCGATGGTCTCGGAGACGTTCATGCCGCCGATGGCCGACATGATGACATCCTGGACATCGTCCACCGTCAGCCCGTAGCGGGCCGCCTCCTTCCGGTTGACCCGGATATCGAGGTAGTAGCCACCCACGGCCCGGTCACCGTAGGCCGAGATCGTGCCGGGCAGGGTCTTCATGATGTTTTCGATGTCCAGGGAAAGGCGCTGCAGCGTTTTCAGGTCCGGACCGCTGACCTTGATGCCGATGGGCGTCTTGATGCCCGTGGACAGCATGTCGATCCGCGTCTTGATGGGCATGGTCCAGGCGTTGGCCAGGCCGGGCATGCGCAGTTCCTTGTCCATCTCCTTCATCAGGTCGCTGGTGGTCTTGGAGGGATCAGGCCACTGGTCCCGGGGTTTCAGCCGGATGGTGGTCTCGATCATGGACAGGGGCGCCGGGTCGGTGGCGGTCTCGGCCCGTCCCACCTTGCCGAACACGGACTGCACCTCGGGAAAGGTCTTGATGATCTTGTCGGTCTGCTGCAGGATCTCCTTGGCCTTGGTGATGGAGATGCCGGGGAAGGTGGACGGCATGTAGAGGATATCGCCCTCGTCCAGCGGCGGCATGAACTCGGAACCAAGCCGCGACAGGGGGTACCAGGTCGCGGCCACCAGGGCGACGGCGCCGAGCAGGACCAGCCAGCGCAGCTTGATAAACAGGCGCAGGATGGGGCTGTGGACAAAGATCAGCATCCGGTTGATGGGATTTTTCGCCTCGGCAATGATCTTGCCGCGGATGAAGTACCCCATCAGGACCGGCACCAGGGTCACGGCCAGGAAGGCGGAAGCGGCCATGGCATAGGTCTTGGTGAAGGCCAGGGGTGAAAACAGCCGCCCCTCCTGGGCCTGGAGCGTGAAGATGGGCAGGAAGGAGACCGTGATGATGAGCAGGGAGAAGAAGAGCGCCGGTCCCACCTCCCGGGCCGCATCGCCCATGATCCGCCAGCGGGTGGCGGAGTCGATGACGGTGCCATTTTTTGCCGCCGCCTCCAGGTGCTTGTGCCCGTTCTCGATCATGACGATGGCACCGTCCACCATGGCGCCGATGGCGATGGCGATGCCGCCCAGCGACATGATGTTGGCGTTGATGCCCTGCAGTTTCATGATGATGAAGGCCATGAGGATGCCCATGGGCAGGCTGGCGATGGCCACCAGGGCGGAACGGAAATGGAGCAGGAAGACCACGCAGACAATCGAGACAACGATGAACTCCTCGATCAGCTTGCTCTTGATGTTCTCGATGGCCCGCTCGATGAGATTGCCACGGTCATAGACCGGCACGATCTCCACCCCCTTGGGCAGTCCCTTTTTCAGCTCTGCCAGCTTGGCGCGCACCGCCTCGATGGTGGCCAGGGCGTTGTCACCATAGCGCATGATGATCACCCCACCAGCCACCTCGCCCTGACCGTTGAGCTCGGCGACCCCGCGCCGCAGCTCCGGTCCGAGATGGATGTTGGCCACGTCGCCGAGTCGTATCGGCGTGCCCATCCGGTCGGTTTTGAGGGGAATCTGCTTCAGGTCGTCGATGGAGCGGATATAGCCCAGGCCGCGCACCATGTACTCGGTCTCGGCCATCTCGATGAGCCGCCCGCCCACGTCACTGTTGGAGCGCTGGATCGCCCGGCGGACCTGCTGGATGGGGATGTTATAGGTGGCCAGCTTGTCCGGGTCCACCTCGACCTGGTACTGCTTGACATAACCGCCGATGGAGGCCACCTCGGCCACGCCGGGCACGGTCTGCAGGGGATAACGCAAATACCAGTCCTGGAGCGAACGGAGCTGCGCCAGATCCAGGTTGCCGGTACGGTCGACCAGGGCGTACTCGTAGACCCAGCCGACACCGGTGGCATCGGGTCCCAGGGCCGGGGTCACGCCGGGCGGCAGCCGGGAGGAGACATAGTTGAGGGACTCCAGCACCCTGGAGCGGGCCCAGTACATGTCGGTGCCGTCCTCGAAGATCACGTAGACAAAGGAGAGACCGAAAAAGGAGTACCCCCGCACCACCTTAGATCGCGGCACGGCCAGCATGGCGGTGGTGAGCGGATAGGTCACCTGGTCCTCCACCACCTGCGGCGCCTGGCCGGGGTACTCGGTGAAGATGATGACCTGGACGTCGGACAGGTCGGGAATGGCGTCCAGGGGCGTGTTCTTCAGGGTCCAGATACCGGCGACGGCGATGAGGGCCATGCCGATGAGCACCAGGAACCTGTCCCGGATCGAGAGGTCGATTATCTTCTGTATCATTGCAATATTCGCTCCTTACGGCGCAATCCTACCTGGTGGTCGGTGTCCTGTCTTTTCCGGTTCCGGTCTTCATGTCCTTCATCGCCTTGCCGTCCTTCGCATTGTTCGCATTCTTCGCGTCCTTCGCGTCCTTGTTCATGTCCATCTTCATGGCCGGCTTGCCGGCGGCGGCATTGGCCTCCAGCATCTTGGCCGTGGCCTCCTTGAGCTTGGACTCGGAATCGATCAGGAACTGGGCCGAGGTCACCACGGTCTCGTGTTCCTTGAGGCCGCTGACGATCTCGGTATAGCCGTCGGCCACGAGGCCGGTGACCACCTTGCGCGGCTCGAAGAGTCCCTCGCCGCGGCGGATGAAGACCAGGGCCTCGGTGCCGGAGCGGACAATGGCCTCGGAGGGGACGGCCAGCACGTTGTCCCGCCTGGATGCGTGGATGGTGACGCCGGCAAACATGCCGGGCCTGAGCCCGAAGTCCCTGTTCCTGAAGACCAGCCGCACCTTGACGGTCCGCGTCTCGCCCTCCTCGTAGGGATAGATATAGTCGACCGTGCCGCTGAAGGAGGTTCCGGGCTGGGTGGTCACGGTCATGGTCGCCCTGTCGCCGGTCCGGATCCAGGGCAGGTCATCCTCGTAGACATCGGCATAGACCCAGACCGTGGACAGGTCCGCGATCCGGTACAGCTCGTCCTTGGGGGTCAGGTAGTGGCCGGCCCGGATGCCCATGCGGATAACTGTCCCCTGGTAGGGAGAGAGGATGGTGATATCCCGCTTGATCTTGCCGGTCTTCTCCAGGGTGTTGATCACCGCATCGGGAATGTCGAAAAACTCGAGCCGGCTCCTGGTCGCCTCCACCAGGCGCTGCGCCCCCTCCCGGATCTCGGCCAGGGAACTCCTGGCAAGGATCCTGGCATTGGCCAGGGCCAGGAGATATTCCTCCTGGGTGGAGACCAGCTCCGGGGAATAGATGGAAAAGAGCGGCTGTCCCTTTTTCACCTCCTGGCCGGTCTTGGAGACAAACAGCTTCTCCGCCCAGCCGCTGAACTTGGAGTGGACCATGCTCAGGCTCGCCTCGTTAAAGGCGACCCGGGCCGGGGTCCGCACCTCGTGACTCATGGACCGCCTCATGGCCATGGCCGTGCGCACGCCGATCTTCTGGACCATGACCGGGTCGATCTTCACGGTACCCGGGGGGCCCGTGGTATCATCATCGGCATAGACCGGGATGTAGTCCATGCCCATCTCGTCCTTGGCCGGTACCGGCGAGGTGACGGCCGGGTTCATGGGACTGCGGTAGAAGAGAGGCTTCTTTTTTTCCTGTGGTGGCTTTTCCCCGGCCGTGGCCGTCCGGATCACCGGGAGACCGCCGACCAGGAAGGTGGGCATGGCCGCGGCCGCGGCCAGCAACCCGGCAGACAGCAGCAGGGCATGGATTGTTCGTTTCATCGCTTTTCTCCCTGGGTAACCTGGACGCCGGTTGCCGCCTCGAGGCCGGCCAGGGCCTTGAAACCGCCGGTCAGCAGGCGCCAGTAGGTTATCTTGTAATTGTAGAGGGCCAACTGGGCCCGGACCACGTTGAGGAAATCCACCTTGTTGACCTGGTAGCCCTTGAGCATGGCCGCAGCGGTCTGCTCGGCCTGCGGAATGATGGCGTTCTGGTAGAAGCGGCTCTGCCTGCGGGATGATTCGTATTCACTGAGTTCGCGCAGCACTTCCGCCGTGACCTGGTCCCTGGTGTCCCGCAGCCGGTGTTCCACGGCCAGGGTCTCGCTGGTCCGCTGGGCAACGGCCCGGTCCTGCTTGGTGGCGCTCCAGATGGGCAGGTTGAGACTGAGCCTGAACGACGCAAAATCCGCCCGGTCCCTGCCATCCGGCGCATCCTGCCGGTAGCCGTAGGCAGCGCCGACGGTAAAATCCGGGTAATAGTCCTTGCGGGCCAGCTCGGTCTTCGTGACAGCGGCATCCTTTTCCCTGGCCAGGGCCAGGAGGGCGGGCCGTTCCCGGAGGGCCTCCTCGAGCAGGGTCTGTTCCGGCGCCACATCCGGCAAAGTGGTGGCAACCTTTGCCGGCAGGGTGATGCAGAACGATGATGGTGCGTCGATGAGGGCATTGAGGTCGGCCTTTTTCTTTTTCAGGCTGTTCTCCAGGGCGATCTCGCGGTCCAGGAGCTTGGACAGCTCGAGCTGGGCCAGGAGCACGTCCTGCTGCAGTCCCTTGCCCACGGCGTACTTGGTGCGGGCAGCGCCGACCGTGGCGCGCAGGAGGTCCTGGTTGTCGCGGACAACACCCAGGGTCTGCTCCAGGTAGTAGATATCCCACCAGGTATTCTTCACCTTCCTGATGAGCTGCAGCCTGGCCTCGTCCACCTGGCTTGCGGCCGCGTCGGCCAGCGAGGTGGCCGCCTCTTCGCGCAGCTTCAGCTTGCCGGGAAACGGGAACTTCTGGCTCAGCCCCACCTGCATCTGGGTCATGTTCTCCTGGCCGGCATCAAAGGTGTCCACGGGCAGGTTCAGGGCGCCCAGCGACAGGACCGGGTCGGGCAGGGAACCGGCCTGGTCGGGCACGGCCGCCAGGGCCTCGTAGCGGGCCTGGATGGCGGAGAGGCCGGGATTCTTGGCCATGGCGATCTCCACGGCCCGGTCCAGGGACAGTTCCTCGCACTGCCCATTGTCCGCGGCAGGTTGCGTCCGGGCCCAGGCCCCGGCCACCATGGACAGCAGCAGGGCTGCCGCCAGCAGGACGACCGCGACCGGTATACTTCTGTTACTCGTTCTTTCAGGTTTCCGTATCACTCCATGCTCCTCCTTGTGTTACCACGATGTTCCCTCTGTCTCCCCCACATAGCATGAAGCATGCCTGGTGGTGGGAAACGTGACCGCGAGGCATGCCCCCTGCTCCGGCCGTCCGGACGAAAACCGCTCCCCGGGCAACCATTCCGGCCAGACGACACAGCCTGAAGCGATGATGCAGACTCCACCCTTGGGGATGGTCCGAAGATACCCGGCCGGAGATCCGACCGTCCAGGAACAGGACACCTGTCCCTTTCAAGACCGCCATAGTGTCTACTTTATGGACAGCCAAGGTATGGCGACCTCCTTCCCCCCGCGCCCGTCTCCATGCCCGGCATGGCACAGGTCGTCGTGGCCACGCCGTTTCCGCACAGTGACGATCACCCGCGGAGAGGGACCGGGGCAGACGCCCTCGCCCGCGTAAGCTCGGGCGTCCCGGCCACATCCTGCCATCGGGAACAGGGGAACGCACGGTGATATATACCCGGCGCGTTATGGCAGGGCCATGCCGGCGGAAGATGAAGGCCAGGGCTGGCATCAAACGTGCAAGTTGAAGGGAAACAGGATAAACCTTCCACCCAACAAGGAGAACACACAATGATGCGCTATGGATTTCACGGAGGAAGCTGGTTATGCGGCCCCGGGGCCTTTTTTCCCGGACCGCTGGGCTGGGTCATCACCCTGCTCTTCTGGGCCCTGATCATCTACCTGGTCTTCTGGATATTCAAGACCGTTTTTGCCGGAAAATCCGGCCATGACCCCCGCCCCCTGGACACACTCAAGCAACGGTATGCCCGGGGCGAAATCACTGAGGACGAATTCAAACGGATGAAGTCCGAACTCTCGTAGGAGGTGACAATATGAAACGATTGATCTCGATCCTTCTGTTCCTTGCCCTGGCGGTGATCCTCTCTGGTTGCGGCCACCACGGAATGCACGGCTGGATGGTGGACAGCGGCCAGCAGGGCAATGGTCATCAGCGGGAGATCCGGGTCGGGAACCCGGCCTGAGAGAGCAGCATGTACTGCGACTGGGGTAGTGGCTGGCATGACTCCCCTTACTATTATGGCGGGTTGGCTGCGCTGCTCCTCCTGGTCTGCATCCTTGGCATCGCAGCCTTTGTATATTGTTATACCAGGAGAAAACGTTGCGCTCAACCACAATGTCCCGCCTGCGGAGGAGCAGTGGAAGAAGTCTTTCTCCGCTGCCCCTTCTGCGGCACGGCCCTGAAACGCCACTGCCCGGCGTGCCACAGGGTCATTGGCGCGGACTTCCGGTTCTGCCCCTACTGCAGTGCCGCCACCGGCCCGGACGCGGCAGACCCTGCCCGGGACGCAACGGTCACCGACCCTGCCCCTGCAACGGGAACGGGCAACCAGGCCTGACCCCGAGCTCGGCTGCCTGTTGCCCCGCCCGGCGGGGCAGCACACCCCCTGGCATCCTGCGCCATGCAACCCGCGGGATCCAGGGTATACCCTTTTATGCCTGCGGGCATAACAAACCATGAAAACAGCGGCAACGGGGGGTGGCCCCCATCGACCCCGCCGCAGGCGGAAACCGGGCAGATCCCCGGACCCTGTTTTCTGCAAAGGAGGAATAGTCATGAAAAGGACAACAGCACTGATCGCACCACTGCTCACCATCGCCCTGCTCACCGCCCCGGCCATGGCCCAGACCGGCAGGGCCACCCATCCGACCCCGCCACCCCGGCAGCAGATGCACGCCAATATGATGATGGGAGGCGGTATGGGCATGGGCATGACAGGCATGGGCATGATGGATGGTAACGGGACCGACTGGCGGTCGGAACAGTGGAATCGTGGCTGCATGGGCATGATGGGCGGCTTCATGATGAGCATCATGACACCGGACCAGCAGCAGCAGTTCCTTGACGCCACCAGGGACCTGCGCCGGCAGATGCTGGAGCTCCGCTTCACCTACATGGAGACCATGCGCGATCCCAAGGCCACCCCTGCCGACCTGGCCAGGATCGAAAGCAAGATGCTCGATATCCGCAAGCAGATGATGGCCAAGCTGGAAAAGCTGCTGAACAGGAAGATACCACCGGCAACCAGGTGACAGAAACCCGGCAGACCGGGCTGCCGACAGTACCACTGAACCATAACGACCTGGATCCTGCTCTCCACGCCTGCTGCGCCGTCAAGGGGGATGGAAGTGTTTTTTACGCCTCTTGTGTCCCCGATGCCCCGCTTTGCCGGCAACCGGCCAGGTGCAGGATCCAGGCATGATCTCTCCAGGAGGACAAGACAGTGAAACCATCCATGGCAGGCTATGGCCTGCTCCTTGTCACGGGAATCTTTCTTCTGAGCGGCTGCGGCATGACCGATATCGGCTCCACCATCCGTGGCGATCACTACCTGATGACCGGCGACTACCGTGCCGGCGAGGCAAGTTTCCGGCAGAGCGTCCGCGAACGCCCCGACAGTGCCGGCAACAACTACTACCTGGGCCGCTTCCTGCTCGCGGAGAACAGGGCGAAACAGGCCCTGCCCTGGCTGGAAAAGGCGGTCCGCCTGGAGCCGGACAACCCCGACTACCACTTCTGGCTCGGCATGGCCCTGGGCGCCACCGGCAGGAGCAAGGCGGAACGAAGGCAATATGAACAGGCCCTGGCCCTGAACCCGAAACACCTGCAGTCCCTGATCTACCTGGGCAATGCCGAGCTCAAGCGCGGCCGGTACAGCCGGGCCCTGGCCCTCTACCGGAAGGCGCTCAAGATCTGGCCCGACAGCCCGACAGCCCTCTACAACCGGGCCCTGATCATGAAGGTCCTGGGCCGAACGCCGGAGGAAAAAATCGGCTGGCTGCAGTACCTTGACCGCTATCCCTCCGGATCACTGGCCATCCGGGCCACCAACCACCTGAACCGCATCGGTGACTTTTCCTATCGCAACCATTATCTCGGCCGCCGGACCCTCACCCTGACCAAGATATGGTTCAGGCCCTTTACCGCCGAGCTGGATCCCTATTCCTACCCGGCCCTGGACCTGGTGGGCGCCACGGCATCCAACATGAAAAAGGGGACCCTGCAGGTGGTCGTCTTTCAGAAGAACGACCGGGAACTGGCAAAAAAACGGGCCGCAAGCGTGAAGAAATACCTGCAGAAGAAGTTTCCCCGCCTGCAGGGCCGGAAGATCAGGATCTCCTGGTTTGACCGCAGCGAGGTCTTCACCGTGGACGGCAAGCGGCAGAAATCCGGGGAATCGGTCCGCTTCTTTCTCACTGGCTGGAAATAGCCCCCATTCATCCTGCCCCGGGTCCCTGCCAGGGAGGCCCGGGGTCCTGCCATGCGCCGTTCCGGCCCCATCCGGCGATCCCTGGATATTTTTTTCTCCTGTCATGTGACGTTCCGGGTCTGCCGACGTATATCAGGGTAAACAAGGGAATTCGGAATCCGTCCGCTCGAGGACACCGGCCACGACACCGCAGGTGACCGGGACCATGCCACCAGGGCCTGCCAGGGCGAACAGAGGAGGGTACCCGGCCTCCGGCCATCGTATGGCAGGGCCTGGAATCGACGAACATCATGGATCTCAGCGACGAAGAGCTTGTCAGCCGGGTACTTGCGGGCAGCAGCGAGAGTTTTTCCCTCCTGGTGCAGCGCTACCAGCGGCCGGTCTACAACCTGATGTACAGGTATACCCGTTCCGGGGAGGAGGCGGCGGATCTCACCCAGGAGGTCTTTCTCCGCGCCTATGAAAAACTGGACCAGTACCGGGCCGGGCACAGCTTCTTCTCCTGGCTCTATGCCCTGGCCAGCAACCGGGCCGGCGACTGGTACCGGAAGAACGGCAGGCGCATCCGGAATGAACAACAGATGCGCCTCGAGGGCGATCCTCCCGCACATGTCTCCGGCCAGGAGGAAAAACTGGAGAAACAACAGCAACTGGAGCTGCTGGAGATCCTGCTGGACCGGTTACCGGTCCGGACCAGGGAGATCCTGCTGCTCCGGTACCGGCAGGAACGACCGGTAAAGGAGATTGCCGCCATCTTCGACTGCTCGGAGAGTGCGGTCAAGATGCGGATCTCCAGGGGATTGCAACAGCTGCAGGCCATGGTGGCCGAAAACGAATCATGACATGGGCCCTGCAACCCCCCGGGCCGGACGCCGCCAAGGAGCAGGGAGACGATGAAACACGACGAACTGATCGATCTTCTGAAAAAAATCCCAGAACGTGAACCGCCGCCCGAACTGCACGGCCGGATCATGCGGGCCGTGCGGGCAAAAGAGCGCACCCGCCTGCAGAGACTGGCAGACCTGTTTTCCGCGCCACTGGTCGTCCGCATCCACCCCCTGCGCCTGGCGGCCATGGGGTTTGCCTGCACCCTCTTTTTCGCCCTCGGCATCCTGGCAGGCAAAAGCCCGCTCTTCAGCGGCGGGCAGCAGCCGACCCTGCCGCAGACGGTCGCGGATGACCGGGCCAACTATTTCATCGGCCGTGCCCTGCTGGCCGCCGGTGATCCGGCCCGGGCCGCCAGGTACCTGTCCAGGGCGGCGCTGCTGGCCCCGGGCGAGACCAGCTACGAGTTCTGGCAGGGCGTGGCCTACGGCCTTGCCGGCCAGCGGGACAAGGAGCGCAGCAGCTACAACCAGGTCATCAGCATGCGGCCGGACTACCTGCCTGCCCTGGTCAACCTGGGCCACAACCTGCTGCAGAGCGGCGAGCTCGACAGGGCCCTGGCCCTGTATGACAGGGTCCTGCGGCTTGCGCCGGCGAACCGGGAGGCCCTGTACAACCGCGGCCTGGTCTTTCACCTCCAGGGCAGGCGCAGGGCCGAGGCCCGGGCCTGGAAAAAATTCCTGGCCACCTACCGGACCGGCCGCTGGGCCTTCAGGGCCGTGGCGCATCTCAACAATCTCGGTGACTTCTCCTATCGCGCCGGCCGCATCGGCCCGCGGAAGATCATCTTCCACCAGGCAGCGCTCCTGGGCAGTGACGCACAGGCCCGCGACCAGGAGATCCGGTTGCTGGCCGGCGAGATCGCCAGGACCCCTTCCGGGCCCCTGAACCTGGTTCTCTTCCGGGCCGGCGACCCGGCAGGGGCAAGGAAAACGGCCATCCGTCTGCAGGCACTCTTTGCCAGGCAACTCAAGGGAAAGAGGGTCAGCGTCTCCTGGTTCGGCCAGCCCGAGAAGGTACACTCTTCCTCGGGAACACAGTATGAACTGAAGAGCGGGTTGCTCCTTTTCAGCGCACCCGCAACCGGTACCAACATCAGCAGCATGGAGAAAAGGATATGAAAACAAAACAGTATGCACGACAACTGGCCCTGGCCATCCTGGCCGGAACCATGGCCGTCACACCGGCCCTGGCCGCCTCCCCGGATGACACCGTGACCGAGCAGCCCGCCTTTACCAGCCCGGTCCAGGCGGAGCGTGCCGCCAACCTGGCCGAACGGGCGGCCATGCAGACCAGCACTGCCCTGCAGAACTCCCTGCACCAGGTCGATGCGGCGGAACAGCGCATGCAGCAGGCCCTGGCCACGGGGAACCAGGCCAGGATCACGGCGGCCCGCAGCGCCCTGGAAAGGGCGCAGCAGCAGTACACGCAGCAGTTGTCAGAGATGACCGGCGTCATGACCGACGACATCGCGAAGATGCGGGAAAACGGCATGGGCTGGGGCCAGATCGCCGCCGAGCTGGGAGTTCATCCCGGAGAGCTTGGCATGGGGCATGATCGGCGCGGCCGGGACCAGGGGATGACGTCACAGAACCGTGGCAGGGCCAGGGGCATGCACCGGGGCATTGATCCCGACGAGATGGCCGAGGCAACGGCCCGCGACATGGAAACAGGGTGGTCAGGCGGGCATGGCGCTGGCATGGGATCCGGCATGAGCAACGGCATGCAGGGTGGCGGCCATGGCGGGATGATGGGTGGCGCCGTTGGTATGTCGGGCCGGGGTGACGGACACGGTGGCGGTCCCTCGGGCAGTGAAGGCGGCGGCCACGGCGGCAGTGGTCCCGGCGGCTCCTCCGGCGGCAGCGGCCATGGCGGCGCCGGTGGTGGCATGGGTGGCGGCATGGGCGGTGGTAGCTCCAGCGGCGGCCATGGCGGTGGCCATGGCGGCGGAGGCATGGGAGACGGCGGCTCGGGAGGCCACGGTGGCGGTGGAGCCGGCGGCGGCATGGGTGACGGCGGTTCCGGCGGCCACGGCGGTGGCGGCGGCGGTGGCGGTGGCGGCAGACGGTAGACTTTTCAGATCAGCCGGCCACAAAAGAGCCCGCGGCGTACTTGCCGCGGGCTCTCTTTTTTCTGTCTGCAGCGTTTACGGCGTATCCGGTTTTGCAATGAAGACCGGTGCCCTGCGATAGGACACCCTGTCGCCGTGGCACATCTTGCAGGTGTGATTCTTTTCGATCGTTCCCGGCCCGCCCTTGAAGAACTGGGTCTCTCCGCCCGTGGAATCCATGACGTTCTGCAGGTCCGGATTGACCCTGCCGCCGGCTCCCTTGAACTGGAAGTTGAACATGGGCACCTTGTCCACCGTGCCGGGCGTGGAGGTCAGTTCGCCGTGCCTGAGCATGAGGGGATTGGGTGAGCCATGGACATTATGACAGGCCGTGCAGCTCGGCGATGAATCAGGAGTGCCGTCCCAGTCGGAATCCCAGACCGGGTCATTGCCGTCCGGTCCCCTGCCCCGCAAGTGACGAAGATGTTCGTTGACGACATTGCCATTGGCATCAACATGGTCGTCATTACGAAAGTTTGTCTGCAGGGGATACTGGAAGAACTCGCCGTCTCCGTAGGCGTCACCGAGTAACTTGTACCGGTCATGGCACTTGAAGCAGAGAGCGAAATCGTTGTCAGTCCTCGGATGTTCGCCGTTGTCCTTCCCCACGCGGGGGACCTCCATGGCAGGTACGGTCTCCGAGCCGACCTGCACGTCTTTCAGCCGATAGCCCACAGTATAGTTGTTCAGGTCGGCCCTGTAGGTCCTGGCGATACCGTCGATGTGCAGGTGCTGCGTATCGTGGCAGTTGTCACAGGTAATCTTGTGGCCATTGACAAGGTAGCCATAGCTCAGGTTGCTCCTGACCTGGAACTCCCGCAGCGAATCCACCACCAGCGAGGAGGGACGCAGGAAGACCAGCTTGACATAGCGAATCGGCATGAACTTGTCGAGCCGGTACTCATTCCACCCTGTTTTGGGACCGACTTCCCAGGATGGCCTGGCGAACATGGTCGAGCGACCATAGAGGATCCGGGTCCAGGAGGCCTGGTCCGTGCTCCCGTACACCTCAACCAGTACCTGGGAGTCGAGAACCGTGTACAACCGGATATGGCTGATCGTCCTGGTCGTGCCGAGATCAAAGACCAGGTCAGATGCGGTGGTGAACGGATTGCCGGTGTCGATGTCGCCATCGATCAGGTTTTCCGCGCCCTGGACATCGCTCTCCACGACGCCGGCCGGGCTCTCCCAGTCACCGACCAGGGTCTTGCCGGCAACATTTGGCGCGGCAACGCCCCGGACCGTGGAATGGCCGTCATCGTGGCACCCCAGGCACCACAGCTCCTTGCCGGGCTTGAGGGAGCCGTCGGCGTTGTAGATGCTCGAACCCGAGGAACCGGACGACCAGCCCATCCTGGCAAAGGGAAACCTGCCGCCACTGCTGCCGGACGAGGTGTCGCCATGGCCGGGCCTGTTGGCCCAGGCGCCGACCACGGGATCATAGACGCCGTCGATGGCGCCATCGGGACTGTGACAGGGCTCGCAGGCCTTGGGGCTTGGTCGCATGCCCATGCCACCGGTACCGTGGCAATTGAAACAGGTGAGCTTGAAATCCCCCTTTTCCCCGCCCAGGTGCACGTTGTGAAAGGTGGTGAACGAGGACGCGCCTGCCCCGGCAGCCATGCCGAGCAGGAACGTGGCCCCTGCCGCCGCAATGAGTACTTTTTTCATATGACCTCCTGAGTCCATTGAAAAATATGGATAACGGCCTGACGACAGGCCGTTTTGCTAACCTGCGGAAAGGTACCACAATATACAGGAGGCGGTGCCAGATGGGCAAGGTTATTATTTCAGAGGTCATACTCCTTGATCTTGTTGAGCAGGGTCTGGCGGGCAATGCCGAGGAGTTTCGCGGCCCTGGACCTGTTGCCGCCGGTCTGTTCCAGGGTGGCGCGGATGGCCTCGCGCTCCACGTCTTTCAGGGTCAGGCTGCCGGAGGATAACGCGGGCGCCGCCGCTGCCGGGGAGAAATCATCAGGCACCATCTGCGGCGGCAACTCCCTGGGCGTGATCTGTTCCCCCAGGCAGAGGATGACCGCCCGTTCGATGGAGTTCTCCAGTTCCCGGATATTGCCCGGCCAGGAGTAACGGGCCAGGAGCATCAGGGCCTGGGGATGGAATCCCTTGATATCCTTCTTGTTTTTCCTGGAGTAGCGTTTCAGGAAAAAATCGGCCAGCAGGGGAATGTCCTCGCTGCGTTTTCTCAGCGGCGGCAGTTCCACCGGCACCACGCTGAGGCGAAAAAAAAGGTCCTGCCGGAAGCTTCCCTCCTCCACCATCCGGTCCAGGTCCTTGTGGGTGGCAGCGATGATGCGCACGTCCACCTTGACGGTCTCGCTGCCGCCGAGCCTCTCCAGCTCGCCCTCCTGCAGGACGCGCAGGATCTTGGCCTGGGTCTGCAGGGACATGTCGCCGATCTCGTCAAGGAAAAGGGTGCCGCCGCTGGCCAGCTCGAAGCGGCCCTTGCGCTGCCGGTCCGCGCCGGTGAACGAACCCTTCTCGTGGCCAAAGAGTTCGCTTTCCAGGAGATTTTCATGCAGGGCGGCGCAGTTGACCTTGATGAACGGTCCCGTGCTCCGCCCGGAGTTCTGGTGGATGGCATTGGCGATCAGTTCCTTGCCGGTGCCCGACTCGCCGGTGATGAGGACCGTGGCGTCACTGGGAGCCACCAGGGCGAGGGTCTCGAAGACCTTCTGCATGGCCGGGCTGCGGCCGATGATATTGCCGAAATCGAACTGCTCGCCCAGCCGCTGCCTGAGGGTGGCGTTCTCCTCGCGCAGGGCCTCCACGTCCAGGGCCCTGTCAATGGTCAGTTTCAGGGCCTCGATGTCCACCGGCTTGGTGACATAGTCCACAGCGCCGTGTTTCATGGCCTCCACCGCGCTCTCCACCGATGAGAAGGCCGTGATGACGATAACCGGCTCCACCCGGCCATGCTGCCGCAGCATCTCCAGGGTCTCGATGCCGCCCATGCGCCGCATCTTCAGGTCGAGCAGGACCAGGTCCACCTGGTCCGCCGCCAGGGCGTCCAGGACCTGGTCACCGTCCTCTGCCTCCACTATTGCATAGCCGGCGCCCTGCAGGTTGACCTTGAGCATGGTGCGGTGGGCCCGGTCATCGTCGACCAGAAGTATTGTTTTCATTCCCTGTCCTTTTATGTAGTGCCGTTCGTCATCTTCCTGCGGCCGTCAACCGGCAGGACCACGGTGATGGTGGTGCCCTCGCCCGGCCGCGACTCCACCTCGAAAAAGCCACCGTGCTGTTCCACTATCTGGTGGCTGACGGCCAGGCCAAGACCGGTTCCCGACTTGCGGGTCGAGAAGAAGGGGTCAAACATCTGCTCCCGCTCTTCCCTGCTCATGCCCCTGCCGCTGTCGGCCACGCTGATGCGGACCTCTTCCCTGTCCCGGCGGCAGGAGAGAGTGATCTCCGAGCCGGGGGAGGAGGCGCTGACCGCGTTTTTCAGGAGGTTCAGGAGCACCTGCAGGAGCAGGTCCGGGTCCGCGCCGACCGGCTCGTCGCACGAGCTTTGCAGCCGCAGCGTGACGGTGTTGCTGGTAAAGTCATGCTCCAGGAGCCTGGCGGTCTTCTCGAACAGCTCGCCCAGCCGCACCGGCTGCAGTTCCGGCTCCCGGGGACGGGAGAACTGGAGCAGGGCCGAGATCGAGGCATTGAGCCGGTCCACCTCGCCGATCATCAGCTCGGCATACTCCCGCCCTGCCTCGTCACCGGGCCTGGAGCCGAAGTACTGGGCAAAGCCGCGCAGCGTGCCCAGGGGATTGCGGATCTCGTGGGCGATTCCCGCCGCCATCCGGCCCAGGGATGCCAGCCGCCGCGACCGTTCGAGTTGCTCTTCCATGGCCTTGATCTCGCGCAGGTCACGCAGGATCAGGACAGCACCCAGGACCGCATCGTCAGTATCCCGGAGCAGGGAGCTGCTGATCTCCACCGGCACCCGCCTGCCGTCTTCATGGCAGAACTCGTAGCCCACCGACAGGACCTCCCGGCCCCCGGCAAGGGAGGCAATGGGCCAGTCGGCAAAGAGCTCCTCCAGCCGCCTGCCCAGCAGCTCCTCCATGGGCCGGCCCATGATGGCCACGGCCCTGGCATTGCAGGAGACGATGCGGCCTTCGGAGTCCAGGGTCACCAGGCCGTCGGGCATGGACTCGATGACGTTCCTGGTGTAGAGCTGCATGTTGTGCAGCGTGGTCCGGGTCACCCGCATGCCCTGGTAAAGAAAGAGGAAGTAAAACCCGGCACTGCCCAGGAGAAAGAGAAGTCCGGCCATGAAGAAGGAGTGACGGATATCCTGCTGCCTGGCCTTGATGAACTCGCCGCTGTGCAGGCCGAGGAAGATGATCTTGCGGCTCTGCGCCCGGTCGCCGTCCCACCAGGCCATCCCTGACGAGCACTGGCCGTGGCCCATCATGCCGTTCGATGATCCCCGGCCCGGCCCGGCAAGATGAAACTCCTTGGCTACCTGGAAGATGGGATCCTCGCCCTGCTTTTCGAACATGGTGGTGACCGGTCCGGACGAGGCAAGGATGGTTTTGCAGACCGCCGGATTCACCAGGGGCAGTGGCCGGCCGGAGCTGGCAATGACCTCCCCCTTTTCGGAGACAATGAGGATGTAGGCGATGCGCTCCGACCTGGCCGTCTCCCTGACCAGGGTGACGATGGGCGGAGTCTGGCCCATCATCTCGTGCATCATGGTGGTGCGGGCGCCGGCCTCGAAGCTCCGGATGAGCAGCAGTCCCTCGTCGAGAAGAAAGCTCTCCATGATGTTCTGCTCGCGGGAGAGATTGCGTACCGTGCTCACCACCAGGATGCCGGCAAGCATGAAGGTGGCCAGGAGGATGGCGAGGCCCAGGCGTGAGAACCTGAAGGGAATGCGTCCGGAAGAAGGTATCTGCATGGATGAATTTCTGGCACCTGTACCACGGCCGCAGCCGGGTTACGGGAGCACGTGGTGCATCAGCTCCAGTGGGTCTTCAATGCCGGCCAGGCCCAGGTAGGCGGCAACCGACCAGAGCGCGATGGTCACGGTGACCGCGCCGATGGCCAGGAGCATGGCCAGGGCAAGACGTTCCATCAGGTCGGGCCTGGAACGCTCCCTTTTCCCGGTGGCGGACAGGGCCCTGTTTCGTTTGCTTGTCCGGGTGGCGATCATGATGTTCTCCCTCCAGGATATCCCATTTTCTGTTGCCGTACCAGCATCCTTCATGGATTCTGCCGGGACCGGCCATCAGGGACGGATCCGTCCGAACCGCCCTGTACCTCCTTTCAAGCAATCATCGGGCCACAAAAATCAACATATTGGATTTACATGATTATTATCACCAGGAATGCGCCGGGTGACAACAGGAGGGAACGTGCTGTCCAGGAATGCGACAGCCGGGAATCCGGGCAGGAAGCGGTCTACATCCCCAGCTCCCGGAGGATGTTTTCGTTTTTGGTCCACTTCTTCTTCACCTTGACCCAGAGCCGCAGGCGGACCCGGCAGTCGAGGAGATTCTCGATCTCGGTGGTGGCGCTCCTGCGAATCTCACCGAGCATCCGGCCGCCCTGGCCGATGATGATCCCCTTCTGCGAGCCCCGCTCGACGATGATGGTGGCGTGGATCTCCACCGGCCTGCCCGCCTCGGCCTCGCGGAAGGAATCGATCAGTACGGCGGTGGAATAGGGGACCTCCTCCCGGGTGAGGAGGAAGATCTTCTCACGGATGATCTCGGCCACGATGAACCGCTCCGTGGCATCGGTGGGCAGGTCGGCGGGATAGTACTGCGGCCCCTCGGGGAGCCGCGCCACCACCTCCCGGAGGAGGGCATCCGTGTTGTCACCCTGCAGGGCCGAGATGGGGACCACGGCGGCAAAGGGGTGCAGGGAGCGGTACCAGTCGATGAGCGGCAGCAGCTCCTCGGGCCTGAGCAGGTCGATCTTGTTGATGGCCAGGATCGCGGGGCACTGTACCTTGCCCAGGTATTCCCCGTATTCGCCGCGTTTTTTTTCCAGCCTGCCGGAGGCGCCCACGGTGGCGTCGGCCAGGAACAGGGCCACGTCCGCCTCGTGCAGGCTCTCCAGGGCGATCCGCACCATCTCCCGGTTGAGCAGTTCCCGCGGCCTGTGCAGGCCCGGGGTGTCGAGCATGATGATCTGGTAATCCTGGCCGGTGACAATGCCGGCGATCCGGTTGCGGGTGGTCTGGGGCCGGGGAGTGACAATGGCGATCTTCTGGCCGAGGAAACGGTTGAGCAGGGTCGACTTGCCGGCATTGGGCGGCCCGACCATGGCCACCACGCCGGAACGGTGGATCTTTTCACTGGCCTCCGTCATGCCCCTCTCCTCTTTCCTTTCCATCATCACCTGATTTTCAATGACAAAGTTGGCCATTGATGCTATCCACTGTAGATTCCGCGGCCTGGACGCCGGACATGACGCAACCGCCGCGGAGCGTAGCTTACCATGACAACCAAACTCTGCAATCAATTCCACCGATGATACCACCAGGCAGCCTGATCGAATATATCGAGAGCGGCAGGTTTCTCTGCGCCCTGGTCATGCAGGATACCGGCAAACGACTGCGCCTGCTCAACCAGAACGGCCGCGAGGTCAATCTGCCCGAATCCAGGGTCCTCATCGCCTCCGGCCAGCGCCATCCCCTGGACAGCGGCCGCGACGCCCTGCTGGAGATCCTCAGGACCGCGGCGGACAGGAGAAACAGCCTGGCCGGGAGCATCGACCTGGCCGAGGTCTGGGAGCTGGCCAGCGAAGAGGAGCAGGACGCCTTTCCGGCGGAGTTTCTCGCCGGCCTCCTCTTTGGTGGTGAACTCACCGACGACCAGGTGGCCGCCTTTCTCCGCGCCGTCTTTGCCGACCGGTTCTATTTCAAGTACAAGAACGGCCTGGTCACGGTCCATACCCCGGAACAGGTGGAACAGCTCCGCCACCAGAGGGAGAAGGAAAAGGAAAAAGAGGCCATCCTGGAACAGGGCGCCGAGGCCCTGCGCAGGATCATGAACGGCGAGGATATCGACACCGGCCAGTGGCCCGACCGCGACCGCTGCCTGGCCTGGCTGGAGGAATACGTCCTCTTCGGCAGCGAGGCAACGGAGAGCGATCTCGTCCGGCAACTCCTGAAACGGGCCGGCCTGACCGGGCCCCACGACGGCTACCATGTCCTGGTGCAGAGCGGTATATGGGATGCGGACGAGAACATCGCCCTGCGCAGGGCCGAACAGCCGGTGGCCTTTACCGGCGAGTGCCTGCAGAACGCCGCCGACATCGGGGAGCCGGAGGTGGAGGCCCTCCTGGCCGATACGCGGCGCAAGGACCTGCGCCACCTGGACGTCTTCACCATCGACGGCGCCGACACCCGCGACTTCGACGATGCCCTGCACCTGGAACGACTGGACGACGGAACCCTGCGCATCGGCATTCACATCACCGATGTCTCCTCGTTCATCTCGCCGCGCGATCCCCTCTTTGCCGAGGCCCAGGAGCGGTGCACCTCGCTCTACTTCCCCGAGGGCCAGGTGCCCATGCTGCCGGAGTCCCTGTCCCAGGGGGTGTTCAGCCTGATCCAGGGCCGGCCGCGGCCGGTGCTCTCCTTCCTGGTCCGCATGACACCGGAGGGCGAGATCCTGGGCACCAGTCTCACCCCGGCCGTGGTCACGGTGAAACGGCAGCTCACCTACCAGGCGGTGGACCAGGCCATGGGCACGGACGCCGATCTCACCCTGCTCGATTCCATCTGCGGCATCCTGCGCCGGAAACGGGCCGAACGGGGGGCGCTCTTTCTCTCCCTGCCCGATGTCAGCATCGACATCAGTGACCGCGATGCGGTCCGGGTCCGGCTCATGCCGGTGGACACGCCGGCGCGGACCCTGGTCTCGGAGCTGATGATCCTGGCCAACACCATCGCCGCCTCCTACCTGGCCGGCCAGGAGGCGCCGGGCCTGTTCCGTTCCCAGCCGCCGCCGAAAAAACGGATCATCTCCGGGGTCAGGAACGCGCTCCAGGATATCGCCCGCCAGCGCCGCTTCCTCTCCCGCGGCGAGCTGACCGCCCATCCCAAGCCGCACAGCGGCCTGGGCGTGAACTGCTATACCACCGTTACCTCGCCCATCCGCCGCTTCCTGGACCTGGTCATGCAGCACCAGCTCTCCAGCCTGCTACACGGCCGGGGTATCCTCTTTTCCCTGGGCGAATGCAAGACCTTTGCCGGTATCATCAACCAGAAACTGGGCCGGGCCAACACGGTGCGCCAGCAACGGCACCGCTACTGGATCCTCAGGTACCTGGAGACTCGGGTCGGCGAGCGGGCCAACGCCCTGGTGGTCAGCCAGGGGCCCAGGCGGATCAACCTCCTGCTCACCGACTGCCTCTTTGACATCGACCTGCCGCCCAACCCGGCCTTTCCGGTGGAACCGGGCGACATGGTGCGGGTCAAGATCGCCAGGGTCAGGCCCCTGGACAACGTGCTGCGGGTGGAATGGTGAGGGGAAAAAGGGTCAGGCGAAGAGATCGGCGTCCCTGAACAGGGGCGCGGCGCTGTCCTTGGCCGACAGGGAAGGGGCGGTCTCCAGGGGCCAGTCAATGGCAAGATCGGGATCGTTCCAGATAACGGCGCGCTCGTATTCCGGCGCATAGTAGTCCGTGGTCAGGTACAGGAACTCGGCCGCCTCGGAGAGGACGACAAAGCCGTGCGCAAACCCCTCCGGGATCCACATCTGGCGCCTGTTTTCCGCTGACAGCTGCCGCCCCACCCAGCGGCCGAAGGTCGGCGAGGAGCGGCGCAGGTCCACGGCCACGTCAAAGACCGTGCCCAGGATCACCCGCACCAGCTTGCCCTGGGGCTGGCGGATCTGGTAGTGCAGGCCGCGCAGGACATGGCGACCGGAACGGGAGTGGTTCTCCTGGACAAAACGGGTTGACAGGCCGGTCTTCTCCTCCCAGGTCCGCTGGTTGAAGCTCTCGAAGAAAAAACCGCGTTCATCGCCGAACACCCTGGGCTCGATGACCAGCACGTCCGGGATCTCTGTGGGCCGAACCTCCATCACGCCTCTCCACCGACGATCTCGCCGTACATCTTTTCGTAATACTGCCGGTAGGAACCGTCCATCACCGACTCCATCCAGTCCCGGTTGGCCAGGTACCAGTCCACGGTGGCGTCCATGCCCTGCTCAAAGCTGTAGCGCGGCGTCCAGCCCAGTTCCCGGTCGATCTTGGCGGCGTCGATGGCATAGCGGCGGTCATGGCCCGGCCGGTCGGCGACAAAGGTGATCAGGGTCCGCCGCGGCTCGCCGGAGGGCAACCGGCCCACCTTGGCATCCACCATGTCGCAGAGCAGCTCCACCACCTCCAGGTTCTTTTTCTCGTTATGGCCGCCGATGTTGTAGGACTCGCCGCACCGCCCCTTCTCCACCACCCGGACAATGGCCTCGCAGTGGTCGCGCACGTAGAGCCAGTCGCGGACATTGCCGCCGTCGCCGTACACGGGCAGCGGCCTGCCCTGCAGGCAGTTGTTGAGTACCAGCGGAATCAGTTTTTCGGGAAACTGGTAGGGACCGTAGTTATTGGAGCAGTTGGTGATCAGGACCGGCAGGCCATAGGTATGAAAATAGGCGCGCGCCAGGTGGTCCGAGGCGGCCTTGGAAGCGGAATAGGGGGAACGGGGATCGTAGGGGGTCTGCTCGGTGAAAAAACCGGTCGTCCCCAGCGAGCCATAGACCTCGTCCGTGGAGACATGAAGGAAACGGCACTGCTCACTGTTACCTGCCCAGTATTGCCTCGCTGCCTCGAGCAGGGTGAAGGTGCCGGTGATATTGGTACGGATGAACTCGCCGGGACCGGTGATGGAACGGTCGACGTGGGACTCGGCGGCAAAGTGGACCACGGTATCGATGCCGTGCCCGGCAAAGAGGTCTTCCACCAGTTGCCGGTCACAGATGTCTCCGCGGACAAAGCAATAGGCCGGATGATCGGCCACGTCGCGCAGGCTTTCCAGGTTGCCGGCATAGGTCAGCCGGTCCAGGTTGATCACCTGCCAGTCAGGCCTGGCAGCCAGGACCAGGTGAATGAAATTTGAACCGATAAAGCCGCAGCCCCCGGTCACAAGGACCGTTCTCTTCATGGCGCTCTCCTGTTGATGTCACGAGGCGGACAGGGTTCCAGGCCGGGAACCCTGTCCTTCCCGGTCCCGTCTTGTCTTCAGCCGGGACAGGGAAGGTAGATGGAAGACCCTCTCCTGAACCTGCCGGTTGCAGGAGTTACGGGACCGTGCCCGTGCAGGACTGAGATAAAAAAAAGCGGGGTGCTGCCAGTGCAAGGAGGACAAGACCGGCACCACCCCTTCCCCCCTGGATTCCAGGGCCCGTGGAGATGATCCGGTCAACCGGTATACCGGATGGTCAGAACAGGCTTGGGGCATTTCTGGACCACTCCACGGGCAACGGAACCAAGCAGGACATCATCGATGATCCCGCGGCCGCGCCGGCCCATGACCACCAGGTCGTAATCACCTTCCGTGGCCTCGGCCAGGATCTCCTTCACGGGATGACCGACCCTGACAATGACATTGTTCAGGTCCAGGCGGCAGGCCTCGCTGTCATCGCCATGGACCTCGCTGCAGGCCGACTTGATCTTGTCGACAATGGTCCGGCGCAGCTCTTCTCCCTTTTCCTTGTTGTATTCCTTCAGGCTCTTGGAAACAAAATCCGTGGCCGCGGCATAGCCCATGGCCAGGGACATCTCTTCCACCATGTCCGGCATGACATGCAGGGTGGTGATCGAGGCATCGTAATGATTGGCCAGGCTCATGGCCCAGCCCATGGCGACCTTCGCATTGTCCGAGAGGTCGGTCGCGTACAGGATCTTCTTGACTTCCGGTAACATGTATTTCCCCCCTTTTTTCACCTAAATCCTGCCCTTCGGGATTGGCAATTTTACCGAATCTGCTTCGTTATCAATGGCTTGAAGTATTCGTATACGTCTGCGCCCTTGATGCCTCGCATCTCCGGCAAAATTGCCAATTGCAGGATTTAGGTTTCAGTTAACTGTCCGGGCGATGTGCAGATGCCCCCTGCATGGTCGGACCGTGGCCGCTCTCCCTGCGCTCCAAATGGCGAAGATCCCCCGATGGCGCAAAGCCACGGGGGATCTTCCTGCACAATTTCAGAGATATTCACCCGAAAGAGACTGCCCCTGGTGCAAGGGCAACCCTGTTTTCCGGGGTCGCCAAGGCTGTGGCCTGGATATACGGTCCAGCCATGCTGATTCACCCGAAAGAGGCTGCCTCTGGTGCAAGGGCAGCCCCGTTTTCCGGGATCGCCGAGGCTGTGGCCTGGATCGGTCCAGCCTTGCTGGTTTGCCTGGATACCTGCCGGCGGGCAGAGGTCCAGTGCGGGACATCTATACCTCGGAGACCGTGATGGCTCCCTCCGGGCAGACCTCGACGCAGGTCTCGCAACCGAGACACTCGTCCATGTTGACGGGATCGGACTTGCCGTCAACCAGCTCGAGCACCTGGGCGGGGCAGCTGTTCACACACTCTTCACAACCAGTACATTTGTCCTTGTCCACTTCTACCTGAAACATGTCTTTCTCCTCTTGCTGAAAATTTCGCTGTCCGGAACCGGTTCAACGGATCCAATAATTGACCAGTGACTGTACCATGAAAACCAGGCCCAGCCAACCTGATATCTGCGCATATAGTAACCACGAAAAAATAGCTGTCAAGTCATCGTGTTCAGTACCATTATGCGCGGTGCATCCGCAGGGTCCGGCCGGTGTTGCCGACCAGGGTCCCGATCCTGCCGGCCAGGTGCCTGATGGCCCGGGAAGAGGGGGCGTCGGGCCGGGTGGTGACGGCCAGCTCTCCCCGGGCCAGGGCGCGTGGCAGCTCGGGATCGTAGGGTATCTCGGCAAGCAGCTCCAGCTGCCTTTCCTCGAGGAAGCGGAGGACCTGGCCGCGGCCGTCGGCGGAGATATCAGCCCGGTTGAGCACCACGCCCAGGGGCAGGTGAAAGCCCTGCACCACCTCGACCACCCGGCCAAGATCGCTGAGGGCCGACGGCGTGGGCTCGGTGACCAGGATGACCTGGTCCACACCCTTCAGGGTGGCGATGACCGGGCAGCCGATGCCCGGCGGACCATCGGTGAGGATGAGATCCGCCCCGATCTCCCCTGCCTGTTCCCGTGCCCTGCGCTTGACCACGTCGACCAGGCGGCCGGAACTCGACTCGCCGATGCCCAGGCTGCCCGAGACCACCCGATGGACACCGACCTGCATAATGTCAATTCGGCCGTTGACCACCTGCCGGATCGTGATGGCATCCTCGGGACAGGCAATGGCGCAGGCCCCGCAGCCCTCGCAGGAATACCTGGCAATGACAGGCCCGGACTCGCCGACAATGGCGCCAAAACGGCAGACATCCCTGCACAGGCCACAGCCGACGCACCGGTCCCGGTCGATAAAGGCCTTTTCAGAGGCCGAGACCGGGCTGCTGTCGACCAGGCCGGCGCCGAGAACCAGGTGCAGGTTGGGGGCGTCAACGTCGGTATCGGCCAGGACCATGGTTTGGTCCTGGCCAAGCAGTGTCCCCAGGGCGGCGGTGAGCGACGACTTGCCAACGCCGCCCTTGCCGCTCAGAATAACGATTTCCTTCATGAGATATACTCCCCGCGTATGCTGCGGGCAATGGCGGTAAAGGTCATTGCGGCAGGGGACTGCGGGTGCATGGTCACCACCGGCACCCCCTGGACATAGCTGTCAAGAAGCTGCGGGTCAAGCTGCAGGCCCGTGCCGATCTCCATCCCGTGCCGGGTCGCCACGTCGGCGATCTCGTCCACCCTGCCCGGCAGATCAGACCGGTTGACGAACACCGTGCCCCTGAGCCTGAACATCTCCAGCAAGGACAGGATCAGGTCCAGGTCGTGACTGCCCAGGGGCGTGGGCTCGGTGACCGCGATGGCCAGCGCCACACCCTTCAGGGCCTCGATGACATTGCAGTGGATGCCCGGCGCGGTATCTATGACGATGATATCGAACCATTCCGCCTCGGCCGCCACCCGCTCCTTGAGCCTGCGGACCACCAGGGTTCCCTCCTCCAGGCCGGGATCCAGCCTGCCGGTGTAGAGGGTCAGCCCCCTGGCCTCGCTCTTCCAGGTGGAGCCGATCCGGCGATGGGCCCTGTCGATGGCACCGGCGGGACAGACCAGGAAACAGGCCTCGCAGCCGTTGCACTCGCCCATGAGCACGATCTTTCCCGCCTCGGGCCGGAAGAGGCTGTGCATCCGGCAGGCGGCCAGGCACTGGCCGCAGTCGGTGCATTTATCCGCGAGGAAAACCGGCCTGGTCACGGTGACCGGCTCCTCTCCTGCCAGGGAATACCCAAGGAGGATGGCGGCGTTGGGGGTATCGACATCACAGTCGACAAGGGCGACACGCAGCCCCAGGCCGGCCAGGGCCGTGGCCAGGTTGACCGCCACCGTGGTCTTGCCGACACCGCCCTTGCCGCCGGTGACCCCGATCATGGGCGTGGCAAAGGAGTTGTGGTGGAAATCCTCGATGATCTCCGGTTCCAGTTCCGCCATCACCGCCGCCCCCGCCCGCACTGTCCCTGTCC
>WFUT01000106.1 GCA_015484845.1 Desulfobulbaceae bacterium
GGGCAGCAGCGGCGCAGGCGAGGCCACAGCGGCGGGATCGGTGCCGCGTCGCTGTTCCGGGAAGGGCGAGAACCGGGCCAGGACCAGGACCACCGCTGCCAGCAGGACGAGGAAGAAGGGGATCCGGGAGCGGCGGCAGTAGCGGCGGAAACGGCGGCGGCCCGGCGAGGGCGCGCTCTCTGCGATCTTCAGGTTCTCTTCGTAGACGCCCTGCAGGATGGCGCTCTTGAGTTTCCTGGTCTCGGCATTGGCCATGGCAGTGGTTGTGCCAACGTACGGAGTGGAATTGATGAGACCGCAGAGCGTGGAACCAGGTGAAGCGTTCCGCTGCAGCCCTGTGGTTGCAGGTCGGCTGTTTCATTATATGATTCGTGCTACAGCGTGTCAACCTGATCTTGGGCCGGGACCAAGACCCGGAAGTCGGCGCGGTAGAAGGGAAAGTGGGGCCATTTCCTGGTCACGGACACCGTCCCCTGCCAGGCCCGTTTCTGGTTGCGGGCCGGGAAGACGCGGTCCCGGCTGGTCACGATCCTGCGGTCAAAGATGTCCGGCCCGGGACCCTGGCCGAGGCAGGCCGTCTTCAGTCGCTCCAGCTCCTTTCGCAGGCTGGCGGTGCTACGGTCGGGCCGCTGGGCGAGGAACCGTTCTGCCTGGTCCGGCTCGTCGAACATGGAGCGGTAAAAGGCGTCGGCCGCGTCCCGGTCCAGGGAGGAGAGGGTGGCGTCAAAGGCTGCAGTCGGGATACCGCAGCGGTCATGGACCGGCTGCAGGGTGCCGGCCAGGGCCGTTGCGGAGTGGAAGAAGAATGGAGGCGCGGCAAGCTGTCGGGAGGCGGCCCAGACCCCCATGGACCAGGCCAGGAGGTGGCGTTGCCGGTAGCCGGCGAGGCAGGAGAGGTCCGGTGGCGTGAGATCCCTGTAGTCATAGACCATGAGCAGGTCATGCCCCGGTATGGCGAGGTCGGCAAAGGGCGCCGGGTCCATGCCCCAGCCCGCCATGAAGAGGGTGCAGGCCGTATTGTTTTTGTCGCGGCGGAGCCAGTGGCAGCGCATGGTCGTTTTGTAAACAGTGGGTTTCCGTCCGTGTCATCCCCCCCGGAGGATGGAGGCGATGAGGCCGGGCAGGGGGGCGAGCTGTTGCCAGTCCATGGCCGCGGTGAGCGAGATCCGCAGCCGGGCCGTGCCCGCCGGCACGGTGGGCGGCCGCACCGCGTTGACCCAGAAGCCGTGCCTGCGCAGGGCCTCGGCCGTGGCCACGGCACGGGCGGCGTCGCCGATCATCACCGGCACGATGTTGCTCTCGCCGCGGGTGGCGAGACCCTGCCGGCCAAGCTCCCGCCGCAGGCGGGCGGCCAGGTCGCGGAGATGCCGCCTCTGCCGCTCCAGGCGCTGGATGCGGGGCAGCAGGAAACAGAGCCAGGCCAGGCTCACCGGTGGCAGGGCCGTGGTGAAGATCAGGGAACGGGCCGTGTTGACCAGGTAGTCGGCCACCGTCTGGCGGCAGAGCAGCCAGGCGCCCTGGCCGCCCCAGGCCTTGCCGAAGGTGCCGACCAGGAGGTCGATGTCCGCCACCACGCCCTGTTCCCCGGCCAGGCCCAGGCCGCGGCTGCCGCGGGTGCCGACGGCGTGCGCCTCGTCCACGTAGAGCACGGCCTGCCACGCCTCTTTCAGCCGCACCAGCCGGCGCAGGTCGGCCAGGTCGCCGTCCATGCTGAAGATCGATTCCGTGACCAGGAAGACCTGCCGGTGGCGGGGGCGATGCTCCTCCAGCAGCGCCTGCAGCCGGTCATAGTCGAGGTGGGGATAGCGGATCACCCTGGCGCGGCAGAGGCGCATACCGTCGATGAGGCTGGCATGGCAGAGCTTGTCGGCCAGGACCAGGTCCTGCCGGCCGGCCAGGGCGGGCAGGATGCCGATGTTGCAGTGATAGCCGGAGTTGAAGACCAGGGCCCGCGGCCGACTATACATTCCGGCCAGCCCCTCCTCCAGGCGCTGGTAGAGGCCGTGGTTGCCGGTCATCAGGCGGGAGGCGGTGCTGCCGGGGCCGAAGTCGCCGGGCAGGGCGGCCGGGTCGAGACGAGCGTAGAATTCGGCCAGCAGGTCCGGATCGCAGGCCAGGCCCAGGTAGTCGTTGGAGGCCAGGTTGAGAAAGTCCGCCCCGCCGACCCGGATGCGGCCACCCCCTTCATGCCGGGCCGGGATCGTCTGCCGGTACAGACCCTGCTCCCGGATGCGGTCCAGCTCGGCGCGCAGTTGTTCCTCCAGGTTCACCACCGGACCCTGCCGCCTGGCCTGCGTATGGGAAACCACGTGGTTACCGGCTCCCTGACCTGTCAGGAAGGGCGCCTACAGGTATTCACTGTACATGGCCTCGTTGAAGCCGACCAGCAGCCGGTCACCGATCCTGAGCGTCGGTGCGCGCAGGTTGCCGGTCCGGCCCAGGCAGAGGCGGAGGATCTCCTCCCTGTTCTCTTCCGAAGGCCTGATGACCTGGTATTTTTTACCCCGGCCGACCACGATCTCGGCGGCGCCGGCAAGCAGGTTCCAGGCATCATTGCCGGCGATTTTCTGTTTCCGTGCCTCCACGGTCTCGTCTATGTCGATATGTCGTTCGTCAAACACCGCCCGTGCTTTGGTGCATGACCCTCAGCCCTTGCGCAGGTAGGCCCAGTCGATCTTCATGGGATGGCTCTCCGGAACGGAAGGAATCTGTCCTCTGGTTTCTCGTCTCTGGTACGGTGAGCGGACGATACCAAGGGTCCGGGAACGATGTCAAGCATTCCCGGCCGGGGAGGAACAGGGGGAACAGGAGACAGGGATCCACGGGCTGTTGGTCTCCCCAACGCTGGGTGGACGCCATCGTTCCCGGAAGAAATTTCCGTCGGGTCGTTGTGTCATGTCCTGCCCAGGCCGGCGGCGTGGAAATGGCGGCGGATCAGGGTGATGGTCTGGCGCACCTCGTCGGTCTCCAGGGTGCAGACCCGGGCGATCTCCTCCACGCTGAGGCCGCCACGGGTGGACAGGTCGAGCAGGAGGCGGCTCATGGCGGGCAGGTTCAGGTAGAGGCCGGCCAGGCGGCGACGGTACCTGTCGTCGGCACGGATAACCGATTCCTCCAGGTCCAGGGCCTTGATCAGCTCGTCCTCGAAGCCGGGTTCCAGGAGGTAGAACTCTCCCTCCTCCCTTTCCTGCTGGTAGGAGATGTCGTCCAGGTCTTCATAGGGGATCAGCTCGCCCTCGGCATCGATGGTGTACTTCTCCTCCATGGCCCGCAGTTCGTCCCGGAGCACGTCGCCGATGTTGAGGCCCTGCAGGGAAACGGATTCCGTGCTGATGATCTCGTCGAGCAGGGTATTGGCGGTCCGGAACATCTCGATCTTGATCCGGTCGAGATCCTCCGGGCCCACCTTGCCGAACTGACGGCAGACCCGCAGGTAGACCTCGTCGGTCAGGTCGTTGGCCGAGTACATGCCGCGCCGGATCACGCCCTGGGCCACGGCGGTGCGCAGCCGGTTGGCGCAGTAGCGGGTCAGCTCGTCGAGAAAAGCGGCTGCCAGGCCGGTGCAGTCGTCTGTATCATGATGCGACGGAGAATGCAGCGTCTTCCGCTCCATGGGTGCCTCCCTGGTCGAAAGAGAATGGGGAACCTCACCTGTTGCACTGTCTTAATGGTAAGCATGCTGGCGGCAACTTGCAAGGATTGCAGGCACATTCACGGGGAGCACCGCAGGATGGAAAAAAGTTTTCTATTTCTTTCGTGCAGCCGGGAATCTGTTGTACAATTTTTCCAGGACCATGGTCCGTGCCGGCGGCTGCGGACCAGGTGATGCCGGAACAAGCCTTGCGGGAGAATCACATGGTGGAAGCAACATTTCAGGTCGTTTTTCTTGGCAACCTCCGCCCGGGAACCATCCCGGAAGAGGCGGTCAACAGTCTCGCCTCCCTGTTCGGTCTCGACCGGGACAAGGCAGAGAAGCTCGTTAACTCGAAAAAGGAGGTGGTCGTCCGGAAGGGTGCCAGCAGGCAGCAGGCAATGGCCATCAGGCAGCGCCTGGAACAGGCCGGCCTGCTGAGCAGGATGGTCGAAGAGGGCAATGGCGCCCCGGCGCAGGCGGCTGCCGAGGCCGGTGCCGGCAACAGGCCGGCGCCGCCGGCACCCCCGGCCGCGGCAGGGGAGGACGGCAATCCCTATGCCGCGCCCAGGGCCAGGCTGGAGGAGAGCGGGGCCGGCAGGAAAAGCAGCCGGGTGCAGGCGGCCAGGGTGCCGGCAGGGCATGGCTGGCGCTGGGTGACAGAGGCCTTCACCATGCTGAAGGAGCATCCCTGGTCCTGGTTGGCCGCCATCCTGCTCATGTACCTCATTCTCGGACCGTTGAACCTGGTTCCCGTTGTGGGCTGGCTGATTGTCTATATTCTCAGCCCGGTCTTCAGCGGCGGTCTCATGATCGGCGCCCATGCCCAGGCAGAGGGTGACGGGTTCCGCATCGGTCACCTCTTTGCCGGTTTCAGGCAGAACAGGAACAAGCTGCTGGGCCTGGGCCTCTTGTTCTGCCTGGCCGGTCTCCTCGGCATGGTGGTGATGTTCGCCTTCACCGGCGGCGTGATGGGCCTTGCCGCCGGCCCCGGGGGCCTCAACCTCTCGGACCCGGCCACGGTGGCGGCCATCTCGGCCAACGGCGGCATGCTCCTCTTCGGCCTGGTCGGCCTGGTGCTGGGAACGCTCGTTATCATGGCGACCTGGTTTTCCCCGGTGCTGGTGGCGGTGGACGGCGAATCCCCCCTGACCGCGCTCAAGCTCAGTTTCAAGGCCACCTGGAAAAACGGCCTCGCCTTCCTGGTCAGCGCCCTGGCCTTCATGCTGATGTGGGTCGGGGTTTCCGTGCTCATGGGGATCCTCATCTTTGGGCTGTCCAGGCTCTCGTCCGGCTCGTCACACCTGTGGGTGGCAATGCTGCCCGTGGTGATCATGGCCATCGTGGGCGTGGGGTCCATGTGCACGGCCACGGTGATGGTCTATACCAGTTACCGCGATATCTTCCGCGGCTGACCCTGCCTGTGGCCCAGGAACGAAATACCCCGGCCATGGACCGGCGGCTCGATACCCGCTATCGGTACGAGACACCCGAGGGCATCGAGCTGGTGCTCACCCTGGCCGGGCCCCTGGTGCGCGGCCTGGCCTGGGGGGTCGATTTCGCGATCCGGGCGGTCTGCTACCTGCTCCTCCTCCTGCTGCTTTCCCTCCTGGGCGGGGTGGGCCGGGCCATGCTCCTGGTCGCCTTTTTCCTGATCGAGTGGTTTTATCCCGTGTTTTTCGAGATGCGCTCCGGCACGACGCCGGGAAAGAAGATCTTCTCCCTCCGGGTCATCCAGGCCGACGGCTCGCCCCTGACCTGGTCGTCCTCCCTGCTGCGCAACCTGCTCCGGGCCGCCGACTTTCTCCCCCTCCTCTATGCCACGGGCTTCCTCGCCACGCTTGTGAGCGGAAAGTTCCAGCGCCTGGGTGACCTGGCCGCCGGCACCCTTGTCGTCTACGGTGAGCGGCAGGAAAAGGAAGCCGCCATTGCCCGGATGCCGGCACGACCGCTGCCCTGGCCGTTGCCCTATGGCGAGCAGCTCCTGGTCCTGCGTTTTGCCGAGCGTTCGTCCCGCCTGTCTGCCGCGCGCCGGCAGGAGCTGGCCGCGCACTTGGCCGGGTTCACCGGCAAGGAGGGCCCGCCCGAGCAGGCGCTTCTCGCCCATGCCAACTGGCTGCGCCGGGGACGGATCTGATGCGCCAGGAGCAGTTCGAGGTGCGATACGGCCCACTCTGGCAGCGGCTGGACAGGCAGCTCGCCATGCTCGAAAAAAAGGGCAGGGCCGGGGCGGAGCGGACCGGCGACGGCCTGGACGCCTTTCCCTCGCTCTACCGCCAGGTCTGCAACCACTACGCCCTGGCCTGCAGCCGCTTCTATGGTCCGGCCCTGGTGGCCCGTCTGCACCGCCTGGTCCTGCGGGGGCACCAGCAGCTCTACCGTCCGCGGCGGTCCGGGCTCACGGGCCTGCTCGAGTTCGCCGGCCGGGGATTTCCGGCCGCTGTCCGCGCCCATGGCCGCGTCTTCTGGCTCGCCTTTCTGCTCTTCTACCTCCCCGCCCTGGTCTGCGGGGTTCAGGCCTACCGGGACCCGACCCTGATCTACACGGTCATGGACGAGGGCCAGGTGGCCCGCATCGAGTACATGTACGATCCCCGGAACAGGAAGGCCGGACGGACACCGGAACGGACCTCGGAGACCGATCTCCAGATGTTTGGTTATTACATCTACAACAACGTGGCCATCGGGTTCCGTACCTTTGCCGGCGGCATGTTCCTGGGGGCGGGCACGGTCTTCTTCCTGCTCTTCAACGGCATTACCCTGGGCTCGGTGGCCGGCCACCTCTCCCACCAGCCCTTTGCCGGGGTCTTCTGGCCCTTTGTCTCCGGACACGGCGCCTTTGAACTCACGGCCATCGTCATTTCCGGGACTGCCGGACTGCTGCTGGCAGGCGCGCTGCTCCGGCCGGGGAACAGGACCAGGACCGGGGCGCTCAGGGCCATTGCCCCCGAGGCGGTGCGGCTCATCATGGGCGCCATGGTACTGTTCATCCTTGCGGCCCTCGTCGAGGCCTTCTGGTCGCCCTCGTCCGCCGGTGCCGGGCTCCGTTTCGCGGTTGCCGCCTTCAACTGGCTGCTGGTGACCGTCTACCTGCTCCAGGCCGGGAAGGGTCATGGATCTTGACAGGATAACCATTGCCCTGCGGCCGCGCTCCTCCTGGGAGGCCATGGACCTCGGCTTTGCCCTGGCCAGGCGCTCCTTCGGGGTCCTGTGGCGGTTGTGGCTGGTCACCGCCCTGCCGGTCCTGGCGCTGCTCCTGCTCCTGCCCCGCGGTTCCACGCCCTGGGTTCTCCTGCTCATGTGGTGGCTGAAACCCCTGTATGAACCGTTCTTGCTCTACTGGCTGAGCCGTTCCCTGTTCGGCGAGGTTCTGCCGCTCTCCACCGTGGTCCGCCGATGGCGGCAGATCGCCGGCACCTGGCTTCTCCACAGTCTCACCTGGCGGCGTTTCCAGCCCGAACGCTCCTTCCAGATGCCGGTGTTCCTGCTGGAGGAACTGGACAGCGCCGGGAGAAGGGCGCGCATCCGCATCCTGGGCAGGGGGCAGGGCGGGCCCATGTGGCTCACCGTCCTGTGTTTCGTGGTCGAGCTGGTGCTGGCCATCTCCGGGCTTCTCCTCTTTTTTATCCTGATTCCCGACGGCCTGCGTTATGGCGCGGCAGCGGACTTCCTGCACCGTACCGAGAACCTGCAGGGGATCGTGGCCGCGGCCCTGGCCATGTCCCTGGTCGGCCCCCTGTACGTGGCCGCTGGTTTCATGCTCTATATCTCGCGCCGCGTGGACCTGGAGGCCTGGGATATCGAGCTCGGTTTCCGGCAGGTGGCCCGGCGGTTGGCAGAACGCCGTCGCCGCAACCTGGAGCGGATCGCCGCGGTTGTCCTTTTTGCCTGCCTCGTGCAGCCGCATTTTTCCGTGGCCGCACCGCTGCCTCCGCCGGAGCAGGCACGGACCGTGGTCCGGCAGGTGCTCGCGGACCGGGATTTTGGCCACACCGAGACCATCACCACCTGGCAGCGGATCGAGAAGAAGAGCGATGCCGGTGGCACGGGATGGTTCGCCACCCTGCTCTCCGCCCTGGCCAGCGCCACGGCGAACATGCACCGTTTCCTGGCCGAGATCCTGCGCCGGTGGACAGGGCCGCTGGCCGTCTTCTGCAAGGTCGCGCTCCTGCTCGGGGCAGGCGGCCTGATCGGCTGGGTCCTGGTCCGGTACGGCGGCCTGGCGCGCTGGCTGCCCGGCGGCCGGGCGCGGGTGGGCGCGGCTGCCGCGCCCGGGGTGCTCTTTGGCATGGCCGTGACCCCGGAGAGCCTGCCCGATGACATTGCCGCCGCCTGCAGGCGCCTGCTCGAGCAGGAGCGGCCGCGGCAGGCGCTTGCCCTGCTCTACCGCGCCACCCTCTCGTGCCTGGTGCACGGTCGGGGCCTGGAGGTCCCGGCCAGCGCCACCGAGGCCGAGTGCCTGCAACTGGTGCAGCGCCATCGCGGCCGCGACGAGGCAGACTGTTTCCGCCGCCTGACCAGCGCCTGGCTGCAGACCGCCTATGGACACCATCGCCCCTCACGCCAGGGCCTGGAGGAGCTCGTCAACTCCTGGTCCGTGACCTTTGCCGAAGAGGCCCGGTGAAGGAGATGCGCCGCTTTCGTCCGGGCCGCCGCCTGCTCATCATCATCCTGGTCCCGCTGCTCGCCGTCGGCGCCACCCTCTGGTTCTTCACCCACTACGAGCGCAGGACGGTGGAGGTCCATGGCCGGATGTCACCGGCCGCCCGGAGGAACCCGCTCCTGGCCGCTGAACGATTCCTGGCCGGAATCGGCATGCCGGTGAAGAGCCACCGGGGCCGCGACCTGCTGGTCCGCCTGCCCCAGGCCGGTGACGCCCTGGTGGTGCTGCACATGTCCGGCAACCTGTCCCCGTCGCAAGTGAACACCCTGTATGACTGGATAGGGGCCGGCGGCCACCTGGTCATGGCGCCGGGCCGGTACACGGATGACGACGAGGAACCGGACGAAAGCGGCCTGCTGGCGCGGGTGGGTGTCCTGCTCCGCCACCGTGCCACTGACAACGACTGCGGCTGCGACGGGGAGAAAGGAGCAGGGGATGGCAAGACCGAGGCCCCTGCCGGCGGGGACGGGAAATCGGCGGCAGAGGAGGAGAAGGCGGCGCAGGAGGGAACGGTCACCGCCGTTCTCGACGGCCAGCCGGTGACCCTGGCCCCGAATCTCTCCGGCTTCCTGGACGACACCCGGGGCACGGCCAGCCTGGCCATTGCTGACAGCCGCGGCAGGGGCGCGGTCCTGCTCCAGTACAGGATCGGCTCCGGCAGGCTGACGGTGCTCAATTCCATGGACATCTTCACCAACAGCGCCATCGGCGACCAGGACCACGCCTATCTCCTGGCCTGGCTGGTGGCGAAGAACAACAGGACCTGGCTTCTGTACAGCAGCAACATGGAGAGCCTTCTTGCCCTGCTCTGGCGCAGCCAGGCCCCCTTCCTGGTCGCCCTGGCCGCCACCCTGCTCCTGGCGCTCTGGGCATGGCAGTTCCGGCTTGGCCCCCTGGAGGAGGAAGATGGCAGGGAGCGGCAGCGCAATGTCCTGGCCCATGTCGACGCCTCGGGCATGTACGGCTGGCGGATCGACCGGGCAGCCTCGCTCCTGGCGACGAACAGGAACCAGGTTCTCCGCCGCTGGGCCGCCCGCCATACCGGCCGTGCCGACGGGCCGGTCGATGCGGAAGAGATCGCCTCCCGGACCGGCCTGGCCCGGGAGGAGGTGGCCATGGCCCTGTTTCGGGAGGTGCGTGGCGAGCAGGATCTCATCGCCGCCAGCCACTGGCTGCAGCAGTTGGAGAACAGGACGCTTTCATCCCGCGGCGGAAGGGAAAGGGCGGCCTTCAACCCTCACCAGACTGGAACCGAAAGGACAGCATGAACAGAGAAGAGAAACGTGTCGAACAGGGTATTGCCCGGGGAGCGGCGGCAGCACGCCGGCTCGAAAACGAGGTCGCCAGGGTGGTGGTGGGCCAGGATCGCGTGGTCCGGGAGATCGTCATTGCCCTGATCGCGGGCGGTCACGCCCTGGTGGAGGGGGTGCCCGGCCTGGGCAAGACCCTGCTGGTCCGGGCCCTGGCCAGGGCCGCGGGCAGCGCCTTCAGCCGGATCCAGTTCACCCCGGACCTGATGCCGGCCGATATCACGGGCCATTTCATGTTCGAACGGGAAAACAAGCGGTTCGTGGTCAGGAAGGGCCCGGTATTCTGCAATTTCCTCCTCGCCGACGAGGTCAATCGCGCCCCGGCCAAGACCCAGTCCGCCCTCCTGGAGGCCATGCAGGAGCAACAGGTCACCATCGAGGGCCGGACCTTTCCCCTGCAGCGGCCCTTTTTGGTCATGGCGACCCAGAACCCGGTGGAGCAGGAAGGCACCTACCCGCTGCCCCAGGCCCAGACCGACCGCTTCATGTTCAAGATCTACATCACCTATCCCGGCGAGGAGGAGGAGCTGCTGATCACCAGCCAGGTGACGCGGCAGTCGGTGGGAAACGGTCTTGACCTGGAGGCGGTGCAGCCGGTCCTGACAGCGGAGCAGGTGATCGCCCTGCAGGAGATGGCGGCCGGGCTGGTGGTCGATGAGCAGATCGCGGCCTACGTGGTGCGCATCGTCCGGGCCACCCGGGACTGGAACGGCGTTGTCATGGGCGCCGGTCCCAGGGGCAGTATCAGCCTGCTGCGGGCCGCCCGTGCCATGGCCCTGCTCGAGGGCCGCGGGTTTGTCATTCCCGACGATGTCAAGCAGGTGGCCCCGGCCGTGCTCAGGCACCGGCTGACCCTGTCCGCCGATCTCCATATCGAGGGCTACACGCCCGACCATGTCCTGGGCGAGCTGCTCGCCTCGGTGGAGGCGCCGCGGACGTGACACCCGCGCCCAGGCTCATACAGGCCTGCGCTCTCGTGGCGGTCCCGGCCCTGGCCATTCCCATGGTCTCCTGGCTGGCCCTGCCGTGGACCGTCCTGGTCGGCCTGCTGGCCGGGGTGGCCCTGGTGGACTTCTTTCTCCTGCTCCGCGCCGGGCCGGAGATCACCCTGGAGCGGACCATCGCCACCACCCTGCCGGTGTCGGCGCCGTCCCGGGTGACGCTTGCCGCCTGCAACCGGGGCGCCCGCCGCCTGGTCGTGCGCCTGCATGATCTCTATCCGGCCGGTTTTGCGGCCAGGGACCTGCCTGTCGCCATGGTCCTCGGCCCGGGCCGGTGCGGCCGCAGCCGCTATACCGTTGTCCCCTCCCGTCGCGGCCGCTTCGTCTTTGCCGGCGTCCATGTCGCGGTCCTGAGTCCCCTGGCCCTGTGGCGGCGCAGGTGGGAGGTCCCCTGCAGGGACGAGGTGCGGGTCTTTCCCGATTTTCGCGGTATCAGCAGGTTTTCGCTGCTCGCGGTCAGCCACGAGCTGGCCGGGATGGGGATCAGGCGGATCATGCGCCGCGGCCAGGGGGGCGAGTTTCACCAGCTCCGCGAGTACCGCCAGGGCGATGAACTGCGCAAGATCGACTGGAAGGCCACGTCCAGGTATGGCAGGCTGATTTCGCGGGAATACGAGGATGAACGGGACCAGCACCTGGTGTTCATGCTCGACTGCGGCCGCCGCATGCGCCATCTCGAGGCGGGCGGCAGTCTGCTTGACCAGGCCCTGGCGGCGATCCTGCTCCTGGCCCACGTGGCCGACCACCAGGGCGATGCGGCCGGGATCTACAGCTTTGGCGGCGCCGAACGGTGGATCCCGCCGCGCCGCACGGAGGGGGCGGTCTCGCAGCTCCTCCGGCAGACCTTTGATCTCCATGCCACCACTGCGGCGGCCGACTACCTCGCCGCCGCTGCCAGGGTATCGGCCCTGCAGGGCAGGCGTTCCCTGGTCATCCTGGTGACCAGCAGCCGGGCCGAGGACCAGGAGGACGTGCTCCAGGCCGCCCTCCTCCTGGCCCGCCGCCACCTGGTGGTGGTGGCCGACCTGCGCGAGTCCGTCCTCGACCACGAGCAGCGGCGACCGGTGACCTCCTTTGCCGGCGCCCTGCGCTACCAGGCCCTCCTGGACTACCTGAACCGGCGGCAGGCCCTGGGCCGCCTGTTCGCGCACCACGGCATCCTCTCCCTCGACGTCACTGCCGCCGGCCTGCCCGCCGCCCTGGTCAACCAGTACCTGGAGATCAAGGGGTCAGGACGGCTGTGACAGGCCATGCTGCCCGTCGGACAAGGCCGTGTCCGGCGGTGCCCCGGAATCGAGGGCGCTGCGCCATCAGGGGTGCTGTCCCTCGAACAGGGTCCTGATCCTCTCCTGGATGCTCTCCGCCGCCTCCCTGGGGGTGGCAAAGTCCACCGGTTCCCTGATCGGACGGCCGATGACGATGTAGTCGGCGCCGTTGCGGAACGCCTCCTCCACGTCCACGGTGCGCTTCTGGTCGTCGAGATTGCGCACCGGCCGGATACCCGGTGTCACGATGACGAGCCGGTCACCGAGTTCCTGCCGGATATCGGCCGCCTCCAGGCCGGAGGAGACAATGCCGTCGCAGCCGATCTCCAGTGCCCGCCGCGCCCTGGACAGGACCACGTCCCTGACATCGGCCCGGAAGCCCAGGTCCTCCATGTCCGCCTGGTCGAGGCTGGTGAGCACGGTGACGGCCAGGATGCCGAGGCCGTTCTTTTCCTCCACCGCGGCCCGGAGGATGGAATCGTTGCCATGGACCGTGGCGAACGAGACCCCGTATTTTTTCAATTCCCGGACAGCGGAACGGACGGTCTGGGGAACATCGAAGAACTTGAGGTCCACAAAGATCTTCTTGCCCCGGTCCTGGAGCCACCTGACCAGTTCGAAATAGCCGCCGGCCATGAAGAGCTGCAGGCCGAGCTTGTAGAAGCTCACCGAATCGCCGAGCTGGTTGACAAGCTGTTTCGCCGCCTCGGGCCCGGAGACGTCAAGGGCGAAGATCAGGCGGTCGTGTACCGGGATGTTCTTTGTGGACAGGAAATTGTTTTCTTGCATGGGTACCTGGTTGAACGGGTGTTCGTACGGGGAGACGGGCTGCCAGGCGGGCAGGATCGCGATCAGGCCGACTATATTCCACAACCGGCCCCATTGCCACGAAAAAACGGTCCCTGCGCAGTAGGGCGGCCTATCTCGGCCCGTTTTCAGAAAAAATCCGCCGCCCCTGCCCGAGGCTGCACGGCAGCGGCGGGGGACGATGTGCTGCCGGGCAAGTGAAAAAATGCGGCCCATGGATCTTGCGATTGATTTTTCTTCCTTATTCTGGTTAGATGCCTGCTCAGGCCAGGAGATGTCCGGACCTCGCCCCGTGGCGGCAGTTGACGCCGCGGCCCGGAGATTGCCTGTGCCGCGGAACCACCAGAGGGAGGCACCATGGGAAATACGGCAATACCTGAAGACAAGCGGCGCCTTGCGCGCATCCCCACGGAAGAGCTGGAGCGGGTTCTCCTGGAGGAAGAGGAGTCCATCGACGTCCAGGTCGGCAGGGCAAAGGGCCAGGCCATGCAGAACGGCAAGCTGCTCGACATCCACCAGAGCGGCATGTGCTTCATGATGCCCGGCCATTCCCTCAGGGAAGGTGATCTCATCTTCATCGACGCGGTTCTCGGCAAGTTCCGTTTTTCCACCGACGCCATGGTCCGCTGGGCCCTCGGCGCCCAGGTGGGGGTGGAGTTTCTCGATCCCCAGGCCCGCCAGGCCGCCTTCCTGGCCGAGCTCTATACCACCCGCATTCTCAACAGCCTGGAGGATCCGCCGGAAGAGTGATCCTCCCTGCCGAGCGCGATTCCCGCTGCGTCCGGCTCCCACTTTTCCCGTATCTCCATGCTCCTGCTCCACACCTCGGACTGGCATATCGGCCGCGCCCTGTACGGCCGCAGGCGCTACCGGGAGACCGGCCGTTTTCTCGACTGGCTGGCCGACTGGATCGAGGAACACTTGGTTGATGTCCTCCTGGTGGCGGGCGATATCTTCGACACCTCGACCCCGGGCAACCGGGCCCAGTCCCTCTACTACCGTTTCCTCTGCCGGGTGGCGGCCTCCGCCTGTCGGCACGTGGTGGTCATCAGCGGCAACCACGATTCCCCCTCCCTCCTGGCCGCGCCCCGGGAACTGCTCCGTGAACTGCGTATCCACGTGATCACCGCTCCTGCCCCTGATCCTGCCGACCAGGTCCTGCTCCTTGATGATGCCGAAGGCCGGCCGGAGCTGGTGGTCTGCGCGGTGCCCTATCTCCGTGACCGGGATATCCGCCGCAGCGCGCCCGGCGAGAGCATGGCGGAGAAACAGGCCCGGCTCCTGGAGGGGATCCGTGCCCACTACCGGGCCGTCTGCGCCCACGGCATCCGGCTGCGCAACGAACTGGACATCCCGCTTGTGGCCATGGGCCATCTCTTTGCCGCCGGCGGCCAGGTGGTCGACGGCGACGGGGTGCGGGAACTGGCGGTCGGCGGCCTGGACCGGGTGGAGACCGATATCTTTCCGCCGGAGATCGATTACCTGGCCCTTGGCCATCTCCACCAGGCGCAGCGGGTCGGCGGCGCCGACAACAGGCGCTACAGCGGCGCACCCCTGGCCATGGGCTTTGCCGAGGCCGGCCGGGAGAAGTCTGTGCTGGCGGTGCGCTTTACCGGCCGCCGGCCAGCGGTGCAGAAGGTGCCGGTGCCCTGTTTCCGGCCCCTGTACAGGATCAGCGGCGACCTGGAGACGATTCTCTCGGGCCTGGCCGAACTGGTCCAGCAGGGAGAGGGCGGCCTGGTCGAGGTGATCTATACCGGCGACGCGGTGGTGGCCGGTCTCGGCGACCAGGTCTTTGCCGCGGTGGATGGCACGGACCTGGAGGTGCTCTCCATCCGCAACACCCGCGCCGTGGCCCGGGCCATGGCCCGGATGCACAGCGGCGAGGCCCTGGAGGAGATGGACGAGGAAGAGGTCTTCCGCCGTCTCCTGGAGGACCGCGGCGTCCCGGAGCGGCAGCGCGGCGACCTGGAGAACTGTTTCCGCGAGATCCTGCTCACCCTGCATGAACAGGACAGGGACGCGTAGGTATGCGTATTCTCGCCATCCACCTGCACAACCTCAATTCCCTGGCCGGCCGCTGGAGCATCGACTTCAGCGCGCCCGAGTATGTCGCCTCCGGCATCTTCGCCATCACCGGGCCCACGGGCGCCGGCAAGAGCACGATCCTGGACGCGATCTGCCTGGCCCTCTACGGCCGGACGCCGCGCCTGCGCCAGGTCACCAGGTCCCAGAACGAGATCATGTCCCGCCGCACCGGCGCGTGCGCCGCCGAGGTGGAGTTCGAGACCAGCCAGGGCCGGTACCGCTGTCACTGGAGCCAGCACCGGGCGCGGCGCAGGCCGGACGGGCAGTTGCAGCAGCCCCGGCACGAGCTGGTCGATGCCGTGACCGGCCGGGTGCTCGAGACCCGGATGAAGGCGGTGGCAGAGCAGGTGGAGCGTCTCACCGGCATGGACTTTGAGCGTTTCACCCGTTCCATGCTCCTGGCCCAGGGCGATTTTGCCGCCTTTCTCCAGGCAGGGCCCGACGAGCGGGCCCCCATCCTGGAACAGATCACCGGCACGGCCGTCTACAGCCGCATCTCCATCCTGGTCCACGAGCGGCGCGCCGCCGAGCGCGCCCGCCTGGCCGAGCTCGAGGCCGGCCTCGGCGGCCTGCAGCCCCTTGCCCCGGAACAGGCGGCAGCCCTGCGCCGCGAGCTGGATACTGCCCGGCAACGGGCCGAACGGATGGAGCGGGCCCTGGAGCGGGCGAGCAGGGGCCTGGCCTGGCTGGAGACCCTGGCCGAGCTGCGGCGGCAACTGGCGCAGTGCCGGCGCGACCAGGAGGAGCTGGCACAGCGGCGGCAGGAGGCCGGGCCGGCGCTGGAACGGCTGGCCCGGGCCCGGCGGGCCGCGGAACTGGACAGCCTGTACGCGGAGCTCCGGTTGCTGCGGCAGGAGCAGGAGCAGGACCGCGCCGCCCTGGCCGAGGGAGCGGCCCGGCAGCGGCAGCAGGCCCGGGAGCGGCGCTGCCTGGCCGCCACCTTTGGCCAGGCGGAACAGGCCCTACAGGCCTGCCGGCAGCGGCGGCAGGAGGAAGGGAAGAGTATCCGCAGGGTCCGTGAGCTGGACGTGCAGTGTACCACGGCCGGGCAGGAACTGGAGCAGCGGCGTGCGGCCCTTGCCGGGCAGCGGCAGGAGTGTGAGCGCCAGGGCGAGGCCCTTGCCGGCATGGACCAGCGGCTCGCGGCCTGCAGGGCCCGCCTGGAGGAGCTGGCCGACTATTGCGATTGCCACCACCGGGATGGGATGCTGGTGGAACAGCTCGCCGGCATCAGGCGCCAGTGCGCGCGCCTGGACGAGCTGTCGCGGGCCCGTGCCCGCCGGGAGCAGGAGGCGGCCGCGGCCGCGGCAGCGCTGGCCCGGGCCGGCGAGCTGCGTGAGCGGCTGGAAAGGGATTTTGGCGAGTCGGCACAGCGGGTTGCCGGGCTGCAGCAGCGCCGGGCCGGCCTGGAGAAGGAGAGGGCAGCGCTCCTGCAGGGGCGCACGGCCGGTTTCTGGCAGCAGGAACTCGAGACGCTGGACCGGCGGCTGCATGCCCTGGAGCAGGCCGAACAGGTGGCGGCCCGCATCGACGAGCAGCAGGCGGCCCTGGCGGAGCTGGCCCGCACCGGCAGCCGGCTGGCCGGCGAGCACGCCGCGTGTCGCGCCGCCAGGATGCAGCGCGAGAAGGAGCTGGTCCTGCGCAGGAAACTGGTCAGCGAGCTGCGGCAGAAAGAGGAGTTGCGCCGCAGGATACGGGACCTGGAAGAGGAACGGCAATGCCTGGTCCCCGGCAGTCCCTGTCCCCTCTGCGGTTCCACCAGCCATCCCTGGGCCAGGGAGACGCCGGTGGTGGCAGAGGCGGGCGTCCTGGAGCGGGAAGAGGCCGCCCTTGACGAGCTGACCGAGGCAGCGGCCCTGGACGCGGGCCGGCAGGAGGCCCTGGAAAAGGAGCTGGCCGGGATACGGGAACAGGAGGCTGCGCTGCGGGCTCGGCTCGACGAGGATCGGCGGCAGCTTGTCGCCCTGGCCGCTGCCCTGGAGGTGGCGCCGGAGGGGGATGGACTGGCGCGGGCGCGGGAGGAGAGCGCGCAACAGCGGCAGGAGTGCAGGCGGCTCCTGGCCCGGGCCGATGAGCAGCAGCAGGAGCTGGAGAGCGTGGGCCGGGCGCTGGAGCGGGAACAGGAGGCCCGGGCCGGGGCCGGCCGGGAGCTGGAGGCGGCACGCCAGCGGCAGGAGGCTGCGGCCAGGGACGGGGAACGGCTGCGGCAGGCCGTGGCCACGGCCGCGGCCGACCTGGAAGAGGCCCGGCAGGAGCTGGGCCGCACCCTCCATTCCCTGGGCATGGCCGGGGAACCACCCGCGGACCTGGAGCTACTGCTGCGGGAGCTGGCAGAGCGGCAGGAGGCCTGGAAGGGTGCCCGCCGGGAACAGGAGCGGCTGGACAGGGAGCGGGCCGGGCTCTTGGCCGCGCGGAAGGAGGCTGAAAAACGACTGCGCCGGCTGCAGGAGGAGGTCGAGGCGATGCAGCAGGAGGTCACGGGCCGGGAACAGGCCCTGGCCCGGCTGCGGGAGGAGCGGCAGGAGCTGTTTGGCAGCAGGGACCCGGAGCAGGAGGAACAGCGGCTGGCCGGGGAGGAGAAAGAGGCGGCCGCGCACCTGGACCGAGTACGCGGGCGTCTTGCCGAACAGGACCGCGATCTCCATGCCCTGGCCGACCGGCTGCGGCGGCTGCAGCAGGATGTCGCCGCCCGGGAAGAGCGGCTGCAGGAGCGGCAGGGGCGGCTGGAAGCGGCCCTGGCGGACGCGGGGTTCACCGACGAGGAGGCCTTTGTCCGGGCCCGCCTGCAACCGGAGGCCATGCAGGAACTGGCCCGGCTCGAGGAGTCGCTGCAGCGGCAGGAGGCCGGGCTGCAGGCCCGGGCCGGCGAGCTGGCCCTCCGGCTGGCCACGGAACAAGGCAGGGCCCTGACCGCGGCCTCCCGCCGGGAGCTGGCAGCGCGGCAGGAACCGCTCATGCGGCGGCGGCAGGAGCTGCGGGAACGGATCGGCGCCCTCGGGGCCGAGCTGGAGCGGGATCGCGACCTGGAGCGGCGGCGGCGGGAACTGCTGGCAGAGGTGCGGGCGCAGGAGCGGGAGGTGGGCCGCTGGGAGCGGCTGCACGAACTCATCGGCTCGGCCGACGGCAGGAAGTTCCGGGTCTTTGCCCAGGGACTGACCCTGGATCTCCTGCTCGACCAGGCCAACCGGCAACTGCGGAAGATGCAGGACCGCTACCTCCTGGTCCGCGCCGACCGTTCCCTGGAGCTGGGCGTGATCGACAACTACCAGGCCGGCGTGATCCGCTCCACCAGCAACCTGTCCGGTGGCGAGAGCTTCATCGTCAGCCTGGCCCTGGCCCTGGGGTTGTCCGCCATGGCCAGCCGCAACGTGCGGGTGGACTCGCTCTTTCTTGACGAGGGGTTCGGCACCCTGGACGAGGACGCCCTGGACATGGCCCTGCAGACCCTGGCCGGCCTGCGCCGGGAGGGCAAGCTGATCGGCATCATCTCCCATGTCCCGGCCCTGCGGGAACGGATCAGCACCCGCATCCGGGTGGAACCGGGCCCGGGCGGCCGGAGCCGGATCACCGGCCCGGGCTGTGCCCGGCAGGGATCCTGAGGGGAGCGTCTGCCATGGAGCGAACCACCGGGTTCCTGCAGGGGTTGCGGGACAGCCTGCCCATCGCGGCCGGCTACCTGCCCATCGCCTTTACCTTCGGGGTGGTGGCGATCCAGTCCGGCCTGTCCTCCTGGCAGGGCCTGGCCGTCTCGGCCCTGGTGTTCGCCGGCGCCAGCCAGTTTGTCTTTGTGGCCCTGGTGGCCGGCGGTGCCTCGGCCTGGACCCTGGTCGCGGCCGTGCTCCTCATGAACGTGCGTCACGTCTTTTACGGGCCCTCCCTGCTCTCCAGGCTGGACCTGGCCCGGTGCCGCGTCCCCCGTCCCCTGCTGGCCTTCGGCCTCACCGACGAGGTCTTTGCCACGGCCTCGGCCAGGGCAGACACCTGGCCCGGCCGCGACAGGGATGTCCGGCTCCTGGGCCTGGAGGCCGGCGCCTACCTGGCCTGGCTCGGCGGCACCGTGCTGGGCGCGGCCACCGGAGACCAGGTCCTGCAGCGGTGTGCTTTTCTGAAGGATTCCCTGGACTTTGTCCTGCCGGCCCTGTTCTGTGCCCTGGTGATGGAGTCTGCCCGGCATGGACGCAGGCAGGTGGTGTTCGTCGCCCTGGCCGTGACCCTGGTCCTGTCGCTGTGGCTCGAATCATACCTGGCCCTGATCGGCGGCATGCTGGCCGGCGCCGCCTCCGGGGCCATGCCCGCACCACCGTTCCTGCGGCGGGGAGAGAAGGGAAGATGAGAGGAGGCTGGAGGAGAACCGATGGATGTTGTTGACATTGCCCTTGTCCTGGCCGGCGCAGGCACCTTTCTCCTGCGCTACCTGCCCATGGCCGGCGCCGGCCGGCTTGACCGGCTGCCGGGCAACGCGCCGCTCTACCGGGGACTTCAGGCCATGGGACCGGCGGCCATCACCGCCCTGGCCGCGGTTTCCCTGCTGGCCCTGCCCCCTGCCCATGGCTGGTCCGCCACCTCGTTGCTGGCCGTGGCCGCGGGCGGGGGCGCTGTCTTCGTGGTCCGGCGGTGGACAGGCAGCCTGGCCCTGGCCGCCCTGGTCCCGGCCCTGGTCTACGGCGCGGTCCTGGCCGCCCCGGCCTGGCTGTCCCGGCTGGGCGGCGGCTGACAAGGATCACTGCCTACGCAAAGGGAGAACAAGATGTGCAGAGAACAATGCCTGGCCCTGGCCGGGCTCTATGCGGCCCATGCCAGGGTGACGGCAGGTTACCGCTTTGCCTGCCGGGCCGGCTGCGCCACCTGCTGCAGTGTCAACGTGGTGGTCACCTCGCTGGAGGCGGAGTACCTGCGCCAGGCGCCGGCCTGGCAGGATCCGGCCCTGGCCGCGGAGGTGCACCGGGCGGCGGCGCAGCCCCATTACACCCCGGCCTGTTCCACCAACCTGGTGGCCGCATGCTGCCTGGCCGGCCGGGAACCGCCCCCTGATCCATCGCCGCACCGGCCCGGCGCCTGCCCCCTGCTGGACGAGCGGGGCCTGTGCCGGGTCTATGACCACCGGCCCCTTGCCTGCCGCGCCATGGCCTCGACCAGGCCCTGTGCGGAGGGCGGCGAGGCGGTCATGGATCCCTTTCTCTTCACCCTCAACCTGGCCCTGTGCCAGGTCATCGAGCACCTGGACAGGGACGGCCGGACCGGCAACCTCCTTGACATGCTCACCCGGTCCGGTCCGGATCTCCATTCCGCCTCCCTGGTCCGGAACAGGCCGCTGCCCGGTTTCCTGGTGCCGCCGGAGGAGGAGCAGCGGTTTCACGCCGCCATGGACACCATCCTGGCCTGGCCCGTGGGCCGTGGACGGCTGGGGGATTTTCTGCCCCGGCTGCGCTGAGCCGGGAGGCATCTCTCCCCTTGCCGGGATATCGGCTCAGCCCGGCCGGCGCCGGAGAACGGCGCGCAGGAAAAAGAGCAGCCAGAACAGGAGCAGGACTAGGCCGGACCAGCCCAGGAGCACGGTCAGCAGGTAGCGGGAGCCGGGGGGCGTGGCCAGGGAAAAGGCGAGGTCAGGGACAAGCAGGGTCCTGACCGCCCGTTGCAGCCGCTGCCGGGCTCCTGGCAGGGACAGGGGCCCCCTGCTGTAGACCAGGGTGGCGTCGGGGGCCAGGTAGCGGCCGATCTCCGGTGCCACCTCCCGGTAGGGCAGCCGCTGCAGGCGGCCATCCCGGAAGGCCAGGGCCGTGACGCCCGATGTCACCCCGGCCCGTTGCAGCATGAGGAGATCCACCGCGTTGAGGAGCCGGCCCTGCGCATCTTCCACCAGCACGACCCTGGAAAAGAGGTCCACGTAGGCCCAGCGGCCGCTCTCGGCAAGGAAACTCTCGGCAAAGCCGTGCGCCCCGAGCATCACCCCGTCCAGACGGCCCGTCACCGAGACCAGCCTGGTGGGGACGCCGGCGACATTGGCGAACAGGGCAAAGATCCGCGCAAACTGGTCGCACCAGATGGCCGAGGTCCCGGCCCGGGCACATTGGTAGCTGCCCAGGGGGGACGGGTCCAGGTCCGGGGCCGGGATACCGCGCCTGCTGTCCAGGGCCGCGAGCAGGAATCTTCCGATCTTTTCCACCTTGACCCGGCCGGGATCGTTGCCGCGGATGCCGACGTCCCGGGCAAGGATCTGTTCCACCTGCCGCCGTTGCCCGGCCGGCACGTCCTGGTCGACAAAGGATGCCACCGGCAGTGTCGCGTAGTTCCCCACCGGCAGGCTTGCCGAGACCACCCGGTAGGTATCGCCGATGGTTGCATTGTAGCGGGCGTACAGTTCATGGGGATAGTAGTCGATTTCGATGGTAAAGGAGAGGTCGGGTTTGGCCGTATTGCGGACAGTGTAGCGGTGGGCCTCGGTGCGGAGGGGGAGCCGGGGATACCGGGCGTCGCAGCCACCGGCGTCCTCGCCGTCCACCCGGATCGCCCACCGGCTGTGGGTCGGCGGCGCCGGCACAAGGCGGATCTCGAGCCGGTCTTCCGCCAGGATGCGGAAGCCGCTGATCCGCTGCCGTTCCGAGGGGATGTAGAGTTCGGCGACGCCGGCGGCCCGGTAGCGGTAGGCCGGGTCCCTGCGCACGCTGATGGCATAGCCCCATATCCAGGCGTCCGCGGCGAGGACGAGGAGGGTGGCGAGGGCAAGGATGTGGATCCTGGTTCGGTGTCGTATCATGGGAGCATCTGCGCGGGCGGCGGGGAATCAGAAAAAGACCGTGTGCCAGATCTCGCAGGCGATGACCCGCCAGAGAAAGGTATCGGTTCCACCGCCCCGGCTGCCCATGGCCCGGTACAGTTTCCTGATCCGGCCGCCGTCCCAGTAGGGGCGGCTGTTGAAGGCGGTGGAGGAAAACAGGTCCTCGACATGGTCCCGCATCTCGTCCAGCCACCGCTCCTGGGGCACGGTGAAGCCCAGCTTGGAGTGGCGGTTGACTATGGCCCCGGGCATGATGCCGCGCAGGGCCCGGCGCAGGATCAGCTTGCTGGTGCCGTTGCCCATCTTCTGCCGGTTGGAGAGGGAAAAGAGGAACTCCACCAGGCGGTAGTCGAGAAAGGGCATCCGCTGCTCGATGGAAAAGGCCATGGAGTTGCGGTCCTCGTAGTGGAGGATGCGGGGAAGGGATTCCTGGACAAAGGAGCGGTAGAGCTGCCGGTTGAGGCGCGAATAGTGGCGCATGGGGGCCGGCGGCCGCACGGCGGCGGCACGCCGGTTGTGGCGGACAAAGTCCCGGTCCAGGTGCTGGATGGCCTGTTCCCGCACCAGCGACTTGACCAGGCCGGAGAGCCGGCGCGACATGGCCGCCTTGCCGAGCTGGAGCAGGACCAGGCGCAGGGGCAGGTTGCTGCGTTCCCGCAGCAGGGAGACCTCCCTGAGAAAGGGGGCAAAGGCGCCTGCCAGGAGCAGGTCGGCGAGAAAATAGCCCGAGAACTGCTCCACGTAGCCGGCCAGCATCTCGTCGGCGCCCTGGCCACTGAGGATGACCCTGATGTCCTGCCTGCCGATCTCCTCCATCAGGTACCAGTGGGCAAAGGCGGTCATGGTCAGGGGCGGTTCGTCCTGGTGGCGGATCACCCGGGCGATGTCCCGGGCCAGGTTGCCGCGCGAGTTGGGAAAGACCAGGGTATTGGCCATGCCGGTTTTGCGCACCACCTCGGCGGCAAAACCGGATTCGTCGATCTTCCGGTCCGGGTAGCTGGCCGTGAAGGTCCGGATGTCCATGCCGGCGCCCCTGGTCCGGGCCAGGTGGTCGATGACCGAGACAATGGCCGAGGAATCCAGGCCGCCGCTGAGCAGGGCGCCCACGGGCACGTCGCTGCGCAGCCGCAGCTCCACGGCGCTGAAAAAGAGCTCCCGGAAGCGTTCCTGCACCTCGGCCGCCGGCATGGCGTGGTCCAGGGTGTTGGCCGCGTCGTGCAGCCGCCACCAGCGCGAGACCGTGCAGGCACCCTTTTCCCGGACCAGGGAGTGGGCCGGCGGCAGCTGGAGGATGCCGCGGAACATGGTCTTTTCGTCCACGTCCAGCTGGCCATAGGCCAGGTAGCGGAAGACCTGGGCCTCGTCCGGCGCGGCCGTGATCCCGGCGGCCAGCAGGGTCTTGATCTCGGAGGCGAAATAGAGCCGCTCGCCGTCGAGGGCGTAGTAGAAGGGCTTGATGCCGAACCGGTCCCGGCTGCAGAAGAGCCGGCCATGGCGGGCGTCGTGGATAACAAGGCCCCACATGCCGTTGAAGCGCCTGACGCAGTCGGTGCCATACGCCTCGTAGGCGCAGAGGATGACCTCGGTGTCGCTGCCGGAACGGAAGCGGTACCCCTTCTGCTCCAGCTCCCGCCGCAGTTCCAGGTAATTGAAGATCTCGCCGTTGAAGACGACGTGGATGTCGCCCCGGTCGTTGGCCATGGGCTGGCGGCCCGCGTCGGACAGGTCGATGATGGCGAGGCGGTTGAAGGCAAGCAGGACGTGCTCGCCCCGGTACACCCCCCGGTCATCGGGACCGCGGTGCTGCAGGGTCGCGTGGATCCGGTCCAGGTCGACCGCCGGCAGGCTATGGGCAACAGGATCGTGGATCCCGAAAAAACCGCACATGGAAACCTCGTTGAGTGTATTGCATCCCGGCAAAGGGCATCCGGCACGCCCCTGGTGGGCGCGGGACGACCACGGCCGGCTACAGTAAATCCGCCAACCGGCGCCGCGTCAACCAGAATGCCCGGCGCGGGAGGGAATTTGCAAAAAAAAGAGGTGAGCACCCCTTGTCAACCAATGTGTGCATGGTTAAAGTTCCCCTCTGGAAATCGAGTTTCAGGCTGATCCCAGGAAAAACCATTCTTTTCCGGCGTAACAGGACCTCCCGCCCTGTTCCCCGGCCAGGCCAATGAAAGTTCATTTCACCACCCGCCGAATCCAGCCATCCTGCAGCGGCACGCACAGACTTTCCAACCAGCATCCGGCAAAACCGAGCCCGGGAGACTCCGCCATCCCCTGTTGCCTGGCGCCGTTTTCTTCCGCCTGAACCCGGGCCTTTCGCAGATACCACAGCCAGTACCCCCTTGACCGGTGATCTCTGGACCGGCCGACAGTGCCGACCGGCCCGGGAGACCTCCATGCAGCCGGCCGGAAGATTCCGGGCAGTCCGGCAGGTCCGCGGATCCGGATCCGGCCGCAGTCGCATCGGCCAGGGCACATGGAAAGAACCGGCGGCATGGGGCAGGAGGCGGCGAGCAGGCGGTCTTCCGCCAACCGGCCCTGTTCCGCCATCCGTCTGAGCCAAAGGAGTATCACCCATGATTCAAGTAGACAACCTGACACGGAGATACGGTGACTTCGTGGCCGTGAACCGGGTCTCGTTCGAGATCGGCCAGGGCGAGATCGTCGGCATGCTCGGTCACAACGGGGCCGGCAAGACCACCATCATGAAGATGCTGACCGGCTATCTCGAGCCCAGCGAGGGCAGCATCATTATCGACGGCCTGGATATCGAGACCGGCCTGGCGCAGATCCAGCGCCGCATCGGTTACCTGCCCGAGAACTGCCCCGTCTACCCGGAGATGTTCGTGGTCGACTATCTCGACTACGCCGCCGCCCTGCACGGCATCGCCCCGGCGGAGCGGCCGCGCCGCATCCGGGCGGCCATCGAGCGTACCGGCCTGGCGGAAAAGGCCCTGAAGCCCATCAGTACGCTGTCGCGCGGATTCCGGCAGCGGGTGGGCGTGGCCCAGGCCATCCTGCACGAACCCGAGATCCTGATCCTGGATGAGCCCACCAACGGGCTCGATCCCACCCAGATCCAGCAGATGCGGCAACTGATCCGGAACCTGGCCGCCAGTGCCACGGTGATCATCTCCACCCACATCCTGCAGGAGGTGCAGGCGGTCTGCAGCAGGGTCCTGATCATCCGCAAGGGTGAAAAGGCCCTGGACGCCCGCCTCGACGAGCTGCAGTCCGGCCAGCGGTTGCGCCTGGTCACCGACGGCGCCGCCGACCAGGTGACAGGGGCCCTGTCCGGCCTGGACGGCGTGGAAGAGGTGCAGCCGGAGGACCGGGTCAACGGCCATGGCGTGGGGTTCGGCCTCTCCCTGGCCGGGGACGCGGACCGCTATGCCGTCTCGGCAGCCATCGCCGACCTGGTGGCGGAGCGCGGCTGGAAGCTCTTTGAACTGCGGCCCGAGGTCCGGGACCTCGAGACCATCTTCGGTGAAATCAGCGCGCAGGAGGGGAGGATCTGACCATGAAGAACATCATGCGCATCGCGGCAAAGGAGTTTTCCTCCTTCTTTGCCAGCCCGGTGGCCTTCATCTTTTTCGGCACATTCCTGGCGGTCACCCTGTTCATCTTCTTCTGGGTGGAGACATTCTTTGCCCGTAACATCGCCGACGTGCGGCCCCTGTTCGAGTGGATGCCCATCCTGCTCATCTTCCTCACCGCCGCCATCACCATGCGCTCCTGGTCCGAGGAGCGCCGCGCCGGCACCCTGGAGTTCCTCCTCACCTCGCCCACCCGGCCCCTGGCCCTGGTGCTGGGCAAGTTCCTGGCCTGCCTGGGCCTGGTGGCCGTGGCCCTGGCCCTCACCCTGCCCCTGCCGGTCACGGTCTCCTTCCTGGGGCCCCTTGACTGGGGGCCGGTCTTTGGCGGCTACCTGGCCACCTTTTTCCTGGCCGCGGCCTATATCAGCATCGGGCTCTACATCTCGGTCCGTTCCGAGAACCAGATCATCAGCCTGATCGCCAGCGTGCTCGCCTGCAGCGTGCTCTACCTGGTGGGCTCCGATACCCTGACCTCCTTCTTCGGCAACCGGGCCTCCGAGATCCTCCATCTCCTGGGGACCGGTTCCCGCTTCGATTCCATCACCCGCGGCGTCATCGACCTGCGCGATCTCTATTACTACCTGTCCCTGGTGGGCGTGTTCCTGAGCCTCAACGTCTACGGCCTCGAGCGGATGCGCTGGCAGGGCAACCCGGGCAACAGCCGCCACCGGGCCTGGCTGGCGGTCACCGTCCTCCTGGTGGCCAACTTCCTGGCCGGCAACATCTGGCTTGCCCCCATCGACACCGCGCGCATCGACCTGACCCGGGGCCGGATCTACTCCATCTCCGACGCCACCCGGTCCTACCTCTCGCGGCTGCGGGAGCCGCTGCTTATCCGGGGCTACTTCTCGGCCCAGACCCACCCGCTGCTGGCGCCGCTGGTGCCGCAGTTGCGCGACCTGCTCAAGGAGTACCAGGTGGCCGGACACGGCAAGGTGCGGGTCGAGTTCGTGGACCCGCAGCAGAACCCGGAGCTGGAACAGGAGGCGGCCCAGAAGTACGGCATCCGGCCGGTGCCCTTCGAGACCGCGTCCCGTTACCAGACCGCGGTGACCAACTCCTATTTCAATATCCTGGTCAAGTATGGCGACCAGTTCCAGACCCTGGGCTTTCGTGACCTGATCGAGGTCAAGGCCCGGGGCGAGACCGGCCTGGACGTGGACCTGCGCAATCCCGAGTATGACATCACCCGCGCGATCAAGAAGGTCCTCTACGCCTACCAGAGTTCCGGCGACCTGTTTGCCAATATCAGGGGGCCGGTGAAGATCACCGGCTATATCTCGCCGGTCGGGTCGCTGCCCAAGGAGCTTGTGCCCCTGCGCAAGGACCTGCAGGCGGTGGCGGCCGAGCTGAAGAAGAAGTCCGGCGGCCGGGTCAGCCTGGAGATCGTTGATCCGGACGCGAACGGCGGCAAGGTGGCGCGGACGATCGGCAAGCGGTTCGGTTTCCGGCCCATGGCCCTTGGCCTGCTTGATCCGCGCACCTTCTGGTTCTACATCACCATGGAGAACAACGGCCAGGTGGTGCAGGTGCCCCTGCCCCAGGACCTGTCCAGGGCCGGCCTGGAGCGGGACATGAACGCCGCCCTGAAGCGGTTCTCCAGGGGTTTTCTCAAGACCATCGCCCTCTACACGCCGCCCTCGACCCCGCCCATGCCCCAGCTCGGCATGCCCGGCAGCGGCAAGCACTTCCAGTGGCTGCGCAAGAAGCTCTCCGAGGAGTACAAGGTGGTGGACACGGACCTGAAGAAGGGCGCCGTGCCGGCAGAGACCGATTTCCTCCTCCTGGCCTCGCCGGAAAAACTGAACCGGACCCAGCTCTTTGCCGTGGACCAGTTCCTGATGCAGGGCGGCACCGTGGCCATTTCCAGCTCGCCCTTTGATATCAGCCTGCAGGGGCGGCTCAGTGCCAGGAAGTATACCTCGGGCCTGGAAAAATGGCTGCACGGATACGGCATCACCATCCAGGACGACATGGTGCTTGACAAGCAGAACTCGCCCTTTCCCGTGCCCATGGAGCGGCGGGTGGGGATGTTCACCGTGCGCGAGACGCGGCTGGTCAACTATCCCTACTTTGTCGACATCCGCCAGGACGGCATGGACCGGAAGAGCGGCCTCACCGCCGGCATAGGCCAGGTGACCATGACCTGGCCCTCGCCCATCACCGTGGACGCGGCCAGGAACAAGGACCGGAAGGTGATCCGGCTGCTGAGCAGCTCGGACCGCTCCTGGACCTCGGACTCCCTGGATATCCAGCCCGATTTCCAGCGCTACGGCGAGCTGGGCTTCAAGGTGGGCGACAAGCTGGGACCGCACCTGCTGGCCGTGGTGGTGGAGGGACGCTTTGCCTCCGCCTTTGCCGGCAAGCCATCGCCCCTGGTGCAGGCGGCGGAGAAAAAGGCCGCCAAGGCAGCGAAGGCCGGCGGGAAGGCCGGAAAAGGCAAGGAGAAAACGAAGAAAAAGGCAAAAAAGGAGGAGCCGGTGATCAGCCGGGTCATCGAGCGCTCTCCCGAGTCGGCCCGGATCATCCTTTTCTCCTCCAACTCGTTTCTGACCGATACCGCCATGGAGCTGATGTCCAGTGTCATGCACACCCAGTACCTGGCGCCGGCACAGCTCATGGCCAATGCCGTGGACTGGTCCCTGGAGGACCGTGGCCTGCTCTCCATCCGGGGACGCGGCCATTTTGCCCGCACCCTCATGCCCATGGACCGCAGGAGCCGGATGTTCTGGGAGTACCTGAACTACGGCCTGGCCGTGGTCGGCCTGGGGTTGATCTGGCTTTTCCGCCGCATGGCCGTCAAGAGGGCCATGTCGCGCTTTGAGCGGATTCTCAGCACAGGGAGGGCGTGATCCATGAAAAAGACCATCATCCTGTTGACACTGTTACTGGTGGCCCAGGTGGGCCTGGGCATTGCCCTGAACATGAACCGGCAGCAGATGGCCCCCTTCCGTCCCACGGCGCCGCTGCTCGCCTTCAAGCCCGGCGCGGTGGATTCCATCACCATCACCGGCGCCGGGGAGGCCGCGGTGCGGCTGGTCAAAAAGAACGGCCGCTGGATCCTGCCGGACTACTATGAATTTCCGGCCGACCAGAAGGCGGTGACCAAGCTGCTCGATACCCTGGCCGGACTCAAGGAAGGCTGGCCCGTGGCCACCACCACCGGTGCGGCCACCCGGTTCAAGGTGGCCAAAAACGAGTTCGAGCGCCATATCGTGCTGCGCCACGGCAAGCAGGTGGTTGCCGATCTCTACGTGGGCACCTCGCCGGGTTTCCGCAAGGTGCACGTGCGGGTGGCCGGCAGCAACGATATCCTCGCGGTCCGGTTCTCGACCTACGATGCCGGCACCGGTGCCAGGGACTGGCTGGACCGCAGGTACCTGGCCCTGGACGAGAAGAAGATCAAGAAGATCGTACTGCCGCAGTATACCTTGGTCCGCAAGGGCGATTCCCTTGTGCTCGCCGATCTCGGCAAGGATGAAAAGATGAAACAGCAGGCGGTCAGCTCCCTGGTCTCCAGGATCGCCGACCTCGGCATCGAGGGAGTTCTCGGCAAGGAGAACAAGCCGGAATACCACCAGGACAAGCCGAAGTTGACCTGCACCGTGGAGCTGCCTGGTCGAAAGCGGGTCTATACCTTTTCCCGGCCGGAAAAGAAGGAATGGTACGTCCTCAAGACCTCGGATTCGGATCTCTACTTCAAGGTTCCGGGCTGGCAGCTCACGCCCCTGCTCGATACAAAGCGCGAGCTGCTGGTTGAGAAGAAGAAAGAGGACCTGAAGAAGGAGCAGGGCGGCGGCAAGCCGGCAGCGGC
>WFUT01000107.1 GCA_015484845.1 Desulfobulbaceae bacterium
AATGATGAAGAAGTCCGGCCAGTGCCGGACCAGGGCGGAGAGAATGGCCGCCACCTCGATCATCCACGGGATGGGCCCCCAGAAGTACCCGAGCAACATCCTGCAGAAAGAGACCTGTTTTTCTTCCAGGGCGTTGGGGCCGTACTGCTGCAGACGCCTGGCCGCTTCCGCGGAACTGAGTCCCCTGGTGCTGTCCGTGGGGGTGGATGGTTCGGTTGCACTCATATTCAGCACCTCCATGTTGAACCTGTTATCCTGCACTTCGCAAATGAAGGAAAGATTTTCTTTCGTCTTCTCGGCGGGTTATGCGAACCTGCGTCCTTGATGCCTCGCATCCCCGGTGAAATTGCCAATTGCTGGATCCAGGCTGAATTTTTTCCCGTTTCCCGCTTGCCTGCCAGACCTTCCAGCGGCGGCATGACGTTCGCAACTGCCATCAGCCTGTCAGCCGGCACGCCAGCTCGAACAGCCGGCGGGAGTAGCCGAACTCGTTGTCATACCAGACCTGCACCTTGGCCATCCGTCCCTGGATCACGCGGGTGGAGAGGGCATGGACGATACCCGAATGCGGGTCGTCGATGATGTCGGAGGAGACCAGCTCCTCCTCGCTGTAGCCGAGAATACCCTGCAGGGGAGCCTGTGCGGCGGCCCGGCGGAAGGCGTCGTTGATCTCTTCCTCCGTGACCTCCCTGGCCAGCAGGGCGTTGATGTCGGTCAGGGCGCCATCCGCCACCGGCGCCCGCACGGCAACGGCGCGCAGCCTGCCCTCGAGGGCCGGCAGGACCTTGGCCGTGGCCTTGTCCGAGCCGGTACTGGTCGGGATGAGATTGACCGCCGCGGCCCGGCCGCGGATCGGTTTCTTCGCCGGCCGGTCCACCAGGCCCTGGGTGGCGGTATAGGCATGGATGGTGGTGACCAGGGCCATCTCGACCCCGAAGTTATCCAGCAGGACCTTCATGGCCGGGGCCAGGGAGTTGGTCGTGCAGGAGGCATTGGAGAGGATCCTGTGCTGTTGCGGATCATAGCCGTCGTCGTTGACGCCCATGACCACGGTATAGTCGGCGTCCGGCGATGGCGCGCTGATCACCACCCGGCCGGCGCCGGCATCGAGGTGCCGGGCCGCGTCCCTGCGATGGACGAAACGGCCGGTGCATTCCAGCACCACGTCGACACCCAGCTCGCCCCAGGGCAGCTTGTCCGGTTCGGTGATGGCGGTGATGCGGATGGTGTGGTCACCAAGATGGAGACCGTCGGCAGAGGCGGCCACGGGAAAACGTGCCCTGCCATGGACCGAGTCGTACTTGAGCAGGTAGGCCAGGTCGCCGGTCGGAACCAGGTCGTTGGCGGCAACGATCTCCACGCCTTCCGGCGCCTCTTCCATGTAGTGCCGCAGGACCAGGCGGCCGATCCGCCCCAGTCCGTTGATTGCCAGACGTGTCATGGTGTTTTCCTCCCTCGCTGCAGAAATTGTTGTGTCTGTGATGTTGAATGTCTGAAAAAAACGTGTGATCCTGGCGCGCCGGCCACCGCAGGGTTATGCCCTTTCCGGTCGCGGGTGCCGCCGCGTGGGCCGGCCTGCCGGGATCGCCGGTTCCTGCCCAGCCGGTTTTTCTGCCTCGGTGGATGAAACTGCGCGTGATCCATGACAAATATGCGCACCATTGGCGGAAAAGGCAAGCCGGGCAGGTGTATTTCGCCTGCCGGGAGCGGTTTTCTTTCTCCCCCGGCTCTCCTCAGCCCGTGGCCAGCGGCTCCTGGCCGCGCGTTCCGGCCCGGATCCCTTGCGCTGCTCCTGTTCCCTGGCGCACGTGCACGGCAACCTCGATCTCGCTGCCGGTGGCCAGGAGCTCCACCCCCTGCTCCACCTCCCTCGCCGAACCTTTCACCAGGATGAGGATATGCCCCCTGGCAATGGCGTCCTCGTACCCCCTCATGGAGTGCTCCGGAACCCCTGCCGCGGCAAGGGCGCTTTCCAGGGCCGCCAGGACCCCGTCTGCCTCGTCACTGCGCAGGGTGTCAAGCATGGCGCCCATCATTGGACCGCACACCGCGACCCGGCCGATCGTCGTGTTGGGAAAGAGGGCAAAGTCCTCGAATTTCCGGCAGTAGCGCTGGTGCGGCTGCCGGGTCCTCTTCTCGTCGCCCTGTCGGCCGCTTTCTCCGCCGGACCCGGTATCGGCCTCGTACAGCCGTCCCAGGACCGAGACGGCCGCGTCCAGGTCAAAGCCGGCCCGTTCCAGTTTCTGCAGGGCCTCTTCGACCTCCGCACTGGTGGCAAACAGGGCGGCGAGGCAGTTTTTTCCTGTCATGGCACAGTGCTGTCGTCTCTTGGCTAGTCGTGTCGTGACGCCAGTTTTTCCCTGAGTTCGTGGAGTGATTTTTTGAGTTTTTTCGCCTCGGCCCGGATCCTGGCGTCACCCGAGCCGGCTGCGCGGTCCAGCCAGGCCCCGGCCTTGTCCAGCTCAACCCTGGCCTTGTCATACTCCCTGGCCACGATCTGCCTGCCCGCCTGCAACAGGCTCCGGCGGGCCCTGGTCAGCGGCGCCTCGGCGGCCACGGCAAGGACATCCACCCCGTCCTCTGCCGCCTGCAGGGCCTTGTCCGCCTCCGTCAGCCTGTTTTCCTTCAGAAAGGTACGGGCAAGTTTCACCTGGCGCTCTGTCTCGGCCAGGGGAAGGTCGATCTCGGTGTAGACCATCTCCCTGTCCACCGCGGCCAGGGCGCTCTCGGCCCCCTTCCTGTCGCCTTTCTCCAGGCTCTTCCTGGCCTCGTCAAGGTGTTTTCGTGCCTTCTGCACCGGCACCAGGTCCTCGATCTCGGTGAGATCGGAATAGATGGGGATGAGATCCGCTGTCACCTCCGTGGTGTCCTCGTAGGCAAGGTGCTTGCGGGCCACCCAGATGTGGTCCTTGACCTTGGCCACGGGGCGGCTCGCCTTGATGATCCGGATCAGCTCATCGACCTTGTCCAGCTCTGCCATTGCCGCCTTGCTGTTCTTTTCGTGGATCGCGCCCCGGGCCGAGGCGATGTGGCGCAGGACCCTGGCAGCGGCATCGGAAAGTATGCGCCGCTGTTCCGGTGTCACCTCGCGCTCGGGCACAACGGTGATCTCCTCGTTCAGGGTCGAGATGGGGCCGTGCTGGGCAGCCATGCCCGGCAACGGACCGGCGGCCAGCAGAACGGACGCGGCGGCCAGGATGATACTGTGGTGTATGCTCTTCTTCATTGCAACGACCTCCGTTCAACTTGTTCAATGGCCTGGAACCAGCGGCGGCCAAAGGATCCTTGGCCGGGTACCACCGGGTTCCGGGAGAGATGGCGCGGAGGGACCAGCATGGTCCCGGATACGGCTGACACTATACTGCCCTGCTTTCCGGTTCTGCTACCTGGGTCACAGAAGAGGTTTTTTTCATGGATCGAGTGAAAAAGAGGGGAAGCGGCGCTTGTCCTTTTTGCGTTTTTATGGCATAGAGGGACTGCATACCCAGCCTGGTGCTGTCGGCCCGGGGCCGACGGAGAATAGGGAATACGGTGCGAATCCGTAACGCTTGAGGGCCGGCGCTGTATGCGGGGACCCTGGTCGTACTCTGCCACTGTCCGTTGCGCGGATGGGAAGGCTCGGCCCGGGGCTGATCCGTGAGTCAGAAGACCTGCCAGGCTGATTACCAGGGATACACTACCTGTCCAGTAGAGATCCGCGCCACGACCATGGGGTCGTGGCGCGGATTTTTTTTTGCCGGCCGAAAACCGGCGGCCGCCGGGCCGTCGGCTCCGGGACAGGAACATGAAGGAGAACAACGATGAAGACACAGTTGGAATGGGCGCGCGAGGGTGTCATCACCCCGCAGATGCGGCAGGTGGCAACGGACGAGGGCGTGGACGAGGCATGGGTGCGCACCATGGTCGCCCGCGGCGAGATCGTGATCCCGGTCAACCCGGCACGGCCGGACCAGAAGGTGGTGGGCATCGGCACCGGCCTGCGCACCAAGGTCAACGCCTCCATCGGCACCTCGTCCGACATCAAGGACGTGGAGCTGGAAAAACGAAAGGCCATGATCGCTGAACAGGAAAAGGCGGATACCCTGATGGAACTCTCGACGGGCGGCGACCTGGACCTCGTCCGCCGGGAGGTGCTGGCGGTGACCAGCCTGCCGGTGGGCAACGTCCCCCTGTACCAGGCCTTTTCCGAGGCGACCAGGAAATACCACAACCCCAACCGGCTGGACCCGGAATACCTGTTCGAGCTCATCGAACGCCAACTTGCGGACGGTATCTCGTTCATGGCCATCCACTGCGGCATCAACCGGTTTTCCATCGAGCGGCTGCGGCGGCAGGGATACCGTTACGGCGGCCTGGTCTCCAAGGGCGGCACCTTCATGGTCTCCTGGATGGAGTACAATGACCGCGAAAATCCCCTCTACGAACAGTTTGACCGGGTCTGCGCCCTGATGAAGAAGTATGACGCGGTGCTCTCCCTGGGCAACGGCATCAGGGCCGGCGCCATCCACGACTCCCACGACCGGGCCCAGGTGGCCGAGATGGTGATCAACTGCGAACTGGCCGAGCTGGGCCGGGAAATGGGCTGCCAGATGATGGTGGAGGGGCCGGGCCACGTGCCCCTGGACGAGATCGCCGGCAATATCATGCTGGAGAAACGGATGAGCGGCAATGCGCCCTACTATGTCCTCGGTCCCCTGCCCGCCGATTCCGGGGCCGGCTACGACCATATCACCGCCGCCATCGGCGCCGCCGACGCGGCCCGGCACGGCGCCGACCTGATCTGCTATATCACGCCGGCCGAGCACCTTGCCCTGCCCAACGAGGACGACGTGCGGGAAGGGATCCGGGCCACCCGTCTGGCGGCCCGTATCGGTGATATCGCCCGGGACCCGGCCCGGCGCGAGCAGGAGAAGCAGGTGGCCATTGCCCGGCGGGACACCCGCTGGCAGGAGCACATGGAGCTGCTCATGTTTCCGGACCGGGCCCGCAGGATCAGGGAGGAGCGGACCCCGGAGAACAGCCGGACCTGCACCATGTGCGGTGATTTCTGCGCCATGGAGCGGGGGATAAGCCTGTTCAGGGACGATATCCGCGGCGACAAGTGCAGCCACAGCGTGGTCCGTCCCTGAGCACCCTGCTGTCATCCTGGAAAAACAGCCAGTTGGTTGGCAAAAAAGCTTTTGCTTTTCAGGCCGGATTTGAGATAATTTCTATTATCAGTCTGTAAAGATATTACCGTCCACCGGCCCGGCCGGGCCGGTGGCAAACCTGTCCGGATAATGACAGCAAGGGGGTGCCAGATGCAGTTTTTTCCATGGAAGGAGCAGTACCGGTTGAACATCAGTGAGATCGACGAACAGCACAGGCTGCTGGTGGCCATGATCGACAGGCTGCACACCGCCATGGCCGAGGGCAAGGGCAAAAGTGTGCTTGACGATATCATAACCGAGCTTTATAACTATACGAAATTCCATTTTATAACCGAAGAACGGCTCATGTCCGAGTACGACTATCCCGGCTTTGCCCAGCACCGGCGGGAACACAAGGAGCTGATCGGCAAGGTGCTGGCCATGATGGAGCGAAAAAAGGAAAACAGTCTCGGCCTGAGCTCGGACCTCTCCATTATGCTCCAGGAATGGCTCAACAGCCACATCCTTGAAACGGACAAGAAATACAGCGAATACCTGGCCACCAGGGGGATCAGCCTCTGAGGCCGGCCGCTGCCGCCGTCGGCCTTCCTGCCGGTTGGCGGCAACCACGGAGTTATCCTGATGGACGAGAATATCATTTCCAGTGACATGGTGCGGCAGACCATCGGTTTCCATGGCCACTCCTGCCCGGGACTGGCCTTTGGCATCCGCGTTGCCGAGCAGGTGCTGGCCCGCTTCGGTTCCTCGCGTGACGAAGAACTGGTGGCGGTGGTGGAAAACGACATGTGCGCCGTGGACGCCATCCAGTTCCTCACCGGCTGCACCTTTGGCAAGGGCAACCTGCTGTTCCTGGATTATGGCAAGAATGCCTATACCTTTTACCAGCGCGCCACGGGCAGCGGCATCAGGATAGTGGTCAGGCCGGAGATCGGTTGCCTGCGCGACGACCGGCTCAAGGCCCTGCTGCGCAAGAAGGCCGGACCGGGGCTGGATGCGGACGAGGAACAACTGCTGGCCGAGCACAGGGAGCAGCGCCGGCAGCGGATCATGGAGGCCCCGGCCGATGAGCTCTTCACTCTCAGGGAGGTCGCCGGTCCTGTACCCCGCCGGGCCCGGGTCATGGAGAGCCTGGTCTGCGAGTCCTGCGGCGAGCCGGTCATGGAGTCGCGCAGCCGCCGTTTTTTCGGCCGCACCCTGTGTATCCCCTGTTTCGACGCCGTGGATAACTGGCATCGTGGATGATCAGGGCCAGGGCAACAGCAGGCAGGAAAATTTTTTCTTCATTTTGCAAGGCCCGGGATGAAGGTTGTACCCTGGCCGGATCCGGGGGGTCTGCGCTTTCCTCTTGACAGAAGGCATGTCTCTGTAGTTTATTATAACGTTCCGCGTATCTTTTTAGAGAATTGCAGCCTTGAATATATAGGAGGAATCGCATGTATGCTATTATCCGCACCGGCGGCAAGCAGTACCAGGTTGCAGCCGGTGATACACTGCGTGTGGAGAAACTGCAGGGAAATGTCGGCGATACCGTGGAGATCGAGGACGTGCTCCTGGTGGCTGACGGCGAGTCAGTCAGGATCGGGCAGCCCGTGGTCGACGGTGCCAGGGTCATCGCCAAGATCGCTGAACAGGGCAAGGCAAAGAAGGTCATCGTGTTCAAGAAGAAGCGGCGCAAGGGGTTCCAGGTCAAGAAGGGACACCGGCAGCTCTACACGGCGCTGACCATTGAAGAGATCTCGGCATAAAGCGATTACAGAGAGGAAAATACCATGGCACATAAAAAGGCAGGCGGCAGCTCGCGCAACGGACGGGACAGTATCGGGCAGAGGCGCGGTGTCAAGCGGTTCGGCGGCCAGGCCGTCAAGGCGGGCAATATCCTCGTTCGCCAGCTCGGCACCAGGATCCATCCGGGCGAGAATGTCGGATGCGGCAGGGACTATACCCTGTTCGCCAAGATCGATGGTGTGGTCAAGTTCGAGAACTTTGGCCGGGGACGGAAACGGGTTTCGGTGTATCCTGCCTGAATCCGACCACCCCGGGCAAGGGGACTGATATCCGCGGCGGGCCGGTGGCTCCGCTGCCATGAAACTCGACATCATCCATTCCTGGTGTCGGGTTTCTTTTTTTCGGCCCGGTGACGGGGGAAGCGTATGGGGTTTATCGACGAATCAAAGTTCTTCGTCAAGGCGGGTGACGGCGGCAATGGCTGCGTCTCCTTCCGGCGGGAGAAGTACGTGCCCCGCGGCGGCCCCAACGGCGGTGACGGCGGCCGCGGCGGCAGCGTCTACCTGGTCGCTGATCCCCGGCTGCGCTCCCTGATCGATTTCCGCTACCGTTCCCACTTCAAGGCCGAGCGGGGCGGCGGCGGCCAGGGCAAGGACCGGCACGGCCGCAGCGGCAGGGACTGCGTGGTGCGGGTGCCGCTGGGCTCGGTGATCTCGGACGCCGAGACGGGCGAGGTGCTCGCCGACCTGGTCAATCCCGGCGACAGGTTTCTCGCCGCCCGGGGCGGCAAGGGCGGCCTGGGCAATGCCCGCTTTGCCACGGCCACCAACCGCGCTCCCCGCAAGGCGACGCCGGGCAGGCCGGGCGAGGAGCGGTGGCTGCGGATCGAACTCAAGCTGCTGGCCGACGTGGGGTTGATCGGCCTGCCCAATGCCGGCAAGTCGACCCTGCTCTCCAGGCTCTCGGCCGCAAATCCCAAGGTGGCCAGCTACCCTTTCACCACGCTCGAGCCCCAGCTCGGTGTGCTGCAGTTCAGGTTCCGGGATCCGTGCATCATCGCCGACATCCCGGGCCTGATCGAGGGGGCCCACGAGGGGGTCGGCCTGGGCCACAAGTTCCTGCGCCACATCGAGCGCACCTCCATCCTTCTCCATGTCATTGACTGCTCCGGCGACGATCCCCTGGCTGATTACCGGGTCCTGGAGCGGGAACTGGAGGCCTACCGGCAGGAGTTGCTTGACCGGCACAAGCTGCTGGTCCTCAACAAGATCGACCTGGTCGACCAGGAACTCCTCGACGAACTGCAGCAGATCTTTGCCGGCCAGGGGTTGGAGACCCATGCCATCTCGGCCGCGACAGGGCAGGGGATCGACGAGCTCAAGGAGACCCTGGCCGATATCCTGGACCGGGTCGAACAGGAACGGGCAGCAGGGGTTGTCCGGGAGCAACCATGACCTTCCAGGTGTCCAGGGAAGATGGGCTGTTTTACCGCCAGACCCTGTTTGACCAGGCCAGGCGGGTGGTGATCAAGGTGGGCAGTGCCGTGCTCACCACCGGCGAGGGGCTGGACCAGGAGATCATCGACAGCCTGGCCCGCCAGATCGCCTTTCTCTCTTCCACGGGCCGCGAGGTGATCCTGGTCACCTCGGGCGCCGTGGCCGCGGGCCGGCAGCGGCTGGGCAAGGCGAACTTCGGCAATACCCTCCGGGTGAAGCAGGCCCTGGCCGCCATGGGCCAGGGGTTGCTGATGCAGGCCTACGAACAGGCGTTCCTGGCGTATGGCCTGCAGGTGGCCCAGCTCCTGCTGACCCATGCCGACCTCTCGGACCGCAGCCGCTATCTCAACGTGCGCAATACCATCGGCACGCTGTTCGATTTCGGGGTGGTGCCCATCATCAACGAGAACGACACGGTCTCGGTGGAGGAGCTGCGGTTCGGCGACAACGACACCCTGGCCGCGCTGATCACCAACATGATCGGCGCCGACATGCTGATCCTGCTCACCGATGTCGATGGCCTCTACACCGCCAACCCCCTGCACGATCCCTCGGCGCGGCCGATCTACACCGTGTCCGAGATCGACGCCGCTGTCGAGGCCATGGCCGGGCACAGCAACAGCGCCATGGGCACCGGCGGCATGCGGTCCAAGATCCGGGCCGCCCGGATGGTGGCCGCCTGCGGCGGCTCCTCCTTCATCGGCCCGGGCCGGCACCCGGAACTCCTCAAGGAGCTGTTCAGCGGCGACCTGGTCGGCACCTTTTTCCTGCCCGGCCGCGAGCGGATCAGCGGCCGCAAGCACTGGATCGCCCACGTGCTGCGGCCCAAGGGCAGCCTGGTCGTGGACCGCGGCGCACGGCGCGCCCTGGTCGAGGGCGGCCGGAGCCTCCTGCCCTCCGGGATCCTCGAGGTGCGCGGCCGGTTCGGGGTCGGGGCGCCGGTCCACTGCCTGGACGAGGACGGGAATATCATCGCCGCCGGCCTGACCAACTACGCGGCCGAGGACATCGACAGGATCAGGGGACATAACAGCAGCGAGATCGCCGGCATCCTGGGCTTCAAGGACAGTGACGAGGTCATCCACCGCGACAACCTCGTGCTCCTTGGCCCCGACGGCCTGCACCGCGAGCGGAGGTGAGAGCCGGCCATGGGTGTGGTGCGGTACACGTAAGGGAACACCAGGTAGTATCCGAAAATCACGGTACAGAGTAAGGAACAGGGGAGACGATATGGACGGCAGGCAGATTGAGGCGACTGTGGTTGAGATGGCGCGCAACGCAAGGGAGGCGGCGCGAAAACTGGCCAGTCTTTCCACCTCGGTGAAAAACAAGATACTCCTGGCCACGGCGGACCTGCTCCTCGAGGAGCGCGAGAGCCTGGCCCGCGAGAACGAGAAAGACCTGGCCGCGGGCCGGGAAAAGGGGCTCTCCCAGGCCATGCTCGACCGGCTGGCGTTGAGCGACAAGGTGATCGACTCCATGGTCCAGGGGTTGCGCGAGGTGGCGGCCCTGCCCGACCCGGTGGGCGAGATAAGCGACATGAAGCGCAGGCCCAGCGGCATCACCGTGGGCCGCATGCGTGTTCCCCTGGGCGTGGTCGGCATGATCTACGAGTCGCGGCCCAACGTGACCATCGATGCCGCGGCCCTCTGCCTGAAGGCGGGCAACGGCGTGCTCCTGCGCGGCGGATCTGAGGCCATCCACTCCAACCTGGCCCTGGCGGCCATCCTGCAGCGGGTGCTGGAGGAGGGCGGTGTTGATCCCGCCGCGGTCCAGGTCATCCCGGTGCGTGACCGGCAGGCGGTCAATGTCATGCTGGCCCAGGAGGAGTTCATCGACGTGATCATCCCGCGCGGCGGCGAGGGACTGATCCGCTTTGTCACCGAGACCTCGCGGATCCCCGTGCTCAAGCACTACAAGGGGGTCTGCCATCTCTATGTCGACGAGGGCGCGGACATGGACATGGGCGTGCGCATCGCCATGAACGGCAAGGTGCAGCGGCCCGGGGTCTGTAACGCCCTGGAAGGCATGCTCGTTCACCGCGCCATTGCCGAGCAGTTCCTGCCCATGGCGGCGCAGGAGCTGATGGCGGCCGGGGTGGAGCTGCGCGGCTGCGAGCGCAGTTGCCGGATCGTGCCCGCCATGGTGGCGGCCACCGAGGATGACTGGGGTACCGAGTTCCTTGACCTGATCATGGTGGTGCGGGTGGTGGACGACATGGACGAGGCCATGGCCTATATCCGCAGGTATGGTTCCCAGCACACCGAGGTGATCGTCACCGAGTCCTACGAGCGGAGCCAGCGTTTCCTGCGCGAGGTCGATGCCTCGGCGGTGATGATCAATGCCTCGTCCCGGTTCAATGACGGCGGCGAGTTCGGACTTGGCGCCGAGATCGGCATCTCCACCACCAAGCTCCATGCCTACGGTCCCATGGGGTTGGAGGAACTCACCACCAGGAAGTTCATCGTCTACGGCGAAGGCGAGGTGCGGGGCTAGGGTTTGTGTCGCAGGCATCTCGCAAAATCGGGCTGTTCGGTGGAACATTTGATCCTGTGCATGAAGGGCATCTTGTCCTGGCCCGGGCAGCGATTGCCGAGTGCGGCCTGGATGCTGTCATCTTTATCCCGGCCGCCCGGCCGCCGCACAAGCAGCAGCCGGTGGCCTCGTTCGAGCACCGGGTGGCCATGCTCAGGGAGGCCCTGGCCGACCAGGATGGTATGACCGTCTCCCTGATCGAGGCCGAGCGCGACACGCCCTCCTACACCATTGACACGGTGCGGGAAATACAAAAGAGGCACCCGGGCGACCAGGAATTTTTTTTTATCATCGGCGCCGATTCCCTCGTCGAGCTGCACCTCTGGTATCGCTACCAGGAGCTGCTCGAAGAGGTCCGGTTCATTGTCGCGGCCAGGCCGGGGATCTCCTTTTCCCGGCTGGCGGCGGCCGTGGCCCGGCTGCCGGGCGGGTTTGTCTATGACAGCCGTCTGCGGAGCTGGCAGCGCGGCGACGGCGCCTGCATCCACTACCTGGCCGATGTCCGGGTGGAGGTCTCTTCCTCCGAGGTCAGGCGGCTCCTTGCCCGGGGCCGGCCCACTCCTATGCTGCCGGCAAGGGTGCGCCGCTATATCGAGACCCATCAACTTTACCGGGGCCAAGGGAGCGCCGCGTGCAGTACATAGCTGATCTCCATATCCATTCCCGCTACTCCCGGGCCACGAGCAAGGCCAGCCACCTGCACGGCCTGGCCGCCTGGGCCGCCATCAAGGGCATCCAGGTGGTGGGCACCGGCGACTTTACCCATCCGGCCTGGTTCGCGCACATCAACGAGACCCTGGAGGAGGCGGAGCCGGGGTTTTTCCGCCTGCGCGAGCAGGAGCTGGAAAAGCTGCGCCGCAGGGAGATCGACCTGTCCGGCCTGCTCCCCGACGGTGTGCAGCCCGATCCTGCCGGCGTCCGTTTCGTCCTCACCAGCGAGATCAGCTCCATCTACAAGCGGGGCGGCCGGGTGCGCAAGGTCCACAATATCCTCTTTGCGCCGGACCTGGAATCGGTCCGCCGACTCAACGCCACCCTGGCCGGCATCGGCAACCTGGAGGCCGACGGCCGTCCCATCCTGGGGCTCGATTCCCGGGACCTGCTCGAGATCCAGCTTTCGACCATGCCCGGCGGGTTCCTGGTTCCGGCCCACATCTGGACACCCTGGTTTTCCCTGTTTGGCTCCAAGTCCGGCTTTGACGCCATCGAGGAGTGTTTTGACGACCTGACCGAGCACGTCTTTGCCCTGGAGACCGGGCTTTCCTCGGACCCGGACATGAACCGGAGGATCTCGGCCCTGGACCGGTTCACCCTGATCTCCAACTCGGACTGCCACTCGCCGGCCAGGCTGGGCAGGGAGAGCAATCTTTTTGATACCGGTTTTGACTACTTCTCCATGCGCGACGCCATCCGCCATCCCGTGGACCCGCAGGGAAGGCAGGTATTCACGGCCACGGTCGAGTTCTATCCCGAGGAGGGCAAGTACCACTGCGACGGCCATCGCAAGTGCGGTGTCTGCTTCGAGCCGGACGAGACCATCCGCCACAACGCTATCTGTCCCCGCTGCGGTCGGCCGCTCACCATCGGCGTGCTCTACCGGGTGATGGAGCTGGCCGACAGGAAAGAGCCGCACTATCCGCCGGGCTCGCCCGCGGTGCACAGCCTGATTCCCCTGCCCGAGATGCTGAGCGAGCTCCTGGGCACCGGCCCGGCGACCAAGAAGGTGATGGCCGCCTATGGCCGGCTGATCGCCACCTTTGGTTCCGAGTTTGACCTGCTGCTCAAGGCAGACCTTGCCGACATCGACTCCCTGGCCTCGCCCATGCTGGCCGAGGCAGTGCGCCGGGTGCGGGAGAAGCGCGTCATCCGCAGGCCCGGCTTTGACGGCGAGTTCGGCGTGATCCGGGTCTTCACCGACGAGGAGCGGCGTGGCTTCGGCGGCCAGCTCTCCCTGTTCGGCATTACCGCGGCCAGGCCGCGCCGGAAGAAGAAAAAAACAGCAGCCGTCCTGCCGGTGAAAAAAAAAGCGGTCGCAAAAGAGGCCGAGGCAGCTCCTGACCCGGACCAGGAAAGGGCGATAACCGCGGCCAGCGGCCACGTCATCGTCACCGCCGGTCCCGGCGCCGGCAAGACCTTCACCCTGGTCCGCCGGGTCCTGCACGTTGCCGCCGGCAGCAACACCCCCTGCACGGTGATCACCTTCACCAACCGGGCCGCGGACGAGGTGCGACAGCGACTGGCCGCAGAGGGGGCAGAGGTGTTTGTCGCCACCTTTCACGGCTACTGCCTGCACTGGCTGCGCCATTACGATCCCTCCCTGGGCGTGGCCGGGCCCGGCCTGAAACTCCTTGTCCTGCGCCGGCTCTTTCCGGCAAAGAGCGACAGGGAGATCCGGGAGATGGCGGCCGGGATATCCGCCACCTTTTCCGGGGGGCACGGATGCGAGGAAGGTCGTGATGACGAGCTGATGGCAGGATATGTTCAGGTTCTTGATGAAATCGGGCACGTGGACATCGACGGCGTGGTGCCCAGGCTCACCTGTCTGCTGCAGGAGAATGGACCGCCGGCCGCCGGGATCCGCAGCGGCACCGGCCACCTTTTTATCGACGAGTTCCAGGACCTGAACCGCTCCCAGTTCGAGCTGGTCCGGCTGCTGGCCCGGAGCTTGCCCGTCTTTGCCATCGGTGATCCGGACCAGGCCATCTACGGGTTCCGCGGTTCTGACCCGGCCTACTTTCACCGCTTTGCCGGCGAACTGCAGCCCGAGCAATATGTCCTGGCCCGCAACTACCGCAGCGCCGCCCACATTGTCGAGGCAGCGGCCGCGGTCATTGCCAAGAATACGGCCAGGCAGGAGAGCCCGGCTGTCAGCGTCCGCAGCGAGCCGGGGAGCGTGGCAATCCAGGCCTGCGCCTCTGCCGATGCCGAGGCCGGATTTGTCGCCGCCCGCATCGAGCAGCTCCTGGGCGGCACCTCGCACCGCGAGATCGACCGGTTGGCACCGGGCACCGGCGGCGCGGCGTCCCTGGCCGACATCGCGGTGCTCTACCGCACCGGACGCCAGGCCGAACCCCTGGCCGCGGCCCTTGCCGCCCGCGGCCTGCCCTGCCAGGTGGTGAACCTCTCCGCCTTCTACACCACCGGTGCGGGCCGTATCCTCTACCTCTGGATCCTGGCCCTGGCCAGGCACGCCGACAGCGCCGGCCTGCTCGCCATAGCCGGCATGGAGAAAGGCATTGGCCGCAGGAGCCTGCAGGCCCTGGAGCAGGAGATGCCCATCGAGTCCGGCCTTGGCTGGGACCTGTTCTTTGATGCCGTTGACCGGCTGGCAGACAGGTCCGTGGCCGCGGCCCTCTCCGGGCTCCGCAACCTGGTCCATACCCTGCAGCCCCTGGCCGACCGGCCCGATCCGGTGCCGCAGCTCCTGGAGCAGCTCATGGCCCGCTATGGCCTGGACAGGGATGAGCCCGACATCGAGCGCTTCCTTCGCCTTGCCCGCGCCACCGGCCCGTCTCTTGTCACCTTTGCCGCGCACCTGGAGCAGCACAGCGATTCCGTGGTCTATGATCCACGGGCCGAGGCCATCACCCTCATGACGCTCCATGCCGCCAAGGGGCTCGAATTCGACCATGTCTTCATCACCGGCGTCGAAGAGGACCTGTTGCCCCTTGCCCCGCGCAGCCGGCTCGACCCGGCCGGCCTGCAGCGCCACGTCGAGGAGGAGCGCAGGCTCTTTTTTGTCGGCATGACCAGGGCCAGGGAGTCGCTCTGCCTCTGCCATGCCGCCAGGCGGCCGGGCCGGGACCCGTGCCGTCCCTCCCGTTTCCTGGCCGAGATTCCGGCCGGGTTGATCACGCCGATCAAGAGCAGGACCAGGAAAAAGAAAACCCGGTACCGCCAGCTCTCCCTGTTTTGAGCCGGACGCCGGGGTGATTCTTGCAATGCTGGATGGCGATGGCGTGGAGCGCCTGATCGGAAACCAGAAGAGGCCGGGGCACAGAAGCCAGGGCAGTCTCCGCCCGCGGAACCAGACAACTATCCGGTAGCCATGAACAACAGCACCAGGAAGGACCAACCACCCGACCAGGCGCCCGCCGGGTCTGCCGACGAAAAACAGCGCAAAAGGATCACCGAGCTCGAGTCCATGGTTACCCTGCTGGAGCTGGAAAACCGCCATCTCCGCAAGATTGCCCGCCAGGCCGATTCGGCCAACAAGGCCAAGTCCGACTTCCTGGCCATGATCAGCCACGAGATCCGGACCCCCATGAACGGCGTCATCGGCATCACCGAGCTGCTCCTGGACACGGAGCTGCAGTCGCGGCAGCGATACTTTGCCGAGCTGATCCTCGGTTCGGCCAGGAACCTGCTCACCCTGATCAACAGCCTTCTCGATTTCAGCAAGATCGAGGCCAACAAGATGGTCCTGGAGGAGGAGCAGTTCAACCTCTCCGAGCTGCTGGGCGAGATCATGGCCCTGTACGAGGTTTCGGGCAGGCAGAAGGGACTGTTTATCCGTGCCGATATCGACCGGAGGCTGGCCGCCGCCTACGTGGGCGACAGCTACCGTATCCGCCAGATCCTGGTCAACCTGCTGGGCAATGCCATCAAGTTCACCGACCGCGGCGGCGTCGGCCTGACCGTGCGCCTGGAGGAACGGGGACCGGAGGCGGACCGGCTACGCTTCGAGGTGGCGGACACCGGTCTTGGCATCGTGCCCGAAAAGCTGGACCAGCTCTTCCTGCCCTTCTCCCAGGTGGACAGCTCCACCACCCGCCGCCACGGCGGCACCGGCCTGGGCCTGTCCATCTGCTCGCGGCTGGTCGAGCTGATGGGCGGCCATATCGATGTGAAGTCCACGCCCGGCGAGGGCAGCACCTTCTGGTTCGTGATCTCCATGGCCAGGGTGGGGGAG
>WFUT01000108.1 GCA_015484845.1 Desulfobulbaceae bacterium
CCCCTGGCCGGCCGGTATTCATGCAGAACATGCGATTTGTTTGACATCTTATTGGAATATTGTTTCTTTACAGGTGTGACGATCAGCGTGGTCCAGGGGGACTGAACAGTGATTCACAGGGGAGGTCCACGTTTTCTGCTTGAAAAACAAAACAAATTGTGTTACTTTGAGAATTCTTACCATCACCATCCACGGTAATATCATTCCAGACAGGCCTCTCCCCCTCTGTCTGACTTTTTTTTGCGCAGTGCACGCTGCCGGTCAACATTACAAGAGATTTTAGAGGAAAGTGAAGGAGTCCCTATGAGCGCAAAGATTATCAGCGGAACTGAAACCGCCAAGGCGATCCGCGAAGAGCTGAAGGCCGAGGTTGCGGAACTCAAGGAAAAGCACAATGTCGTCCCCGGCCTGGTCACCATCCTGGTCGGCGAGGACCCGGCCTCCCAGTCCTACGTGGCGGCCAAGAACAAGACCGCCCATGCCCTCGGCATCCACTCGGAGCAGGTGACCCTGCCCGCTGATACCAGCGAGGAAGAGCTGCTGGAGCTGGTGGAGAAATACAACAACGATGACAAGATCCACGGCATCCTGGTGCAACTGCCCCTGCCGCGGCATATCGACGAGGCCAAGGTGCTCTATGCCATCAACCCGGACAAGGACGTGGACGGTTTTCACCCGGTCAACGTGGGCAAGATGGTCCTTGGCGAGCAGTGCTTCCTGCCCTGCACCCCGCACGGCGTGCTCGAGCTGCTCAAACGGACCGGTGTCGAGACCAGCGGCGCCGAGGTCGTCGTGGTCGGCCGTTCCAACATCGTCGGCAAGCCGGTGGCCAACCTGATGCTGCAGAAGCGCGAGGGCGGCAATGCCACGGTCACCCTCTGCCATACCCGCACCCGCGACATGGACTTCCACACCCGCCGCGCCGATATCCTGATCGTGGCCGCAGGTGTTCCCAACATGATCAAGGCCGACCAGGTCAAGGAGGGCGTGGTGGTCATCGATGTGGGGGTCAACCGCGTCGGCAAGACCGAGAGCGGCAAGGCCAAGCTGGCCGGTGATGTCGAATTCGAGTCGGTCAAGGAAAAGGCCGCCGCCATCACCCCGGTCCCGGGCGGCGTCGGTCCCATGACCATCACCATGCTGATGAAGAACACGGTCCAGTCGGCCAGGCAGTTCGCCGGCCTGGCCTAGGACACAGGCGGGGTTGCGGGCACGCACATTCCAGACTGCCATGAAGGCCGCCGTCCCGGGGCCGTTGTGGTCCCGGCGGTCTTCATCTACATATACAGCTCCTGCGGGACGATTCGCCGGCCGCGGGAGGATATGGATTCAGCAGGGCCTGGACCCTGTTATCTGACTTCTTCTGGAGGTACCACTCATGGCAAAAATGAAGGGCTGTGAAAGCTGTAACGATATCACCGGAGCATCGACCATCGATCTCCTCAACCAGGACCTGGCCAAGCAGGTCCGTACCGCCTATGACCGCCTGGAAGACCGTGGAATGTCCGCCTGCCTGTTCGGCTCCGGCGGCACCTGCTGCCGGATATGCAACATGGGCCCCTGCCAGATCATCGACGGCGTCGAGTCCATGATCGGTGTCTGCGGCGCCACCGCCTCCACGGTTGCGGCCAGGAACTTCGCCCGCCTGGTGGCTGCCGGCACCGCCGCCCACACCGACCACGCCCGCGAGATGGTGCGCGGTTTCATTGCCACGGCCAAGGGCGAGACCCCGCACGAGATCAAGGACGTGGACAAGCTGCACCGCATGGCCAGGCTGTTCGGCGTCGAGACCGAGGGCAGGGACAAGAACGAGATCGCCCTCGAGCTGGGCGAGAAGGCCCTGGCCGAGTTCGGCCAGCAGGAGGGGACCCTCACCATGCTCAAGAGGGCGCCCGAGAAACAGCAGGAGATCTGGAAGCGGGAAGGGGTGGAGCCGCGCGGCATCGACCGCGAGGTGGTGGAGATGATGCACCGCACCCACATGGGCGTGGACCAGGAGTACAAGAACATCCTCAAGCAGGCGGCCCGGACCTCGCTGGCCGACGGCTGGGGTTCCTCCATGCTCTCCACCGAGCTGACCGACATCATGTTCGGCACGCCGGTCCCCAAGCGGGCCATTGTCGATCTCGGCGTGCTGCGCGAGGACATGGTCAACGTCACCGTGCACGGGCACGAGCCGCTCCTGGCCGAGTCCCTCTGCCTTGCCGTGGAGGACGACGAGATCAAGGCCCTGGCCAAGAAGGCCGGCGCCAAGGGGGTCAACCTGGCCGGTGTCTGCTGCACGGGCAACGAGATCCTGATGCGCAGGGGCGTGCCGGTGGCCGGCTCCTTCATCCAGCAGGAGATGGTCCTGGCCACCGGCGCCGTCGAGGCCATGGTGGTGGACGTCCAGTGCATCATGCAGTCCGTGGCCGAGGTGGTCAAGGGCAAGCATACCGACATCATCACCACCAACTACCGGGCCAAGATCCCCGGCGCCGTCCATATCCAGTTCGAGGAGGAAGAGGCCTACGCCTCGGCCAAGGAGATCCTCAAGCACGCCATTGCCAACTTCAAGAAGCGGGGTGAGTACTACATCCCCAAGGACAAGAAGCTGGACGTGGTGGTCGGGTTCAGCCACGAGACCATCAACTACATGCTCGGCGGCCGTTTCCGCGCCTCCTACCGGCCGCTCAACGACAACATCATCAACGGCCGTATCCGCGGCGTGGCCGCCATTGTCGGCTGCGAGCACTACAAGTATGCCGATGACGTCCACTTCAAGATCGCGGTCGAGCTGATCAAGAACAACGTCCTGGTGCTCGCCACCGGTTGCGCTGCCCAGGCGCTCGGCCGCCGCGGCCTGCTCCGGCCCGAGGCAGCCACCGAGTACGCCGGGCCCGGCCTGGCCGAGGTCTGCGAGGCCGTGGGCATGCCGCCCGCCCTGCACGTGGGCTCCTGCGTCGACAACTCGCGGTTGCTGATCGCGCTCACCGAGATGGTGCGCGAGGGCGGCCTGGGCGACGACATCTCCCAGCTGCCCGCCGTGGGCACCGCACCCCTCTGGATGAGCGAGAAGGCGGTGGCCATTGGCCAGTACTTCGTGACCAGCGGCGCCCACGTCATCTTCCAGAACCTGCCCATCAACGGGTCCAAGGACCTGAGCAAGTTCATCCTTGACGGCATGAAGGAGCACTACGGTGCCTGCTGGGACGTGGAAGAGGATCCCATCAAGTTGGCACAGAAGATGATCGCCGCCATTGACGAGAAGCGCGAGGCGCTTGGCATCAACAAGAAGCAGGAGCGTATCCTCATGGATATGGCCATGCGGCGCGAACTCGAGGGCAAGGCCCTGCCGGGGGCCGGCTGCACCCAGGGCGGTCACTGATCGGCCGGCGGCGGCCGGCCCGGCAACCAGGAACGGGCCGGCCGCATACGGGCCGCCAATGGGCGGCGGTTGCACGGTCGGGAAACTTGTTGACCGCGACCGGCGCCGGTATGTGAGTTCTCAGAAAACGCTGAAACTTCCCTTTGCCCGGGACTCCTGGCAGGGAGGTTCTTTTCCAAGGTAAGGAGGATCGATGAAATCAGGGAGCAATCTGGAGCGGGTACTCGAAAGCGGTGCGTTTGCTGTCACCGGCGAGTTGGGACCGCCGAAAAACAGTGACCCTGAAGTGGTCAGGAAAAAGGCGCGCATCCTGCGAGGGAATGTCGATGCTGTCAACATCACCGACTGCCAGACAGCGATCGTCCGGATGTCGAGTATCGGTGCCGGCCTGATCGCCAAGACAGAGGGCGTGGAACCGGTCATCCAGATGACCTGCCGTGACCGCAACCGGATCGGCATGCAGAGCGATATCCTGGCCGCGTCGGCCATGGGCCTGAAAAACCTGCTCTGTCTCACCGGTGACCACCAGAAGTTCGGCAACCATCCCGGCGCCAAGGGTGTCTTTGACATGGACTCCATCCAGTTGCTGGGCATGGTCAGGGACATGCGAGACGACAGGAAGTTCCAGTGCGGCGAGGAGATCAAGGGACAGGCGCCGAAACTGTTTCTCGGCGCAGCCGCCAACCCCTTTGCCTATCCCTTTGAGTTCCGCGCGGTACGCCTTGGCAAGAAGATCGAGAACGGCGCTGACTTTGTCCAGACCCAGATCATCTACAACGTGGAGAAATTCGCCCGCTTCATGGAGATGTGCCGGGACCTCGGCCTCCATGAAAAGGCCTACATCCTGGCCGGTGTGACGCCGCCCAAGTCCCTGGGCATGGCGCGCTACATGAAAAAGTTTGTCCCGGGCATGGATGTCACCGACGAGGTGATCGAGCGGATGAAGGGGGCCAGCGACAAGCAGGAAGAGGGCATCAATATCTGCGTGGACATCATCAACCAGGTCAAGGAGATCGAAGGTGTCGCCGGTGTGCATGTCATGGCCATCGAGTGGGAAGAGGCCGTGCCCGAGATCTGCGAACGGGCAGGCCTGCTGCCCAGGCCCGTCTTTGCCGAGGCGGAAGAGGCCGAGGCCGAGACCGCCAAGCCGGCTGAGCCCGAGACCATAACCGTGCACAGTGAAGAGCCTGAGGCTGCCGAGGCCCCGGCCGAGACGGTCGGTGCCGGCGAAGAGATCCTTGCCCGGGCCAGGGTGGAGGCAGAGAAGATCATTGCCGCGGCCAGGGAAGAGGCCGAGGCCCTGAAGGCCCGCGCCGCAGCGGCCCGGCCGAGCCCGGTGGAGGCCACACCCGAACAGGCTGTTACCATTGCTACAGATGATGCAGGAGAACACGAGATGAATGAAAGAGAACGTCTGATGGCGTTGGAGTCCATGCAGCAGGGCCTTGCCGCCCTGAAAAAGGCCTACGGCCTCACCGATGACCAGTTCGAGGCCCTGCTCAACTTTGCCGGTGCCGAGGCCATCCTGAGGCGTGAGCCCAAGCCGGGCCAGCCTGGACCGGCAACGCCACCGCCGGCAGCGGAAAAACCCGCACCGCCGGCTCCTGCTGCTCCCGCTGCCGCCCCGGCCGCCGACGAGGACGCTGCCCGGGCAGAGGCGGAGGCAAAAGCCAGGGCCGAGGCAGAAGCCAGGGCCAGGGCCGAGGCAAAAGCCAAGGCCGAGGCAGAGGAAAAGGCAAGAAGGGAGGCCGAGGCCAGGGCCGCGGAAGAGGCGGCAGAGAAGGCCGAGGCCGAGGCGCGGGCCAAGGCAGAGGCGGAAGCAAAAGCCAAGGCAGAGGCGGAGGCCAAGGCCAAGGCCGAGGCAGAAGCAAAAGCCAGGGCCGAGGCCGAGGAAAAGGCGAAAAGGGAAGCCGAGGCCAGGGCCGCGGAAGAGGCGGCAGAGAAGGCCGAGGCCGCAAAGCCGAAGGCGGCGCCGGCCGGCCTGGCGGCGCCCGAACTCTCCACCGACGAGCAGCCCTTTGCCGAGCGGTGCACCAAGGTGCCTGCCTCCGCCTATCGCCAGGACTATTCCGGTTCCATCCGCGAGGTCGTGCTTGGCAACGGCGACAAGACCGTCACGGTCGGCGGCTCCTCGGTCCTGCCGTTCCACCTCTTTGAGGGGGACATGGGCCACAAGCCGCTCATCGCCATGGAGATCCTGGACATCAGGCCCGAGTGGCCCGCCTCGCTGGCCAGGTACTACGAGGATGTCATGGACAACCCGGTGGCCTGGGCCAGGAAGTGCGTGGAGGAGTACAACGCCGACGCCCTCAACATCTGGCTCATCGGCACCGATCCCAACGGCGAGGACCGGCCGGCCGCCGACGCGGCAAAAGACGCGGCCGCCGTCATCGAGGCCGTGGACGTGCCCATCATCGTCTGGGGCTGCGGCAACTCGGAAAAGGACACCGAGACCCTGCGCGAGGTCACCTCGCTTATCGGCGACAAGAAGGTCTGCCTGGCCCCGCTGGAGGATGCCAACTACCGTGCCATCGGCGCCACGGCCATGGCCTTTGGCCATCCCATCGTCGCTGCCTCGCCCATTGACGTCAACCTGGCCAAGCAGCTCAACATCCTGCTGGAGAACCTGGGCGTGTCCCTGGATACGGTCCTGATGGATCCCTCCATCGGCGCCCTGGGCTACGGCATCGAGTACACCTACTCGGTCATGGAGCGGATCAGGATCGCCGCCCTGACCCAGAAGGACGAGAAACTGCAGGTACCCATCATCTGCAACCTGGGACGCGAGGTGTGGAAGACCAAGGAGGTCGGCCTGCCCAGCGACGACCAGCTTGGTGACCAGGAGCGGCGTGGCGTGATGATGGAGGCCCTGACCGCCTCCTGCCTGATGCTGGCCGGTGGCGAGGTCCTGATCATGCGCCATCCCAAGGCCATCAACATGGCCAAGTCCCTGGTCAACGGCCTGATGGGATGATCCGGCTCGTGAACTGAGACCTAATCCTGCAATTGCCAATCCTGAAAGGCGAGAAAATGAAGAAAAAATCCTTCACTCTGTCAGTGAGTCGAATAAGGCGATCACGTTCGCATCATCCGCCGATACTGCAAAAGAAAATTTTTTCTTCATTTTCGAAGTGCAGGATTTAGGTGATAATCACTCCCGGGCCATGCGCCCGGGGTCCGTTGCCATTCAATCACCTGTTGTGGCTGCGACCCGTATCGCGTCCGGCTGCGCTGGTTAGTACAAAGAGTTTATCAAGGGAGTTATCTCAATGTCGAAGATCATCTGTTCCGCAGCTATCCGTGGCGCCAAGAACATCATTGACATGGCCGAGGAGACCTACGAGGAGGCCCTGGTCAAGTACGGGCCCGAGCAGGAGGTTGCCTTTCCCAACACGGCCTACTTTCTGCCCATCATCTACTCCATCCTGGGAGCCAAGGTGGAGAAACTGGGCGACATGAAGGACATCTTCCAGGAGTGCCGCAAGCTCCTGCCGCCGGTGGTCACCGAGGACATCTGGCTGCCCTACCTGGCGCCGGCCCTGGATGCCGGCATGGCCACCTTCTTTGCCGAGGAGATGTTCGAGGCCATCCGCTATCTCAACGAGCCCAACTTCTACACCAAGACCGAGGACCCCACCGAGGACAACATCTGGCTCGGCGCGGCCGACGACGTCATCTTCCGCAAGCGCGGCGTCGAGTTTGTCGACGGCACCGCGCCCGGGTTCGCCGCCATCATGGGCACGCCCAGTGATCCCGAGGTCGCCTCCAGGATCGCGCTCGAGCTGCAGGAAAAGAACCTCTACATCTTCATGCACGACCAGACCGACGGCAAGAACATGGCCGAGCTGCTGGTGGAAAACGGTGTCCAGGTCGGCTGGAACACCCGGCTGGTGCCCTTTGGCAAGTCCTATACCTCGGCGGTCTTTGCCATCGGCTTTGCCTGCCGCGTGGCCCTTGCCTTCGGCGGCATCAAGCCCGGCGACTTCAAGGGCAACCTGCTCTACAACAAGGACCGGACCTTTGCCTTTATCATGGCCTTCGGCCCGGTCTCCGACGAGTGGTACGCCAACGCCGCCGGCGCCATCAACTGGGGATTTCCCACCATCTCGGACTGGGATATCCCGCAGGTCCTGCCCACCGGCATCTGCACCTACGAGCACGTGGTCTCCAACGTGCCCCACGACGAGATCGTCCAGAAGGCCATCGAGGTGCGCGGCCTCAAGGTCAGCGTCACCAAGATCGACATCCCCATGTCCTTTGGTCCCGCCTTCGAGGGCGAGCGCATCCGCAAGGACGATCTCTACATGGAGTGCGGCGGCGGCCGGACAACCGGTGTCGAGGTCCTGGTCTCCAAGGACATGAGCGAGGTCGAGGACGGGGCCGTCTTCCTGGAGGGCCCGGACATCTCCGATATCGAGGAGGGGCAGAACCTGCCCATCGCCATCCTGGTCGAGGTGGCGGGCCGCGAGATGCAGTCCGACTTCGAGCCGATCCTGGAGCGGCAGTTCCATCACCTGATCAACTACATCCAGGGCATCATGCACATCGGCCAGCGCAACATCATGTGGATCCGCATCGGCAAGGGGGCGGTGGAGAAGGGATTCTCCTTCAAGCACATCGGCGTGGTCCTGCACGGCAAGCTGCACCAGGAGTTCGGCGCTATCCTCGACAAGGTCCAGGTCAAGATCTACACGGTCCAGGACAAGGTGGACGAGGTCATGGAGCTGGCCAAGAAGGTCTATGCCGAGCGCGACCTGCGCCTGGGAGCGATGACCGACGAGACCGAGGGGGTCTTCTACTCCTGTACCCTGTGCCAGTCCTTTGCGCCCAGCCATGTCTGCGTCATCACGCCCGAGCGGATCGGCATGTGCGGCGCCTACAACTGGCTGGACGGCAAGGCCTCCTACCAGATCAACCCCACCGGCCCCAACCAGCCCATCGAGAAGGGCGAGTGTATCGACGAGGTCAACGGCTACTTCACCGGCATCAACGAGTTCGTGGCCCAGGCCTCGCGCGGCGCGGTCACCGAGGTGAGCTGCTACTCGCTGATGAACAATCCCATGACCGCCTGCGGCTGCTTCGAGGCCATAGCCGCCATGCTGCCCCAGTGCAACGGCATCATGGTGGTCAACCGCGACTACATGGGCATGACGCCCTCGGGCATGAAGTTCACCACCCTGGCCGGCATGGCCGGCGGCGGCATGCAGACCCCGGGCTTCATGGGGGTCTCCAAGCACTACCTGACCAGCCGCAAGCTGTTCCTGGCCGAGGGCGGCATCAAGCGCCTGGTCTGGATCCCCAAGATGCTCAAGGACGAGATCGGGGAAAAGCTGAAGAAACGGTGCGAGGAGATCGGCATGCCCGAGCTCTTTGACATGATCGCCACCGAGGAGCAGGGGACCACCGAGGAGGAGATCCTGACCTTCCTCAAGGAGAAGGGCCATCCCGCCCTGGAGATGGATACGGCCATCGGCTGATATCACCACACTGACTGAGACCTGCCGGCGGCCTGCCCCGCCGGCATTCGAGATACGCGTAAGGAGGAAAGAGAAAATGGCGTTAACCGGTATACAGATTCTCAAGATGCTGCCCAAGAAGAACTGCGGTGAGTGCGGCATCCCCACCTGCCTCGCCTTTGCCATGAAAGTGGCTGCAGGTCAGGCCGAGATCGAGACCTGTCCCTATGTCAGCGACGAGGCAAAGGCCACCATCGGTGAGGCGTCGGCACCGCCGATTCGTACCATCAAGCTTGGGTCCGGTGACGCAGAATTCATCTCCGGTGGCGAGACCTGCCTCTTCCGGCACGAGAAACGGTTCGAGCATCCCACCGGTATCGCCCTCCTGGTCCGGAGCGACGAGGACGAGGCCGAGATCGATGGCAAGCTCAAACGGTTCAATGACCTGGAGTACGAGCGCGTCGGTGTCATGATGCGGACCAACCTGATCGCTGTCAAGGATGCCGGTGACGGCGGTGCCTTCACCGCCCTGGTCAACAAGGTGCTGGAGGCTGCGCCCAAGGCCGCCATCATCCTCATGAGCGAAGATGTCGAGAACATGAAGGCGGCCGCCGAGGCCTGCGGCGAACGTACACCGCTGCTCTACGGCGCCACGGCCGACAATGCCGAGGCCATGGCCGCCCTGGCCAAGGAGGTGGGCGCACCCGTGGGCGCCAGGGGCAGGAACATCGACGACCTGGTCGATGTCGCCTCCACCCTGCTCGACGGTGGCATCAAGGACATGATGATCGATACCGGCGCCCGCACCATGCGCGCCGCCTTCGAGGACAACGTGGTGGCCCGCCGGGCCGCGGTCAAGGAGAAGTACAAGCCGCTGGGATTTCCCACCATCACCTTTCCCTGCGAGATGACCGACGATCCCATGATGGAGGTCATGATCGCCTCGGTCCTGATGGCCAAGTATGCCGGTATCGTCGTGCTCTCCGATATCCAGGGCGACCTGCTTTTCCCGCTCCTCTTGGAGCAGCTCAACATCTTCACCGATCCGCAGCGGCCCATGGTGGTCCAGGAGGACATCTATCCCATCAACGGTCCGGACGAGAACTCGCCGGTGCTCATCACCTGCAACTTCTCGCTCACCTACTTTATTGTCTCCGGCGAGATCGAGGGCTCCAAGGTCCCGTCCTGGCTGCTGATCAAGGATACCGAGGGACTGTCCGTGCTCACCGCCTGGGCGGCCGGCAAGTTTGGCGCCGACCTGATTGCCATGTTTGTCAACAAGAGCGGCATTGCCGACAAGGTCAAGCACCGGGAGCTGATCATCCCGGGCTACCTGGCCACCATCAAGGGCGAGCTCGAGGAGGAACTGCCTGACTGGACCATCACCATCGGGCCCCGGGAGGCCGGTCATTTGCCCGCCTTTCTCAAGGAGTGGAAGCCGGCGGCCTGATACATCATGGGGCGCAGCCACGGCTGAGCATGGTACCAACCCCGTGGCACCGCGCTGCGGTACCACGGGGTTGAACAACAAAATGAGGGGAATCCGGTGACAGGCCCCCTGTCGCTGCCGCCACAGGCGCATGCCGATCCGGCTTCTGCCCTCCGGTTTCTGGTTATTGATACCGCTGATGTCGAACGTAAAGCTGACCATAGATGGCAACGAGATCATCGCTGAAAAGGGACTGACCATCCTCGAGGTGGCCAGGCGCTCCCGGATCCCGATCCCGACCCTGTGCTACGTACCGGGAACCGTTGGTGATCCGGCCTGCGAGATCTGCGTTGTCGAGATCGCCAACCATGCCGAGTGCGGTCTGCGCTCCCAGCTCAAGACCGAGGGACTCTTCCGGTCCTGCGCCACCCTGGCCCTGGACGGCATGGAGGTCCTCACCTCGTCCGAGGCCGTGATCGCCCACCGCCAGGAGCGGCTGGCCCTCATCTCCCAGAAACACTTTGGCGACTGCAAGGCGCCCTGCAACCTGACCTGTCCCGGCCAGATCAATGTCCAGGGCTACATCGCCCACATCGCCATGGGCCAGTACGAGGAGGCCCTGCGGCTGATCATGGAACGTAACCCGGTTCCCTTTTCCGTGGGCCGGGTCTGCCCGCGCTTCTGCGAGACGCGCTGCCGGAGGATCCTGGTCGATGAACCGGTCTCCATCAACCACCTGAAACGGTTTGTCGCCGACTGGTGCATGAACCACGAGATCGACCTCAAGATTCCCAAGGAGCGCCCCACCGGCAAGCGGATCGCCGTGATCGGCGGCGGTCCCGCCGGCCTGACAGCGGCCTTTTTCCTGACCAGGAAGGGGCACGACGTCACCATCTTCGAGGCTGCGCCCCAGCTTGGCGGCGCGCTGCGCTACGGGTTCCCCGAGTACAAGATTCCCAAGGAGGTCCTGGACTACGAGATCAATTCCATCCTCAGGATGGGGATCAATATCCGCCTCAGCCAGCGCTGGGGAACCGATTTCACCCTGCAGGACCTGAAGGACATGGGCTTTGACGCCACCTTCATCGGCATCGGCGCCGGCGTTGACCTGCCCCTGGATATCCCCTGCACCGAGAACGAACATGTCTATGCCGCCACCTCGTTCCTGCGCATGGTCAACCTGGGCAAGCGGCCTGACATGGGCCGGCGGGCCGCGGTGATCGGCGGCAACAACATCGCCATGGAGGTGGCCCGTTCCCTGGTCCGTCTCGGGGTTGACGAGGTCACCGTGATCTATCCCCGCTCCCGCATCGAAATGCCCGCTAACCAGCGCAATATCAAGGAGGCGGAAAAGGAGGGAGTCCAGTTCCTGCTCATGGCCTCGCCGGTCTCCATCTGCGGTGTGCCGGAAAAGAATTTCCGCCTCAAGCTGGACCTGATCCGCATGAAACTGGGCGAACCGGACAAGCGGGGCAAGCGGGACGTGATCCCCATTCCCGATTCCACCAATTCGCTCAGCGTTGACACCGTGGTCACCTCGCTGGGCCAGCGGGCCGTGGCCGAGCCCGTGGTCAAGGGCGGCGAGCTGGAGGCGCAGCTCGCCCTCACCCCGCGCGGCATGATCCAGGCCAATCCCCGTTCGTCGCAGACCAGCGTTGACGGGGTCTTTGCCGGCGGCGACGCCGCCAGCGGGCCCAAGTCGGTGATCCAGGCCGTGGTCTCGGCGCGGCGGGCGGCGGACAACATCCACGCCTATGTCATGCAGCAGCCCAAGGCGCCTGCCGAGAGCCGGTTCAACTTCACCCGCGGCCGTTCCTTTGACGATGTCTCGCTGCGCAACTTCGATGGTATCGGCGTGCAGCTCAGGGAAAAGGTTCCCGAGCGGCCGCCCGAGACCGCGATCCAGGACTTTGACGAGGTCAAGCTCGGTTTTACCGAGAAGATGGCCCTGCGCGAGGCGGACCGCTGCCTCTCCTGCGGATGCACCGCCTTTGACCGCTGCGATCTCAAGCGGCTCGACATCGAGTACAAGGTCAATATCAACAAGACCGGCATGGGCACGGTACCCCACTATCCCATTGACAAGACCCATCCGGCCATCACGGTGGACCGCAACAAGTGTATCTTCTGCCGGCGCTGCGAGCGGGTCTGCCAGTACGATGCCCTGACGGTGAGCGCCCAGTCGGTTGACGAGTACGGCCGGCCCGTGGGCCTGGAGATCACCTTTGGCGACAACTGTGTCTCCTGCGGCAAGTGCGTGGACAACTGCTCCACCGGCGCCCTGAACAAGAGAAGCCGCATCGTGCCCATCCAGTCCGAGAAGGTACGCGACATCAGGACCACCTGCCCCTACTGCGGCACCGGCTGCCAGATGATCCTCAAGGTCAAGGGGCAGACCGTGATGGAGGTCACCGCCGATCCCGAGGTCGGACCCAATTACGGTGATCTCTGCGTCAAGGGACGCTTTGGCCACAACTTCATCCACCATCCCGACCGGCTCAAGCGGCCCCTGATCAGGCGGCAGAAGGGCATGCCCCTGGAGCCGGTCAAGTGGGACGAGGCCCTGGAGTTCATGGCCCAGTCCTTTGCCCGCATCAGGGGGGAAAAGGGCCCCGACGCCCTGGCCGGCCTCTCCTCGGCCCGCTGCACCACCGAGGAGAACTATGCCTTCCAGAAGTTCTTCCGGGCCGGGATAGGGACCAACAATGTCGACCACTGCGCCCGATACTGACACAGCCCCACGGTGACCGGTCTGGTCACAGTACTTGGCTCCGGCGCAATGACCAATACCATCAACGGCATCGTCGACTCCGATGTCATGCTGGTGATCGGCTCCAATACCACGGAGACCCATCCCATCATCGGCCTGCGCATGCTGGCGGCGGCAAAAAAGGGTGCCCGTCTCATTGTCGCTGATCCGCGGCGGATCATGCTCTGCGACCGCGCCGAGCTGTGGCTGCAGCAGCGGCCCGGCACCGACAGCGCCCTGATCAACGCCATGTGCCACGTTATCCTGCGCGATGGCCTGGAGGACAGGAAATTCATCGAGGAACGGACCGAGAATTTTGCAGCGTTCCGCGAGTCCGTGGCAGACTGCACGCCGCAGTGGGCAGAGAAGATCAGCAACGTGCCGGCCGGGGAGATTGAAAAGGCGGCGCGCATCTTTGCCCAGGCCGAACGGGCCGGGATCTACTATACCATGGGCATCACCCAGCACACGTCCGGCACCGACAATGTCTGCGCGCTGGCCAACCTGGCCCTGATCACCGGCAACCTGGGCAAGGCGGGCGCCGGCCTCAACCCGCTCCGCGGCCAGAACAATGTCCAGGGTGCCAGCGACATGGGCTGTAACCCGACCTTCTTCCCGGGCTACCAGCGCTGCGACAGCCCCGAGGCCCGCCGGAAGTTCGCCGGGATCTGGGGGGTTGAGCTCTCGGACCGGCCCGGGCTCGTGGCCACCGAGATGCCCGATGCCATCCTGGAGGGCCGCCTGGCCGGCATGTGGATCATGGGCGAGAACCCGGTCCTCAGCGACCCCAACAGCGATCATGTCCGCCGGGCATTGGAAAAACTGGAGATTCTCGTTGTCCAGGACATCTTCCTGACCGAGACCGCCGAATTGGCCGACGTGGTGCTGCCGGCGGCATCCTTTGCCGAGAAGGAGGGCACGTTCACCAACACCGAGCGCCGGGTGCAGCGGGTGCGGCGGGCCGTGCCTCCCCCGGGCGAGGCGCGGGACGACCTGTCCATCATCAACATGGTGGCCGCCCGCATGCTGGCCACCGGTCATGGCCACAGCATCTCCATGGACCCGGTCTTCCACACCGTGCCGCCGCTGGCACCGGAGATCTTTGCCGAGATCACCACCTGCTGGCCGGCCATGGCCGGCATGAGCTACGAGCGGTTGGAGGAAGGCCCGCTCACCTGGCCCTGCCCGACACCCGATCATCCGGGCACGCCGATCCTGCACGTGGACGGTTTCCCGCGGGGCAGGGCGCTGCTGTCCGCCATTACCTGGCAGGGGCCCGAGGAGCTGCCCGACGAGGAGTATCCCCTGGTGCTGACCACGGGCCGGGTCCTGTACCAGTACCATACCGGTACCATGACCAGGCGGTCCCGCGTGCTCGAGGATGCGGCACCCGGGCCCTACGTGGAGATGAATCCCGACGATGCCAGGGCCGCCGGGGTCGCGGATGGCGACGAGGTCCGCGCCTCTTCCCGCCGTGGTTCCATCGTGCTGCCGGTGCGGGTGACGGACCGGATCCAGCAGGGGTTGGTCTTTATTCCCTTCCACTACCGGGAGGCAGCGGCCAACCTGCTGACCAACGATGCCCTGGATCCACACTGCAAGATTGCAGAGGCCAAGGTATGTGCGGTAAAGATAGAAAAGACGGTCACCGAACCGGCACCGCTTGCCCTGTAGGTGCCGCCTGGCGGTGACAATGGCGTTTGCCCTGGCGATGAAAGGCAACAGTCCATCATTATACGCAGTTCCGCTGTCCTGCCCGTGGGGGACCGGAATCCCTGTTTTTTTGTCGTGGCCGATACTGTCCGGCCATACTGGATCGTAATCTAACTCTGGAGATTGTAATGGGAAAAGGAATGGAACATAGGGCCGGATCAGTGATGGTCGTCGGCGGCGGTATTGCCGGAGTGCAGGCTGCCCTTGACCTGACTGAACTAGGTTACTACGTCTACCTGGTGGAAAAGGCCGCGGTGGTCGGCGGGGTCATGGCCCAGCTTGACAAGACCTTTCCCACCAACGACTGCTCTCTCTGAATACTCGCGCCCAAGCTGGTAGAGGCCGGTCGGTCTCCAAACATAGAGATGCTCACCAATGCGGATCTTCTCGCATTGGATGGTAAACCAGGTGATTTCACCGTTAAAATCAGGCAGCGGCCGCGCTACATCGACGCCGACGCCTGCACGGCCTGTGGCCTGTGCACCCAGTACTGCCCCAAACATCATGTGGATCCCTACAACGAGGGACTGGCGCTCACCCGGCCCATCCACATCGATTATGCCCAGGCCGTGCCCGCGACCTACTATATCGATCCGTCGTCGTGCCTGCACCTGCAGTACGACACCTGCCAGATCTGCGTCCCGGTCTGCCAGAGCCATGCCATCGATTTCAGCCAGCAGCCCGAGGAGATCGAGCTCAAGGTCGGCGCGGTTATCCTGTCGCCCGGCTTTGGCAAGATCGACCCGGCCACCCTGGAGAAGTTCGGCTACGGCAAGCACCCGGACGTGGTCACCAGTGTCGAGTTCGAGCGCATGACCACGGCGTCCGGACCCTTCATGGGCGAGGTCAAGTGCTTTTCCGATGGCCGGCACCCCAAGCGGATCGCCTTTATCCAGTGTGTCGGCTCCCGTGACCTGGGCTGCGACAACGGCTACTGCTCCTCGGTGTGCTGCATGTACGCCATCAAGGAGGCCCTGGTGGCCAAGGAACACGATCCCGAGGTGGAGATCACCATCTACTACATGGATATCCGCACCCAGGGCAAGGAGTTTGACAAGGCCCGGCAGCGGGCCGAGGCCATGGGGATCAGGTTTGTCCGCGCCAAGGTGGCCGATGTCACCCCGTGGGAGAACCGGCTCCAGCTCACCTATGCCACCCTGGACGGCCGGCACGAGTTTGTCCCCTTTGACCTGGTGGTCCTCTCCGTGGGCCTGGAGTCTCCCCGCGACGCCGAGGGTATCGCCGAGATCACCGGCATCGAGCTCAACAGGTACAAGTTCGCCAAGTCCGACACCTTCAATCCCCTGGCCACCAACCGGGAGGGGATCGTGGTCGCCGGCGCCTTCCAGGGCCCCAAGGATATCCCGGAATCGGTCACCCAGGCCTCTGCCGCCGCCGGCATCGCCGCCGGCCTCCTGGAGGCGCAGCGGGGCCAGGGTATCATCCACAAGAGCTATCCCGAGGAGCAGGACATCGGCGACGAGGTACGCATCGGGGTCTTTGTCTGCCACTGTGGTATCAACATCGCCTCGGTGGTCGACGTGCACGAGGTGGAGGAGTCGGTGGCCGACATGGAGGGGGTGGTCTACCACACCGATTCCCTCTATTCCTGCTCGCAGGATGCCATCGAGACCCTGAAGAAGACCATCATCGAGCACAGGTTGAACCGGGTGGTCATTGCCGCCTGCTCGCCGCGCACCCATGAGCCGCTCTTCCAGGAGACCCTGAAGGACGCCGGCCTCAACCCCTGCCTGGTGGAGATGGTCAATATCCGCGACCAGTGTTCCTGGGTGCATGCGGCCGAGCCGCAGGCGGCAACGCAGAAGTCCGAGGACCTGGTGCGCATGGCCGTGGCCAAGGCCCGGCGCATGCAGCCGCTGCCGGCCCAGACCGTGCCGGTCACGCCGCGGGCGCTCATCATCGGCGGCGGTATCGCCGGCATGACCGTGGCCCTGACACTGGCCGAGCAGGGATTCGAGTCCGTGCTCCTGGAGAAGGGCAAGACCCTGGGCGGCAACCTCGGCCTGCTCAACCACACCCTGACCAGCAAGGAGACGGCCAACCATCTCAGGAAGCTGGTGGACCGGGTGAAGAAGAGCAAGAAGATCGACGTCCTGACCGGGGCCGAGCTGGTTCAGATGTCCGGGTTCATCGGCAACTTCTCTTCTGTTGTCTCCCGCGACGGCGGCAAGAAGGAAGAGACCGTGGATCACGGCGTGGTGGTCCTGGCCACCGGTGGTCACGAGCACCGGCCGGACGGCTACCTCCTGGGCAAGAACAAGAAGGTCCTCACCCAGCAGGAGCTGGAGAAACGGCTGGCCGGCAAGGCCAGGAACAGGGCGCCGGACTCGGTGGTCATGATCCAGTGCGCCGGTTCCCGCGGCGACGACCTCAACTACTGCTCCAAGGTCTGCTGCAACCACGCGGTAAAGAACGCGCTCCAGATCAAGGAGATCAATCCGGACGCGCAGGTCATTGTCCTCTACCGCGACATGCGGACCTATGGCTATGCCGAGGACGCCTACCGCGAGGCCCGTCTCAAGGGGGTTGTTTTTATTCCCTACGACCTGGAGTGCAAGCCCGAGGTCTACGAGGCCGGCCGCCGGCTGCACGTGAAGTTCTTTGATTCCCTGCTCCAGGAAGAGGTCGACATGACCCCGGACCTGGTGGCGCTCTCGGTGGGCATCGTGCCCGACGGCACCGAGGAGCTGAGCAAGCTGCTCAAGGCGCCGCTCACCGATGACCGGTTCTTCCTCGAGGCCCATGTCAAGCTGCGGCCCGTGGAGCTGCCCGTGGACGGTGTCTATGTCTGCGGCCTTGCCCATGCCCCCAAGCCGGTGGACGAGACCATTGCCCAGGCCCAGGCCGCGGCTGCCAAGGCGGCCATGCCCCTGGTCAAGGGCTCGGTCTCCGTGGATCCCATTGTTTCCAAGGTGGACGAGGACAAGTGCATCGGCTGCGGCATCTGCGTCAGCCTCTGCCCCTTTGCCGCCATCGAGATGATCAAGGTGGGCAAGAAGCGCAAGGCGCGGACCATCTCCGCGTCCTGCAAGGCCTGTGGCATCTGCGCCAGCCACTGCCCGACCTTTGCCATCTCCATGGGTGGCTTCACCAATGAGCAGATAATCTCCCAGATCGAGGCCTTTGGCCAGGTCACGGAACAAGAAACCGCTGAGGTATGAGAATGAGCGACGAATTCAACCCCAGGATCCTGGGATTCCTCTGTAACTGGTGCTGTTACGCGGCCGCGGATGCCGCCGGCGTGTCACGGTTCCAGTATCCGCCCAACCTGCGGACCATCCGGGTGATGTGCACCGGCCGGGTTGACCCGGTCTTTGTCCTGCGCGGCTTCATGGAAGGGGCCGACGGTATCTTCACCGGCGGCTGACAGCTCGGTGAATGCCATTACCAGGTTGGTAATTACGATGCAATGGGAGCGGATGCCCTGATCCGCACGGTACTGAAAGAAGTGGGACTCAACGAGGAGCGGTACGCGCTCCGCTGGGCCTCGGCTGCCGAGGCGCCCCGTTTCGTGCAATTGATCACGGACTTCACCATGAAGATGAAGGAACTCGGTCCCATCGGCGAGGCCGAGGGATTGAGCAGGGAGGAGCTGAAAAACCGGCTCCAGCATGCCCTGGATGTTATCTCCAGCCAGAAGGTCCGGATCAGCTACGGCAATGCCGCCAAGGCGGTGCGCAAGGACGGCATCTGGACCCGGGAACATATCGACGAGGTGGTCACCACCAAGATGGCCAAGAGCCTGGAAAAGGCCTTTGCCTGAGAGGCCGTGGCCGCAGGCAGGCACGCCCCGTCACCCGATCCGGGTGCCGGGGCTTTTTTTTTGCGGCAAGGCCCCCTGGATATGGCGGCCGGCCGGACATCGTGTCAGTTGCCGCGGATCTTTTCCTCGGCCTTTTCGATGACCTCGGTGATCTCGCCCAGCTTGAACGGCTTGGAAAGGAAATCGAACACACCCTTTTTGAACGATTCCTTGGCGGTCTCCATGGTGGCGTAGCCGGTGATCACGATCACCTCGGTTGCAGGCGAGCGTTTCTTTACCTCGGCGAGGAACTCCATGCCGTCCACCTCCTCCATCTTCAGGTCGGTGATGACGATATCAAAATTCTTCTCCTTCACGCGCTTGAGAGCCTCCGGGCTTTCGGTGAAGGCCTCCACCACGTAGCCCCTTTTTTCAAGGGCCGGTTTTAATCGCTTGGAGACAATGGGCTCGTCATCAAGTATCAGGATGCTGAGGGGTCTCTTCTCGTTCATGGCTGTCGTTCTCCGGCAGTGTTTTTGGTTGCTTATGCGAGGGGGCGGCCGCGGGGTGCCCGGCCCGGCCCGCTGAAGACGGTGAGCCGGAGCCCCCGTGGGTGCGGCCTTCCCGGGACCTGGCGGCCACGGCGGGCAGGAGGACGGAAAAGGTGGTCCCCTGTCCGGGCCTGCTTTTCACCTCGATACGGCCACCGTGTCGGCGGACAATCTCGCGGCTGATGGCGAGGCCGAGCCCCGTGCCCTGGTCCGCCTCCCTGGTGGTGAAGAAGGGGTCAAAGATCCTGCTGATCTTCTCCGGCGGTATGCCCTCGCCGGTGTCGGAGACGTCGATGCGCACGGTGTCCCCGTCGTGGCGGGCATTGATGCGGATCCTGCCGCCGCCGGGCATGGCCTGGATCGCGTTGGTCAGCAGGTTGAGCAAGACCTGCTGCAGTTTCCGGAGATCCCCCCGGATGGCGGGAAGATCGTCCGGTATGCTGGTGTCGACCCGGACGTGGCCGAGCCGCAGTTGATTGGCAATGAGGCCCAGGGCTTGGCCGACAAGGTCGCGGACCTCGATCTCCCGGGCCGGCGTTTCCCCCGCCCTGGAGAAGTGGAGCAGGTCGCGGACAATGGCGCCGGCCCGGTCGGTCTGGGACAGGATGTCCGAGAGAATTTCCCTGATCTCGTCCGGCGAGAGCTGGTCCAGGTCCTGGAGGAGCATGTCGGCGGACAGGGAGATGTTATTGAGCGGGTTGTTCAGCTCATGGGCGATGCTCGAGGAGAAGGTGCCGATGGCGGCCAGCTTCTGTACCTGGATCAGCTGGTTGGTCCTGGCCTCCAGCTCCGTGGCCATCCTGTTGGCTCCCTGGATCAGGGAGTGGACCTCGTCCCGGGCCGACGGAGTGTCGGGGATGGGCGCCGGGTTTTCCCGCAGCATGCGGCCGGCCCTGCCGGCAAGGGTGATCCGGTTGAGCACCCTCCCGGCCTGGGAGAGGATGAGGCCGGTGAGAAGGATGGCCAGGATCATGGGCACGAGGGTGAAGGTGAAAAAGATCGTCCGCAGGCTGCTGTCCGCCAGGCCAACACGGCCCCTGTCCCGGACAGCGGTGACAAAGCCGACCATGATGTTGCCGTAGCGCTGCAGGCACTCCCGGGAAATGGTGCCCTGTTCCGGCGGCGCCAGGCAGGCGCGGTACTGTCTGGTTGCCTCGACAAACCCCTGGTACTCCTCCGGCGAGGAGAGCCTGGCCAGGACAGGCTGCAGCTTTTGGCCGGCCCCGGTGATGCGGGCCAGGGAGCGGCGGATCGCGGCCATGTCGCCGGCGCCGCCGCTGCGTAGGAGGTCGTGCCCGTGGCTGCGCAGTTCCAGCACTTCCTCGACAAGTTCGTGGAATTGCCGCAGGTTGACAAGCTGTTTTTCCAGGGCCAGGAACTGGCCGCAGTTGGAGACGGCCAGGACGAGGAGAAGGGCAAAGGTCAAGACGTTGAGCAGCTTCAGACGCCGGGCGATGGTGCCGTCTGCACAGGGCAGTTTGATCATTGCATACCTTGCAGCAGTGGTGATCCGGAAGCCATGGTCCGGAAGTGGTCAGGAAGGCCGGATCGCTGCACCATCGCCCGCCTGCCGGGGCATGGCAGACGATGGCGCCTGCACAGAGCCCCCCTGGCCACGTCCGGCAAAGAGGAACCTGAACCGCACACCCCCTGGCCCGTTACGATGGTCTGCATCTTAGGGCAAAAAAAAGGTTTTGTCATCTTTGTGCCGGGGCCTGTACGAAAATGTCTTTTGCCGCGTGTCGCCGGAGCCGGTATCACCTGAATCCTGCAATTGGCAATTTTGCCGGAGATGCGAGGCAGCAAGGGCGCAGACATATAAGAATACTTCAACCCCTTGATAAAGAAGCAGATTCGGCAAGATTGCCAATGCCTGCGGGCAAGAAGATGTAGAAAAAATCCTTCACACGGTCAGTGAG
>WFUT01000109.1 GCA_015484845.1 Desulfobulbaceae bacterium
CCCTGGGCGGCTGGCGCAGGCGGCTGTAGTACTGCAGGATGGTCTCGGCAAGCACCTGGCCGTCCGTGCCCAGGGGATCGGGAAGAAAGAAATTCTGGGCCCCGGTGATCAGGCCGGCGCGGACAAAAAGAATGGCGATCCCCACCGAGGCCCCCTCCCGGGCGAGCCCGAAGACATCCTGGTCCAGGTCGTGCTCCGCGGCAATGACCTGGCGTTCCAGGGTTTTTTTGAGCGCCGCGACCTGGTCGCGGTACAGGGCCGCCTTTTCAAAGGCCAGCTCCGCGGCCGCCTGCCGCATCTTCGCCTCCAGTTCGCCAATCAGCTCCGAGTTCCTGCCCTCCAGGAGCCGCAGCACGTTCCGGACCATGGCCTGGTAGGCCTGCCGGTCCACCTCGCCGCTGCAGGGCGCCAGGCAGCGGCCCATCTGGAAGTTGAGGCAGGGGCGGCTGCGCTCGCGCACGGTCCGGCAGCGGCGCAGGGGAAACATGGAGTAGAGCAGCTTCAGGGTGGCCCGCATGGCCGAGGTCGAGGCATAGGGGCCGAAATAGCGGCTGCCGTCCCGGGTGCGCCTGCGGGTGACCACGATGCGCGGCCACTCTTCCGCCACCGTGACCTTGATGAGCGGATAGTTCTTGTCGTCGCGCAGGATGACGTTGTAGCGCGGCCGGTGCTTCTTTATCAGCGAGGCCTCGAGGATCAGGGCCTCCTTTTCCGTGGTGGTCAGGATGGTCTCCACCCGGACAAGGTGCGAGAGCATGACCCCGGTCTTGGAATGGGGGCCGCCGGCGTGGTGGGCATACTGGGAGAGGCGCTTGCGCAGGTCCCGTGCCTTGCCCACGTAGAGCACCTCGCGCCGGCCCAGCATCTGGTAGACGCCGGGACCGTGGCTCACGGTCTGCAGGAATTCCGGGGACAGGACCTTGCTGGACATGGGGTGTACCGGCCGGGGGCAACGATCAGGCGTAGGCGGGCGCTTCGCTGTCACTGAAGACCGCGTCAAAGAGACGCCGGGTGTAGGGGTGCTGCGGGTCCCGGAAGATCTCCGCCGCCGGTCCCTGCTCCACGATCCTGCCCCGGCGCACGACCACCAGGCTGTCGGCCATGCTCCGGATCACCCGCAGGTCGTGGGTGATGAACATGTAGGTCATGCCGTAGCGATCCTGCAGTTTTTTCAGCAGGTCGATGACCTGGGCCTGGATGGTCATGTCCAGGGCGCTGGTGGGCTCGTCCAGGATCAGCAGGTCGGGCCGGAGCACGATGGAACGGGCAATGGCGATCCGCTGCCGCTGGCCGCCGGAGAACTCGTGCGGAAAACGGAAGGCCATGTCCGGCTCCAGCTCCACGTCCTCCAGGGCCTGGCGTACCATGGCCAGCCGTTCCTCGCGGTTGCGGCCGATGCGATGCACCTTCAGCCCCTCGCTGATGACCTGTTCGATGGAGAGCCGGGGCGACAGGGAGGAGTAGGGATCCTGGAACACGATCTGCAGCTCCCGGCGCAGGGGCCGCATCTGCGAGGTGCCCAGGGTCGCGAGGTCGATGGTCTCGCCGTTTTTCCGGTACAGGATACGGCCGGTGCAGTCTGTGAGCCGCAGCAGGCACATGGCCAGGGTGCTCTTGCCTGATCCCGATTCGCCCACCACGCCCAGGGTTGTGCCCTGGCGGATGACCAGGTCCACGCCGTCCACCGCCTTGAGCACCCGGGTCTTTCGCCGCAGCAGGCCGGTCCATTCCGACTTGAGGGTGAAATGGCAGTGGATGTCCTGCAACTCGATCAGCTTCCTGCCGCCGGGGCGGGGCGTGCGCGTGCCGTGCGGCACCGAGCGGAGCAGGTGGATGGTGTAGGGATCGCGCGGCCCGGAAAAGATGGTGCCGGTATCGCCCTGTTCCACGATCCGGCCGTTGTGCATGATGGAGACCGAGGAGGCGATCTTTCTCACCATGGGCAGGTCGTGGGTGATGAGGAGCACCGCCATGTGGAACTCCTGCTGGACGTCGCGGATGAGATCCAGGATCTGGTCCTGGATGGTCACGTCCAGGGCCGTGGTCGGCTCGTCGGCGATGAGCAGGTCGGGCCGGCAGGCCAGGGCCATGGCGATCATTACCCGCTGCCGCTGGCCGCCGGAGAGCTGGTGCGGATAGGCGTTGTAACGGAACTCGGGCTGCTCGATGCCGGTCCGCTCCATGAGGTGCAGGGCCCGCTGCCGGGCCTCTTCCCGGTCCATGTTCCGGTGCAGCATCAGCGGCTCGATGAGCTGGCTGCCGATGGTGTAGACCGGGTTGAGCGAGGTCATGGGCTCCTGGAAGATCATGGCGATCCGGTCACCGCGCAGGGCGAGCAGCTCTTTCCTGTTCATCTGCAGGATGTCGGTGCCGTTGAACAGGATCCGGCCGCTGGTCCGCACCCGGCTCGTCTCCTCGAGCAGGCGCAGGATGGACATGGCGGTCACCGACTTGCCGGAGCCCGACTCGCCGACCAGGGCATGGGTGGTGCCCCGGCGGATGGTCAGGCAGACATCGTGCAGGATCCGGGTCTCGCCGCCCATCTCCTCGTCGGAGCAGAAGGAAAGTGACAGGTTGTCGAGTTGCAGCAGTTCAGACATGCTTGGTATCGGAAGCCGGAGGATGGGGGAGCAGCCCGGTTTGTGGCCCTGCTGGTGCCGGGGGCGGGCTGGTCTCCATGCTCCTGTTGTGGTTGTTTGCCGTGGGCGCGGGGCAAGGCCCGGCTCAGATCTTTTCAGGAAACTTGAACCCCAGGTAGATGCCGTTACTGATACCGAGCAGGATGAGCAGGGTCTCGGAGAACTCGGGGATGGACATGGTCTGGGCCACGGAACGGACAAAGACAGCGCCCAGGATGATGGTCCAGGCCACGACCTGCAGCCGGTGGATGCTCATGCCGTTGCCGTCGTCACAGATGTCGCGCCAGAATCCGGTCGATTCGGGGAGTGGCTCCTGCTTCCCCAGGTTGCTGATCTCTGTCTCGATCTCCTGCAACCGCTGCTTTAACAGCGCATTGGCGCCAGTCTCGTCCCGGATCATGGTTGTCAGGTGCTGCTGCAGCCGTTCGTGTTCACGGCGGAGCTTCTCCTGCCTGGCCTGCCGCTCGGCCTTTTTTGCGCTTTTCTTGTTCTGGTGGATCACGATGGAGCCAAGCCCCGTGCCGCCGCTGATGCCGAGCAGGACCAGGACCTGGTCGGGGATCCGTTCCATGGTCCCGGTGAGGACCCAGATGGCGGAAAAGCTCAGCAGCAGCAACAGGCCCCAGAAGGCCATCTGGCTCTTGCCCAGGCTGTAGGGACCGCCGGGCGTCTCGCGCAGGGCGTTCGGGTGCGTGACCAGGAGCCGGTAGATCACGACAAAGAGGGCCAGGCAGACAAAGATCGCCGTCCAGGCCACCTTGCCCCGCACGATGTGGAACAGGATGGGCGGCGCGATCACCAGCGGCGGAGCGGCACCAATGGCCAGGGCCACCGGCAGTTGCATCCGGTAGCCGCGGTACTTCCTGCCAAGCAGCCTGTTCCAGGCCTCGCGGTTGGCATCGTCGTGGGGATCGCGGACAAGGAGAAAGTCGACGAACAGGGTATCCTCAGCTCCCTGTTCCCCCACCACGGTGGCGGGAATGCCTTTCATCTCCACGTCGTCAAGATAGAGCCGGAGAGGCCGGGCCTGGTGGGGCGCGGCAAGCAGCTCCCGTATCTGCCGGGCATACCTGCCCGTGGCCCTGATCCGCAGTATATCGCCGAGGGAGAGATCACGGCTGCCGTTTCCCTGTTCAATGCTCAGGCCGCCGCTCCTGTCCGGTTGCAGCAGGCCGGCGTGGCTGCCAGGGGGTGCGAGCAGCATGGAAACGATCACCAGGATCAGCCAGTACATGGTAATGCCCTCCCTCACCGGAAATCCCGCAGGAGTTGCAGCCTGTTGCATCGCCCCGGGGTGCGACACCCTACCAGGCGCTCTGTGCCGTTTTCGGACAGCCAGAATGCCCTGTGGCCCGGCGCGGGAAAAACAAAGGCGCCGGTGACAGCTTCCCCTGGTCCCCGCCCCTGGTGCAAACGAACCCGGCCGCTGCCTCCTGCCAGAATGGTTCACCCATGGTTTTTCACAGTAGGGTACGCGATCCGATCTGTCAAGCGCCCTTTCCCACCTGCTCCACCTGCGCCAACGACCCTGCGGGCGCTCGCCGGCGGGAGCTTCTGTTATTGTCCGTCCCGCTGCACGACGGGAAGGTGTCCCCGGCCATCGCCGGGCGAGAGGAAGGAGACCGGCCCGCCCCTGTCCGGCCGGATGGCAACCATGCCGATGGGGATGCAGGGAATTCCCCTGTTGTCCCATGGCCTGCCCACTCCCCATTGAGGGAACCCCTGCAACTGCTTGACATCCCGCCTTGCGCATGTATTATTTTGACAATACGGTTATACATTCATGCCACGCGGAGCAGGCACAACCGGCAATGAAAAAGGGCAGCCGCCCCCTCGCGACACCGCAGGGTGGTGTCACGAGGTTGAGGTGGCGCCCGGAGTCCAGGGGGGCGAACCCGGAGGATGGTTGCTCTTGTTGCACCGCTCTGCGGTGCAACACCTCACCAGGCGCTCTGCGCCATTTTTGGATAAACCGGCATGGCCGGGGGGTTTCAGGTCACGGCCCCGACACAAACCATGAAGATACCGCCGTCCCTTGTGCTGCGGGCAGGTATCTTCGGATAACATTGCAGGATTGGGCCGTCAGGCTGCGCAAAGCGTCTTCAAGGCTGATTCCGGGACCGAAATGCAAAATTCCTTCTCCATCTTGACAGGGAACTCCCGGA
>WFUT01000110.1 GCA_015484845.1 Desulfobulbaceae bacterium
CTGCCGAGCGGAGGTGTCATTCAACCATCATGAGCCACGACAGGTACCACATCATCATCACCGGTGAAAAGGGCAGGGGGCGTACCCTGGTCATCAGGAAGAAACTGGCCCGCAACCTGTTTCTCGGCACGACCGTGTTCGGCCTGCTGCTCCTGGCCATGAGCATCTTCGGCATCCGCACCTTCGGAGAATACAGGACCCTGCGCGGCCGGTTCACCACCACTGCCGACCAACTGCGGCAGCAGACCGCCAGGCTCGCCCGCACCGAGGCCACCCTTGCCTCGGTACGCGCCGAAAAGGCCAGGCTGGTTGCCAACTACGAGGAACAGGTGGCCGACCTCCGCGAGGAGCAGAGCAGGCTCGAGGGCAGCATCAACAGGCTGGACGAGCGGAGCAGGATCATCCAGACCGTCATGGACCGTATCGGGGTCAAGGTCAAGGTGGAGGAGGACCCGAGCCACAGCGGCGGCCCTTTCATCGAGGAGAAACGGGATTACGGTGACAGCCTCATCTCCAGCAGCGACCGCTACCTGGAACTGCTGCAGAAGATCCCCCTGGGCAGACCCGTCAGCACCGGCATCAGCTCGGGTTTCGGCAGCAGGATCGACCCCATCAACCACAAGAGGGCCTTTCATGCCGGCATCGACTTCAAGGGCGACACCGGCGACAAGGTCCACGCGACCGGCGATGCCGTGGTCAAACAGGTCGGTTACAACAAGGGCCTCGGCCGTTTCATCATCCTTTCGCACGGCAACGGCTACGAAACGGTCTTTGCCCACCTGGAGAAGCAGCTCGTCAAAAAGGGCGACCATGTCACCCGGGGCCAGGTCATCGGCCTCATGGGCAACACGGGACGCAGCACCGGGTCACACCTGCACTACGAGGTGCGCTACCACGGCAGGGCGATCAATCCCATGAAGTACATCCAGGTGGCGGGCCTCAACCTCACGGTGCGGCGGTAATCATGGCGTTGTTCAGGAAGAAAGAGAAAGACAGGGCCCGGGCAGGGGAAGGCAGGGCCTCCAACATGCCCATCTCCTCGATCATCTCCAGCGAGATGCGGGTGGCGGGCGATATCAGCTTCAAGGGCAAGGCGCGGATCGACGGCACGGTGAAGGGTGATATCCGGGGCGAATACCTGGTGATCAGCGAAAGCGGCGCCATCCAGGGCAACCTGCAACTGGACACCCTGGTCTGCCACGGCAGGGTGGAGGGCGACATCAGGGCGGAGATGATCACGGCGCACAGCACCGCCAGCATCAACGGCTGCCTGACAGCGACGAACCTGACCGTGGAGGCGGGCGCCACCCTGGAAGGCGAGATCAAGGCCGCGCGCCGCCAGGAGACACCGGCACCCGTGCCGACCCCGTCAGGCGGCAAAAAAGGCGGCGCAGAAAAAAAACCGGCCGCTACTGCGGCCGCACCACCGAAACCGAAAACCGCCGCATGAAACGCAGACCATCACCGGTGCCCCGTCGTTGCACAAAACCGGAACGGGCCACCCATCCAGAGCGGAGGAGAGGAGAACATTTCCAGAGTTTTCGGTTCCCTCCGCTCCAGGATGGGTATGCCTTGAACCTGTCCGCACCCGCCGGGGTGGCGGCGCACAGGCCGCATCTCTGCGGCACGCTGTTCCTGTTATATACCCCCTAACCCTTCACCTGGCAATGTGGCATATTGTCGCATTGCCACAGCCTGCCGATGCTGCCATCGCTTCCCGACTCCACCCTGGCCGGGCCCGCCGCCGGCCATGCCGACAGCCGGCAGACCACGGGCATAGCCTTCACCTGGCTCCTGCTCCTGCGCTGGGGCGCGGTGGCCTGCCAGATACTCCTGATCACGGCCATCCACTTTCTCTTCCATATCCAGCTTCCCCTCCTGATCGTCTCGGGGATCATCCTCTTCCAGGCGGCCAGCAACCTGGTCTTTGCCGCCTTCAGGAAAAAGAAGAAGTGGCTCGACCGCATGCTCATCGCCGGCATGTTCATGGATGTCCTGCTCCTGACCCTCCTGCTCTACTACACCGGCGGGCCCATGAACCCGTTCACCTCCCTCTACCTGGTACACATCGTCATCGCCTCCATCATCCTGCGGCCGAAGATGGTCTGGCTTCTCTTCCTGTTCACGGTGGCCTGCTATGCCGCCCTGTTCCAGATTCCCGGCCAGGACGGCATCGCGCCCTTCCCCATCGGCAGGACCGTGCCGGTGCCGCTCTGCCACACCACCGGCGGCACCGATCCGGGCAAGATCCGGATCCACCTGCAGGGCATGCTGCTGGCCTTTGTCCTCACCGCCGTATTCATTGTTTTTTTTGTCAGCAAGATCCAGCAGTCGCTCCACAGGTACCAGGAGGCCGTGGTCTCGCTCAACGAGGAGAAGAACCGCAACGAACGTCTCGCCTCGCTGGCCACCCTGTCGGCGGGCGCGGCCCACGAGCTTTCCACGCCGCTCTCCCTGATCGCCGTTGTTGCCGGCGAGATGTACCACACCCTGCTCGAGAGGGGCGAAGATGACGAACTGGTCCAGGACGCGCGGTTGATCCGGCAGCAGGTCGATATCTGCAAGGACATCCTCTACCACATGACCGCCGATGCCGGCCAGCCCATGGGGGAACAGCCGCTTCTCATCAGTCTGCCCGACCTGCTGGCCGAACTGGGACGAGACTTTGCCGGCGAGCGGCTGCGGCTCGTCAACAGGGCGGACGACCTGGTCATCCAGGTACCGCCGAGGACCATGAAACGGGCCCTCAGCAGCCTGGTCAGGAACGCCCTTGACGCAGGCGGCGACACGGAGGTGCTCCTGACCTGCTTCCGGGAAGGGGACCGCCTCGCCTTCCGGGTCGAAGACAGCGGCATCGGCATGGACGAAGAGACCCTGGCCCGGGCCACCGAGCCCTTCTTCAGCACCAAGAAACCCGGCCGGGGCATGGGACTCGGCCTCTTTCTGGCCAGGTCGGTGGGGGAACGCTACGGCGGCGGCCTGGTCCTGGAATCCGACCCCGGCACCGGCACCCGAGCCACGCTCTACTTCGCGCTCGACCGGATCCAGCCCGCCTGAAGCCGGCATGGCACAGGCCGCCCGCCGGCGTGTTCCACCGCCTTACTCTTCCTTGATGGCGAGCAGGGGCTCCATCCTGGCCAGCCGGACGATGGGCACCAGGGCGCCGAGCAGGCAGACCAGCACCCCGGCCGCCATGGCCAGCAGGCTGAAGAGTACACTGGCCATGGTGATGCCCGTGGAGACACCGAGACGGTTGAGCAGGTCAAAATCGCCGGCCGTATAGTGGATGAGAAACTGGCCGCCCAGGATCCCCAGGAGGCCGCCCATGCAGGAGATGATGGCGGCCTCGGCCATGAACATCCTGACGATGTGGGAACGGCGGGCGCCGATGGCGCGCAGGATGCCGATCTCACGCCGCCGCTCGTTGGTGATGGCCGAAAAGGTGGACCAGGCCAGGAGCACGGCCAGCAGCGAGGAAACCAGGATGGTGACCGAAAAGACCCGCAGTATGTCCTTCAGCGTTGCCCGGATATCCGTACCGATGGTGCCGCTGGTCATGATGCCCACGGTGGGATTCTCGGACTGGATCTTCCGGGTCAGGTCCTCGACGTTGACGCCATCCTTGACCTTGATAAAGACGATGGAGATCTTGTCCTTGGAATAACTGCCCGCCGCCGTCCTGGTGACCTGGGACAGGTCGGCATAGCGCATGAAGATACCGTGATCGAGGCCGGTGCCCGTCTTTTCGAGGTGGCCGACCACCTTGATGGGATGGCCAAACAGGGTGGCGGTGGAGATCAGGCCCAGGTATTCCCAGACATAGTTGCCCACGTAGGCCTCGCCCCTGCCCAGCTCCGGCACCGAGGCGGGCAGCCAGGGCCTGACGACAAAATCTGTCTTCGGGTCAATGGCCACCACCTGGCCGGCGACGATGGAGCAGCAGCCCGAGGCCAGGGTCTTGAGATAGACCTGGAAGGTCACCTTGTCGATCTCCGGCATCTTGCGGACAGAATCGAGAATGGACTTGTCCATGTAGAATGTCTTTTCACTGGACTCCAGGATGAACTCCTCGGCCATGCCCATGGCCTCGGCCGGAACCAGGACGATGTCGGCCCCCAGCTTTTTCGAGGCCGCCTCCAGGTTCTCCTGGACCATGTCATTGAAAAGAAAGGCAAAGACCAGCAGGGCGACCAGGAGCGCCACTGCCAGGACCAGGACCGAGTTGCGAAACAGCTTGCGGACGACCGTCTTCCAGGCCACCGCAAGAATTGAAGAAACACCTTGTGACATAACGACCTGTCTGCAGATTAACCAGCATGGCTGGACCGGGTTTCCGGGTCGCAGCCCCAACAAACCATGAAAATGCCGCCACCCTTCCCCACCCTAACGTGGCACCGCGGAGCGGTGTCACGAGATCCAAGCGGTGTCACGAGGTCAAGGTGGCGCCGGGGTGAGGGATGGAAGCCGGAGGAGGTTGCCCCTGTCCTTCCGGTTGCCATCCCCTGGCTTCTGTTTTCGGAAAAGGCAAAAAAAACCGGAGAGAAGTTCCCCTCTCTCCGGTTATGGCGCGTGGTAAAACGGCTCAGATGCTACTTCCAGTTCGCATCGATACCGCAGAGCACGGCGTGCTGGTCAACCTCTTCCGCCTTGTGGCAGGGCGTGCAGGTCGAGGTCGCCTTACCGATGAACTTCCTGGCGGCAACGTCATAGAGCTTGACCTGGCCGTCCATCATGTAGTCGTCCGGGCCCAGTTCCTTGTTCGTGACCTCTTCACTGCAGAAGGGGGTCTTGTAGGAGATCTTCTTGTAGTTGCCGTTGATCAGGGTCTTGGTCCTGGACGTGGCGATGATGTACTTGGAGTCGGGCGTGAAGATCGCGTCGTGGTTCTCCTCCAGCTTGCCCATCATCTCGGCATCAAGGACCTTGAGGGTCTTGGCGTCGATGAGGTACATGCGGTCGGCGCCGGAGTTGGCGATGTACTTGCCGTCGGGCGAGAAGTACTGGCGGAAGCTCATGGTCTTGCCCGGGGCGCCGGGGGCGATGCCCTTGGCCAGGACCTTGACCTTGCCATGGACCAGGGCGTCGGCATCGAGCAGGAACAGGTGCATCTTTCCGATGGGCTTGCCCTGGGGAGTCTCGGCCTCGTTGATGGTGATGAGGATCTTCTTCATGTCAGGCGAGTTGGTGCCGTGATAGAACAGGTAGGGGGCCTTGATGTCGGCCTCGGTACCCTCCAGGAAGATCCGCTGCACCAGCTTGAGATCGGACTTGCGGAAGACGTCGATGTAGCCCTTGTTGGCCATGGAGATGGGGATGTAGTAATCCTTGGTCTGGGCCGAGGCACAGTACATGTGGTGGGTCTTGGTTGCCTCCTTGGGAATGGAGACGTTGATGTCCTTGATTACCTCGCCGGTGGTGAGATCGCTGATACCGACATGGGTCATCTTGGTGTTGGGATCGATGTGGTAGGTGGACCAGAACATCCGCTTGCGGTTGCCGTTGTCGATGCGGGCATCGTGGGTGGGATGGGTCTCTTCGTCACCGATATCGATCTTGGTGAGCTTGTTCAGCTTGATCGGCGCCTCGTCACCGGGAACGATGGTAACATCCGCCTTGGCGAAATGTCCGCCCATGGCAGCGATATATAGGGTCGCATTGTAGTCCTTTGCCGCCTGGACCGGCCCGGCCCCCACGGCCAGCCCCCAGGTCAGGGCTCCTGCTGCGATAATAGCGCTGAACCATGTCTTCTTCGACACTGTCATGTTCTCCTCCTTTTCTGATTTCCATGATATTGCGCAGGCCGGCCACACTCCGCGGCCGTCCCCGACAATTTTCATCCGCCGGGAAACTCTGGAAAACCCGGACGGACGAAACTGGATACTGAATCTCTCCCCCCTGCCGAACCTCCTGAAAGAATATGTTTTTCAAAAAATGTTGATCTTTATACTACCTCGTAGTACAAAACCCGGAACGAGAAAAAGGACACCTTGACATTGAAAATGGTCTGATCCGGCAACGGAACTGCAATATACCACGTGGTAGCATGGACGCAAGAAAAAAATTGCACCGTCTGCCGTCAGCGACACAACTTGAGGCATAATCCGTTTTTCAAGAAAGGAAGGCGCCATGATAATCGAATGCCGCGACCTGAAGAAAACCTATACCGCAGACGGCCAGACGGTCAGGGCGGTGGACAACGTCAATCTCTCGGTTGCCAGGGGTGACTTTGTCATCATCCTGGGCCATTCCGGCTCGGGCAAGACCACGCTGCTCTCCATGATCGGCGGCCTGACCACGCCGGATTCGGGCGAGGTCCTGGTCAACGGCATCGAGAACTGGCACCAGAGCGACGCCCGCCTCACCGAGATGCGCAACCAGACCATCGGCTTCATCTTCCAGTTCGCCAGCCTGATCCCCACCCTGACGGCCCTGGAAAACATCCTGCTCCCCTTGAGCTTCGGCAACCGGAAGGCCGCCACCAGGCGCGAGGCAAGGGACATCCTGGCCCAGGTGGGGCTCAAGGACCGGGAAAACGCCTTTCCGGCCCAGCTCTCCGGCGGCCAGCAGCGGCGCATCGCCATTGCCCGCGCCTTTATCAACGAACCGGCCATCATCCTGGCCGACGAGCCCACCGGCGATCTCGACGAGGACACGGAACAGGAGATCCTCTCCGTCTTTCACGAGTACCACCGCCAGGGCACGACCTTCATCGTGGTGACCCACAATGTCCACCTGGCCGAGTCCCAGGAAAATCCACGTATCCTGCACATGCGCAAGGGTGTTCTCAGCGAGAGGAACCCGGCCCGCTCCCAGGCGGCATAGGGTGGTCGTCATGCTGCGTCGCACCCTCTTGCCCGTCTTCCTGCTGCTTGCCCTCTGCCTGCTCCCCGGCTGTTCGCGGGAAAAATCACAGCCCCTCAAGGTGGGCGACCAGGCCCCGGCCTTCACGGCAACGGACATTACGGGCAGGACCATCTCCAGCAGCCAGCTTGCCGGCCACCCGGCCGTTCTCCGCTTCTTCCTGATCGACTGCAAGTTCTGCAAGGCCGACACGCCGGTGCTCAACGACCTGTACAAGCGCTACCACGACGCGGGCCTCGAGGTCATCTACATCGAGACCCTTGGCGTGCCTGACAAGGAGATCCGCCGCTTTGTCCACGACCTGGACATCCGCTTTCCCGTGGTCCAGGACAAGGGCGCCAAGATAGCGACCCGCTACAATGTCAAGTCCCTGCCGCTCACCGTGGTCATCGACCCGCAGGGCAAGATCATCGGCGCCATCCTCGGCGGCATCAGCGGCGCCGAGCTGAACAGGCTGCTCGGCCCCTGGTTAAAGGCCCAACCGGCCCGATAGCGCCACAGTTTGCACCTGCCGCCCGTTGGCAGACGACAAGAGAAAAAAAGGAGGAAACCATGTTCACAGTGTTGTTCAGAACCGCCGTGGCTGCCCTTGCCCTGTTCCTGGTCACGGTCACTGGCAGTCCTGTCCAGGCATCAACGCCGGATGCGACCGTGACCCCGAAGAGCCGCTGCGCCGTGTGCGGCATGTTTGTCGCCAAGTACAAGAACTGGCTCACCGGCATCCAGCTTGCCGATGGAACGGAAAAGTATTTCGACGGGGTCAAGGACATGATGGCCTTCTACCTCTCCCCGGAGAAATACGGTGTCTCCGGCCGGGACCAGATCAAAAAGATCCAGGTCCGGGACTACTACACCATGCAGTGGATCGACGGCCGCAAGGCATTCTATGTTGTCGGCTCCGACGTCATGGGCCCCATGGGCAAGGAGCTGATCCCCTTTGCCAGCCGCGATGCAGCCGAGACCTTTCTCAAGGACCACAAGGGGCACAAGGTCCTCACCTTTGACGAGATCACCGACGACCTGGTCCAGTCCATGCGCTCGGGCATGAAGATGAAGATGCACATGCAGATGAACAACCACAAGCAGTGATGATGCGTCCGGCCCATATCCTGCTGCTGGTGCTGATCGTCCTGCTTGCCGCGGACGGCTTCCTGCTCCTGAGTTCGGCGCACCGCCGCGCCCGCTGGCGGGAGCAGGACCGGCTGCGGGCCATTGCCGTCTCGGGCCTCGGCCTGACCGACCTCTGTGTTGCCACCGAGGCCCGCTATACCCGGCATCCGGCCGTCACCGACCTGGTGGCGCCCTTCATGGACCACCCCGGCGCCATGGACCACTTTCCCAGCGGCTCCTTCTGGGCGCCGCCGCCCCGGCCCTGACCGCCGGCGCCTCCGTTTCCCCCGACACCACCCCATGCGCACCCTGGCACGGCAGATCAACATCCTTGATTACGCGCTCTCCTCGCTCTGGCGGCGGCGGCTGAAGAATGCCAGCGTGCTGGTGGTCTTCACCGCGGTGATCTTCCTGGTCGCCTCCTTCCAGATGGTGACCGACGCCCTGACCGGCACTGCGCAGGAGGTCCTGGTCAATGCCCCCCAGATCACCCTCCAGCGCATGTCCGCCGGACGCCAGGTCAACATCCCCCTGGCCTATGCCGGGAAACTCGGCGCCATCTACGGCATCTCGAACATCGTGCCCCGCGTCTGGGGCTACTATTTCGACGAGCTCACCGGCGCCAATCTCACCATCATGGGCCTGGACACCAGCCGGATGCCCATGGGCGACCAGCTCCGGCTCACCCTGGCAGAGGGGACATTTCCCGCTGCCGGCAGCCGCGGCTCGGTGGTGCTCGGCCAGGCGGTCCGCGACATGGTCCGGGCCCGGGGCAGCCAGTTGCTCTCCCTGTTCAGAAACGATCTCAGCATGGCCTCCTACCAGGTCGCCGGCGTCTTCAGCAGGGCCACAGACATCCTGACCCGCGACCTGGTGGTCATGAGCATCGCCGACGCCAGGGACCTGTTCCGCATCCCGCCGGGCCAGGCCACCGACCTCTGCATCTACGTGGCCAACCCCACCGAGATCGGCACCATTGCCCGCAAGATCGCCGACCTGCTCCCCGACACCAGGGTGGTCACCCGGCCGCAGATCCTCAAGACCTACCGGGTCGTGTTCGGCTGGCGGAGCGGCTTTGGCTCCATCTGCCTGCTCACGGCGCTGACCGCCTTTGTCATCCTGGCCTGGGACAAGGCCTCCGGGCTATCGCTGGAGGAGAAACGGGAGATCGCCATTCTCAAGGTCCTGGGCTGGCAGACCGCCGATATCCTGGCGGTCCGGTTCTGGGAGAGCCTGCTCGTCTCGGGGCTCGCCTTTCTCCTGGGCGTTACCCTGGCCTATGTCCATGTCGTCTTCCTTGACGGCGTCCTGTTCCGGCCGGTCATGGTGGGATGGTCGGTGATCTTCCCGCCCTTTCACCTGGCGCCGGCCATGAATGCCCAGGTCTTCTTTCTCATCTTCTGCCTGTCCGTGCTGCCCTACCTGGCCGCCACCGTGATCCCGGCCTGGCACACGGCCACGGTGCGGGCCGACTCGGCCCTGAGCGGCGCCTGAGGTTTCCCATGCTGATCGAACTCGAATCAGTGACCAAAATCTACAACCAGGGCCAGCCCAACGAGGTCACGGCCCTGGACAGCATCGACCTGCGCATCGAGGAGAACGCGATGGTCTGCCTGCGGGGCTCATCCGGCTCGGGCAAGTCCACCCTGCTCTCCATCATCGGCTGCATCTTCCCGCCCACCAGCGGCAGGGCCGCCATTGCCGGCAGGCAGCTCGCCCGGTTGCCGGACCGGTTCCTGACCCTGCACCGGCGCCGCTCCATCGGCTTTATCTTCCAGCGCTTCAACCTGCTGCCGGCCTTGAGCGTCATGGACAACATCTCCCTGCCCCTGCTGCCCCTGGGAGTGCCGCCGGCAGAGCGCAGGCAGCGGGCCCGCGCCCTCATGGACCGGTTCGCCATCCGCCACCGCGAGCGCTTCCCGGCCGGCCAGATCTCGGGCGGCGAGCTGCAGCGGGTGGCCATTGCCCGCGCCCTGGTCAACGACCCGCCCATCATCCTGGCCGACGAGCCCACCGCCCACCTGGACACGGGCCTGAGCCAGGTCTTCATGGACCTGATGGCCGAGCTGCACGCGGCAGGCAAGACCATCATCATCACCTCCCACGATCCCCTGGTCACGGAGCATCCGGCCATCGGGCGGATCATCGACATACGGGACGGCCGGATCCATGCTGCTTGACTCCTGGAGCCTGGCGCTGATCATCTGCAGCATGGTGGTGGCCTTCCTCATGCTCCTGGCCGGCCGCAGCGCCATCCGGGTCCTGCGCTTCTGGAACCCGGCCAGTGACGACAACCGCCAGATCCGGCTGGAAAACGAGATCTGGCTGACCTCCACCCTGGTGGAATACGGCCTTGGCGTCCAGATCCTGTCCCTGCTGGTCCTTGTCCTGGCCGCGGACCACTTTGCCGGCTCCATTCCCGGCGCCATGTGCGCCACCGGCGCCCTGCTCGCCGACCCCCACGGCATCCCCACCCTGCTCGTCAAGCTGGCCGGCGTCTTTCTCTACGGCTTCTGGCTCCTGCTCCACCAGCTCGATATCCGCTCGGAACACTATCCCCTGGTGCGGATCAAGTACATCTACCTTCTCCTGCTCCTGCCACTGCTGGCGGTTGACATCACCCTGCAGACCCTCTACCTCACCGGCCTGAAGCCGGACATCATCACCTCATGCTGCGCCGTGGTCTTCGACTCCTCCACCGGCGGCGGCCCCCTGCTGCTGCGAACCACGCAACTGCCGATCCTGCCGCTCTTCTACGCCACCGCCCTCTTCCTTGCCATCCTGGCCCTGCTCCTGCTCCGCCGCTGGCGGATCAGCGCCGGCATCGTCCACAGCCTCGGCTGGTGCTGGTTCTTCGGGCTCGCCATGGTGGCGGTCATCACGGTCTTTTCCTCCTACATCTACAACATGCCCTACCACAAGTGCCCCTTCTGCATCCTGAAACCGCAGTACCACTACATCGGCTTCCTGCTCTACGGCACCCTGATCCCGGCCACCTTTTTCGGTGTCACACCATCCCTGACCGAACCCTTCCGCAAGCGTCCCGGCCTGGCTCAACCGGTGGCCGCCTACCAGAAAGCCGCCGTCAAGACCTCCCTGCTCCTCCTGGCCATCTTCACCGCCCTGGCCTCCTTCCACTACCTGCGCTACCTCCTCCTGGGCGGCGAAGCCTGAGCCGCCCCTGCCGGCCTCCCTCGCCGGCGAATCCCCGCCACCATCCACCTCCCCCAAAAGCCTTGCAGCGCAATAGTTTTGGCAAAACAAGAAGAAACAGCACTATCCCACCGGAAATATCATTGCCGACAGCCCCAAAACCCTCTATATTGCAAAGATAAAGTCATCTCCCCTCGAGCCCATCCCGTATTCTCGCCATCCTCCGGGCAGTGCCCGAAATGCTCCTCAGATGTGAATATGGCACGGCAAAAGGCGAGTGAGTCCAGTCATACTCTGCTCAGCGGCAGCACTCGATTTTCCACAAACAGCCTTTTAATATGAGAATATATGGAAAATATCACGTCGATCTTAATAAAATGACAGGAATATGCTGGATTTTCCATATTTCACCACTTAATATCATGTTATC
>WFUT01000111.1 GCA_015484845.1 Desulfobulbaceae bacterium
GCCCGTTGCCGCAGCGTGCCCCTGCCGGCAAAGAGGAGGGAGAATTCTTCCTCGTTGAGCTTGAGCCATGAGACGTCCTCGAGGAGGGAGAGGACGGTTGCCCGTTCCCACCAGGGGGGACGCAGGTTGACATCCACAAAGACCGGCTTCTGGAGGCGGTTTTTCAATTTTGCCAGGGCGGTGCGGGCGTCGTCTGCCCAGAGGGCGAGGGAGCCGTGATAGAGCAGGGCCGCCGCGGGAAGGTCGTGTGCCGGGGCATGAATGTGTCCCCAGGCGTCGTCGGGTGAGATGGTGTAGGTCGGCTCGCCCCTGTCCAGGCGGATGGCAACCTTGCCGGTGGGACGGAGGGGATCGACCTGCAGGCAGGCCGTGTCCATGCCCCATTCTTCCATGGCCCGCACCACCGTCTCTCCCCGCCGGTCCTGGCCGATCCTGCTCACCAGCAGGGGATGCAGGCCCAGTGCCTGCAGGTGCCAGGCAACGTTGAACGGCGCCCCGCCCAGTATCTCCGTGCCGTCCGGGAAGCAGTCAAAAAGAACTTCTCCAAACACAACGACCTGTTGTTCCATGGCTTGCCGCCTCCCCGTTGGGCGGGGAATCCCCGCAACTGCTTGACATTCCGGCTTCTGCATGTATTATATTATTGACAATATAGTAAAAATCGGCAACTGTTTGTCAGTCGGGAATGCATTTTATTTCCAAGTCAAGTCCTGCGATTGGCAAGTTTGCAGTGCAGGATGCAGGTGCGATACGAAGAGCCGTTGCAAGACGTTCCTTTGTGATGGCGTAGTTCCGAATGCCCCGCCTTCTCCTCTTCCGTGGTGTCACGATGGGGAAGGAAATCCCGGTCCTGCTGCCGGGTTTTCGATTTCTCCCTGTTTCGTCCCCAAACCCGGTGCCGAAGCACATCGACCTGGAGGAACCATCCGCCTCTGCGTACCCCGATCGCTGTACCTGATCAGACAGCTACCTCTTCAGGGGATTTTATGATATCCAGAGAGTCCCGAGGCCTGTATATCCAGCTTTTCAGCATCCATGGCCTGATACGGGGCAACATGCCGGAACTTGGACGGGATGCCGATACCGGCGGCCAGGTCAAGTATGTCCTGGAGCTGGCCAGGGCCCTGGGCGAACACGATGACGTGGCCAGGGTCGATCTCGTAACCAGGCTCATCGATGACCGGTCGCTGGACCGGGACTACGCCCGTCCGGTGGAACAGCTCTCCGATACGGTCCGCATCATACGCATACAGTGCGGCGGCAGGAAATACATTCGCAAGGAACTGCTCTGGCCCCATCTCGAGGAGTTCATCGACCGCACCATCCGTTTTCTCAGGCTGCAGAAGGATTCCCCGGACCTCTTCCACGGCCACTATGCCGATGGCGGCTATGTGGCCATGGAGCTTGCCGCCGCCTTTGATGCTCCCCTGGTCTTTACCGGTCACTCCCTGGGCCGGAATAAACGGGCCAAGCTGCTGGCCGACGGTCTTACCGAAGAACGTATCAACCGGCAATACAGGATCGAGGATCGTATCCGGATCGAAGAGGAGATCATGCGGCAGGCAAAGCTCGTCATCACCTCCACCCAGCAGGAGATCGATCTCCAGTACGGTCTGTACGACAACGGTCGGCAGCCACGGTTTGCCGTTATCCCGCCCGGCATCGACCTGCAGACCTTTTATCCCTTCTACGATCTCCAGATGGACAGCGATCTGTTCAGTGAAGAGGTGAAACAGACGCGCCTGGGCCTGTTCAACGAGCTGCATCGTTTCTGGGCCAACCCGGAAAAACCGTTCATCCTTGCCCTGTGCAGGCCCGACCGGCGGAAGAACATCTCCGGCCTGCTCGAGGCCTACGGCACCAGCCGGGAACTGAAGGCCATGGCCAACCTGGCCATCTTTGCCGGCATCCGTTCCAACATCTCCACCATGGAAGAGAACGAGCAGACCGTGCTCACCAACATGCTACTGCAGATGGACCGGTATGACCTCTACGGCAAGCTGGCGATCCCCAAGAAAAATGATTTTGCCTCCGAGGTGCCGGAACTGTACAGGATCTGTGCCGAGAGCCATGGCGTCTTTGTCAACCCGGCCCTGGTGGAGCCCTTTGGCCTCACCCTGATCGAGGCCTCGGCCTGCGGCCTGCCCATCGTTGCCACCAATGACGGCGGCCCGGTGGATATCGTGGCCAACTGCAGCAACGGCATCCTGGTGGATGCTGCGCAACCGCGGGAGATTGCCGGGGCCCTGCAGGATATCCTGGTCGATGAAGAACGCTGGACAGAGTATTCCAACAATGGCATCAACGGCGTGCGCAGGCATTATTCCTGGCATGCACACTGCGAGAAGACCATGGAGCAGTTCCGGACCCTGCTCCCCGGCGTGGTCTACCCGTCGGAGCAGGAAGAGGAGGTGAACAGCGCTCCGTCACCGGTCTCCTTCGGCCGGCGGCTGCTCAAGGTGGAGCGCCTGATGATCACCGATATCGACAACACCCTGGTCGGCGACAGCAGGAGCATGCAACAGCTCTTTGCCCTGCTCCATACCCACCGGCGCGAACTTGCCTGGGGCGTGGCCACCGGCCGCAGCCTGGAGCTGACGCTCGAGGCCATGACCGAGCATGATTTTCCCATGCCCGATATCCTGATCTGTTCCGTGGGCACCGAGATCTATTACGGGCCTGACCTGCGGCTTGACAAGGGCTGGCAGCAGCATATCTCGCGCCAGTGGAAGCCGGAACGGATCAAGGAAGCACTGGCGGATTTCCCTTTTCTTGTCTTTCAGGAGGCCGAAGGACAGCGCAGTCACAAGATCAGCTATTACCTGGAGGAGAAAAACGACCGCCTTGCGAGGATCCGGCAGCGGCTGCTGGAGATGAAGCTGCGCTGCCAGGTGATCTATTCCCATGGCCAGTTTCTCGATATCCTTCCCCTGCGCGCCTCCAAGGGCAGGGCCATCAAGTACCTGCGCTACAAGTTCGATTTTCCGGCGCGCCATGTCATGGTGGCAGGTGATTCGGGCAACGATGAGGACATGCTGGCCGGCCAGGCCCGCGGCCTGGTGGTGGGCAACTACAGCCCGGAGCTGGAACACCTTCGGCACAGGGCCAATGTCTATTTCAGCAGCAGGGCGTATGCGGACGGCATCATGGACGGCCTGGTGTATTATGGTTTTGTCTGACGCGGCATGCGGGAAACTGAAGGGACGGTGACCGGCCGGCTTGCTTCACCATACGGTCAGGTTTGGATGCGGACCCGCCTTGCCCTGGGGCGGAACTGCAGGTGATAGAACATCTCCAGGTACCTGCCGGTTTCTTCCCGTTCCAGGTCAGTGGCATACTTCCAGAAACCGTAGATGCAGGTGAGGGAGAGCAGCCGCTTGGCATAGAGTTTCCACGTGTACCTGGTGCGGATCCTCTCCCGGGCGCCTTTCGAGATCCTGTCCCAGTAGTCTTTCTCCTCCCGGCAACGGCGAAAGAAGTCGACCAGTACCTGGGCGGCCTGCTCCTCGTGGTTGGGATCTATGTGAAACCCGGACACCCCGTTTTCGATGATCTCCAGGGGGCCGCCCGCGCTGGTGGCAAAGGTGGGCAGGCCCGAGACCATGGCCTCGACAACGGTCAGGCCGAACGCTTCGAAGAAGGCCGGCTGCACGAAGGCTCCACGCCGGTCGGCGACATAGCGGTAGAGTTCGCCGCAGAGTTTCCTGTCCAGTCGCATTCCCAGCCAGCGGACCCGCCCGTCCAGGCCGTAGCGGTCAAAGAGTTCGTGCATGCGGCGTATCTGCTCCTGTTCCTCGCTGTCGGCCGAGTCGTCCACATTGATGGTGCCGCCGATGATCAGCAGGTTGGTCAGTTGCTGCAGTTCACCATTGCTGCCGAACCAGCGGACCAGGCCGGTCAGGTTCTTGATGTGGTCGAGCCGGGCCATGGAAAACAGGAGCGGCCTGTCCCGTTCCTGGAGAACACCCCGGCTGTCGTGGCCGGCAGGACCAAAGACCAGGCGCTCGATTTCGTCATGAAGGCCGAACAGCCTTCGTTCGCGCTCGGTATAGGAAAAATAGGTGTCTTCGTCCGCCCCCGGGGAAACGATGTTGAACTTGGGATCGTAGACATCAATGCCGTGGATGACACGCTGCAGTTCCGGCATGGTGAACGTGGTATAGCTCTCGTACTGGCCCACTGCATCGGCGGAACCGGCAATCTCCTGGCGGGTGGAGGTGATGATGAAATCCGCCGAGTTCATGCTGATCAGGTCGGCGGTGAACTGGCAGGAGAAGTGGTACTGCTCTTCCATGTTCTGCCAGTAGAGGGCGGAATAGAGGTACTTGGTCTTTTCCAGGGCATGGGCAATGGTGCACTGGGTCACGCCGAGACGCCGGGCCATCAGGTAGGCCACCAGGTTGCCGTCTGAATAGTTGCCGATCACCAGGTCGGGCCGTCGTCCCAGCCGGGCGAGGATCTCCTTTTCCGCCTCCCGGCTGAAGGTCTCGAGATAGGGCCAGACCTTGAAGCGGGAAATCCAGTGCGGGACAATGGAGCCGTCGGGGTCGCGGAACGGGATGCGGACGATGGAGACATTGTCGGTGCCATGGACATGCTCTTCGGCCAGGTTGCAGGTTGTCTGGCCAGCCTCGGGTATCAGCCGGCTGACAATGATGATCCTGGGCTCGATGTCCAGGCCCTGGTTGAAGATGCGTTTTTTCATCTCCCGCTCCAGTGCCCTGACCTGGTCAAGGATATACACGACCTGGCCCCCGGTATCCGGCAGGCCGAGGACGTTGTCCTGGCCGAAATAGCCGTGCGGCGAAAGGATCACCAGGTTGAAGATCATGGGAATCCGGCCGAGGAACTGTTCCAGGGTCTGGTGATCCGGGGCCTCCAGCAGGTTGGCCAGCAGGCTCATGCTGGTCCTGATTCCCGCGGGTTTTCGTCCCCAGCCTGGCTCGAACCCCATGTTCCGCAGATCATCCGCCAGGTCCTTCCACTGCAGCCCGGCCGGCTGTTGCTCGAGAAAATCCATCCCCTGGTGCAGGGCCTGGCGCAGGTCAGCCACATCGGCCAGCCGGTCGTTGATCATAAAGGGGGTCCCCTTGTAGCCGTGCACCTTGAGGAAGGAAAACAGCAGGGCCTCGCCATTGTAGAGGTCGTTGGCCAGGCGGCTTGAGAACTTGCGGTTGAGGAAGGCGACACCGTGGCCGATGGAACGGGCCTGGTTCATCTTGGGAAAATCCCGTTCAAACGGCGCGAAATCGATCTCCAGGATCTCTTCATCCGGCCGTCCCGTGATCAGCCGCTCGCGAAAGGCCAGGAATTCGGAGACGCCAATCTCCTCAAAGAGCATGGTCTCGAAGTGATAGCGCAGGTGCAGCCATTGCCCGGCCCCGGGCCGCACGTTCAGGTACAGCCAGGTATCATCCATGGCGACTTCCTGGCTTTTCTGCAGTGCCCGGCCCAGAACGGAATGGAGCAGCGGCTGGTTTTCTTCGCGGCAGAAGCGGTTCAGGTCGTCCCAGACCTGGCTGCCGAGCAGGAGTTGCTCATCACGTGCCTGGTACTGGCGGAAGAAGCTGTATATCGCATCGCGGTACTGTGCGACGCAGTCGTTGAGCGCTTTGATCATGGTGCAATCCGATTGACAAGGTGAACGGACATTGATGTGTCCTCCGGACTGTGCACAGGTATGGTCCGAAAAACCCTTGTTGACGGCCGAGCTGGAGACAGCCTGTCAACAGAGAGGATACCCGGTTTCCGGGAGCAATGGAACTGTTGACTGGGAAAAAGCCCTGGGACCTGGGCGATGCTGTTGCCTGGTTTTGGTCTGTTCCGCGGCACACAGGAAAATTTTCATGACCATCTCATGAGCTGCCGCTTTCCGCGGTGGACAAAACCAGCTTTGTCACTCTCTGCCTCTGAAAGTAGGCTGCGGAGCAGGCCTGAAGCGAGGTGCTCTCCTGGCAGTATTTCTCCACCTCCACTGGCACCGATAACTCCCTCTGTTTGCGAGGATAACAGATAACAA
>WFUT01000112.1 GCA_015484845.1 Desulfobulbaceae bacterium
CGTCCTTGCCGCCCTGGGCGCGGAACCGGTTTCTCCTGCCCGCGCCGTGGAGATCTTCACTGCCCTCAGCCGGGGCCGGGTCTGTCGGCACAACCTGACAGAACGCGTCCGCGGCTGGCTCGATGATGCGGACCTGCGGCCGGCCATGGCCTATGTCCTGGCCTGGATCCGGGTGGCGGGCGGCAACTCGGTCCTGCCGCCCTGGGTCCGGCACCGTTTTCCCCGCATTGCCACCATCCTCGACGAGCTGCGCAACCCCTGTTCCGATCCCGGCTGTGACTACTGCCGGGAGTTTTCCGCAACCCGCCAGCTGCGGGAGCTGTTCGGCTTTGACGGCTTCCGGCCCGAGCCGCGGCACGGGGACGGCGGCAGCCTGCAGCAGGCCATTGTCGAGCATGCCATGGCCGACCGGCCCCTGCTGGCCATCCTGCCCACCGGCGGCGGCAAGTCCCTCTGCTACCAGTTGCCGGCCCTGGTCCGCCACCAGCGCCGCGGCCATCTCACCATCGTCCTCTCGCCCCTGCAGGCCCTGATGAAGGACCAGGTGGACAACCTGCGCAACCGCACCGGCTCGCCCGCGGCCGCTGCCATCTATTCCATGCTCACCGCGCCGGAGCGGGGCGCGGTCCTGGAGGGGATCCGCAAGGGCGATGTCGGCCTGCTCTATGTCTCGCCGGAGCAGTTGCGCAACAGGAGCTTCCGCTCGGCCGTGGAGAGCCGCGAGGTGGGCTGCTGGGTGATCGACGAGGCCCATTGTGTCTCCAAGTGGGGACATGATTTCCGGCCCGATTACCTCTACGCGGCCCGGTTCATCCGGGAACTGGCGGAAAAACAGGAGGTCCGCCTGCCGCCGGTCCAGTGCTTCACGGCGACGGCGAAAAGGGACGTGGTGGCCGAGATCCTGCAGATCTTCCGCAAGGAGCTTGGCCAGGAGCTGACCCTCTTTTCTTCCACAGTGGAGCGGAGCAACCTCCATTTCGAGGTCCGCCAGGTCAACCGGGCCGAGAAGTTCGGCATGGTCCATGAATTGCTTCAGGAGGATGTGGCCGAAGAGGGCAGTGCCATCGTCTACTGCGCCACCAGGCGCACCACCGAGGAGATGGCCGAATACCTCTCGTCCAGGGGCTGGGACGTGTCCCCCTTCCATGCCGGCCTGGAGGCGCCGCTCAAGCGGCACGTCCAGGAGAACTTTGTCCGCTCCGAGACCCGGGTCATCTGCGCCACCAACGCCTTTGGCATGGGCATTGACAAGGACGATGTCCGGCTGGTGATCCATGCCGATATCCCGGGTTCCCTGGAGAACTACCTGCAGGAGGCGGGCAGGGCCGGCCGCGACCGCAGGGACGCCCGTTGCGTCCTGCTCTACAACCAGGAGGATATCGAGCAGCAGTTCCGGCTGGGCGCCATGTCCAGGCTCAGCAAACGGGACATTGACCAGATCCTGCGGGGGCTGCGCAACAGCCGCCGCGGTTCGGGAGAAGACGAGATCGTGTTGACCAGTGGCGAATTGCTCCGCATGGACGGGGTGGATACCAGTTTCGACGTGTCCGAGTACGACAGCCAGACCCGGGTGGTGACCGCCATCTCCTGGCTGGAGCGGGCCGGGTTCCTGGAGCGCAACGAGAACCGGACCCAGGTCTTCCAGGGCCGCCCCCTGGTGAAGGACATGGAGGAGGCGCGGCGCAGGATCGGCCGCCTGAACCTCTCGGCCCGGGCCAGGCAGCGCTGGCTGCTGATCCTGGAGACCCTGATGAACGCGGACCCGGACGACGGCTTCTCGGCCGACGACCTGGCCCAGCTCCTGCCCGACTCCGGCCAGTGGCAGGACCAGGGGTTGAGCGCCAGCCAGGTGGTGATCCGCACCCTGCACGACATGGCGGCGGCGGGCATCCTGGAGAAGACCATGCTCCTGTCGGCCTTTATCCGTTACAAGGTGAAGAACTCCAGCCGCCGGATGCTGGAGCGGATCGTCCGCCTCGGCGACGCCATGCTGGATATCATGCAGGAGGAGGCCCCGGATGCCGACAGCGAGGGGTGGCAGAGCCTTTCCCTGCGCCGGCTCAACCAGCGGCTCCTGGACCAGGGATTTGCCGACGCCAACCCGGAGGTCCTGCGGACCCTGCTGCTCAGCCTTTCCCGGGACGGTGTCGGCCTGGCAGGGGCCCGGGCCAGCCTGGACTTTGCCCATGTCAGCCGCGACGGCTACCGGGTCCGGCTGCAGCGCGACTGGCAGAGCCTGCGCGAGACGGCGCGCCGCCGCAACCTGACCGCGCGGGTGATCCTGGAGGCGATCTGTGACCGGGTCCCGGCCGGCAGCCCGGCCGGCAAGGACCTGCTGGTGCGGTTTTCCGCCGAGGACCTGCTTGCGGCCATACGCGGCCGGGTGGAGCTGGCCGGGGTCCTGAACGATCCCCTGGCCGCCATGGACCGGGCCCTGATGTTCCTGCACGAACAGAAGATCATCACCCTGCAGCAGGGGCTGGCCGTGTTCCGGCAGGCCATGACCATCCGTCTCCACGACACCGGCAGGCGCAGGTTCTCCAAGGCCGACTTCCAGCCCCTGTTCCATCACTACGGCGAGCGCATCTTCCAGGTGCACGTGATGAACGAGTATGCCCAGCGCGGCGCCGAACGGATCGCCCAGGCCCTGCGGCTCGTGCTCGGCTACTTTGCCATGCCCAGGGTGGAGTTCATCAAGCGTTTCTTCCCGGGCCAGGAGGAGATCCTGGAACGGGCCACCTCGCGGGAGTCCTTTGTCCGCATTGTCGACAGCCTGGGCAACCCGGAACAGGCCGCCGTGGTGGCCGCGCCGGCCGAGGAGAACATGCTGGTGCTGGCCGGGCCGGGTTCGGGCAAGACCAGGGTGGTGGTGCACCGCTGCGCCTACCTGCTGCGCGTCCTGCGGCTGCCGCCGCGCTCGATCCTGGTCCTCTGTTTCAACCGCAGTGCCGTGACCACGGTGCGCCAGCGGTTGCGGGACCTGGTGGGCCGGGACGCCACCGGGGTCACGGTCCAGACCTACCATGGCCTGGCCCTGCGCCTGACCGGACGCTCCCTTGCCGGTGACCGCTCCCCCGATGGGCTGGAGGGGGTCATTGCCGAGGCCGCCGCCCTGCTGCGCGGCGAGATCGAACTGCCCGGACTGGAGCCGGACACGGTCCGCGACCGGCTGCTGGCTGGGTTCTCCCATATCCTGGTGGACGAGTACCAGGACATCGACGAGGACCAGTACCAGTTGGTCTCGGCCCTGGCCGGCCGCACCCTGGAGAGGGAGCAGAAACTCTCGCTCCTGGCCGTGGGGGACGACGACCAGAACATCTACGGCTTCCGGGGCGCGGGCGTGGAGTTCATCCGCCGCTTCCGGGAAGACTACAGTGCCGGTGTCCACCTGCTGGCCGAGAACTATCGCTCCACTGCGCACATCGTTGCCGCGGCCAATGCCCTGATCGAGCCCCTTGCCGAGCGTATGAAGCAGGGCCGGCCCCTGCGGGTCGACCGCGACAGGGAAGAGGCGCCGCCGGGCGGCCGCTGGCAGGAGATGGATCGCTGGGGCCAGGGCAGGGTGCAGTGTTTGCGGGTGGAGGACGAGGCGGCCCAGGTCCGCGCCCTGGCCACGACCCTTGAACGGCTGCGCAGCCTGGACACGGAGTTCGACTGGTCGGGCTGTGCCATCCTGGCCCGCCAGTGGTCGCTGCTGGGCCCGATCCGCCATCACCTGGAGCGGCTCGGCATCCCCGTGGCCCTGCACGCCGACGCGGCCGGCAGCCTGAACCCGGCCCGGGTGCGCGAGGTGGCCCTCTTTCTCGACCAGCTCCTGGCCATGGGCAGCGAACCGGTGGACGGCGCGGCCCTGGAGGAAATGCTGGCACGGGTCAGGGAACAGGCGGGTGACACCACCTGGTTCCGGCTGCTGGCCGATCTCCGGGAGCAGTGGCTGCTCGAGGCCGGCGAGGCCGCGGTACCGGCCGCGCTGGCAGCGGACTTTTTTTTCGAAAGCCTGCGCGAGGGTAGGCGGGAGCACACCTTGGGCCGGGGGGTCTTCCTGGGCACGGTGCACAGCGCCAAGGGCAGGGAGTTCGCCCATGTCCTGCTCCCCGACGGCGGCTGGCGGGGGGCCTCGGACGACGAGCGGCGCCTCTACTACGTGGCCATGACCCGGGCCCGGGAGTCCCTGACCCTGTTTGAGCGCGACGACGCCACCAATCCCTTTACCCCTGCCCTGCGGGGCTCCTTCCTGCTTCGCGTTCGGCCGGGCCGCCAGCATCGTGCGCAGCCCGTGGTGCAGGTCCGCTATCACCTGCTGGGCATGAAGGACCTCTACCTCGGTTTCGCGGCCCGTTATCCTGCCGGCCACCCGGTACACCAGCGGCTGCGGCGCCTGGGGCCCGGCAGCCGCCTGCAGCTGCAGCTCCGGGAGGAGAGGATCCTGCTCAGTGACCAGGGACTGGCCGTGGCCGCCCTCTCCCGCCAGGCAGCGGAACAGTGGCGGCACCGCCTGGAGGACGTCTGCGAGGTGC
>WFUT01000113.1 GCA_015484845.1 Desulfobulbaceae bacterium
GTGGGGAAGAGCAGTTCCGTGGCCACGATGTCCTCGCCCACCTTGCGCACGTGCTGCCAGGGATAGACCGGGCTGCGGATGGTGGCCCGGCATCCATCCGCGCTCATGAGCACGTGCTCGATCATGATCACCGCGTCCCTGTCTTCCGGCAGCGGGTGGCCGGTGTTGATCGGCACGGCCTGGCCGCCGGCGATATCCAGGGTGACGGGGTTGTCGTCCGAGGCGCCGAAGGTGTCCTCTGCCCGGACGGCCAGGCCGTCCATGGCCGCGGAATGGAACGAGGGCGACGACAGCCGCGCCACCACGGGCCGGGCCGTGATCCGGCCGGCCGCCCGGCGTGAGTCGATCTCCTCCTCGCCGGTCAGACGGTCGGCAAAACGGGACCAGAAGAGGCGCTGCGCCTCGGCCAGGGGCTGCATGTTGAGATAGATCTTGCGTTGCATGGTCTCCAGGGGTTCTGGTTGCTCACGGCAGAAGCAGTACCGGGGCCGCGACGCCGGCGTCCAGCCCCTCCACGTCCCGGCCGATGACCAGCAGGCCGTCGGCCTGCACCAGCGGCCTGAGCAGGCCGGAGCGGCCATAGACCGGGGTGGCCACGGGCTCGCCGTCCGCTGTCCGTGTCAGGGCCACGCGCACGTACTCCTCGCGGCCGATGGCCGAGGGAATGGGCTGGTCGGTGATGGCCCTGATCCGGACCAGGCCGGGGTCGGCGCCGCAGCCGGAGAACCGCCGGATCAGCGGGCGGACAAAGAGATAGAAGACCACCATGGCCGAGGCCACGTGGCCGGGCAGGCCGAACAGGGCCCTGTTACCGGCCCGGGCCAGGATGGTGGGCTTGCCCGGCCGGACGGCCACCCCGTGCGCCAGCACCTCGCCGCCCTCGATACCCTCCAGGACCTGGAGGGTGAAGTCGCGCCGTCCCACCGAGCTGCCGCCCGAGAGCAGCACCATGTCGGAGCGGGCCAGGGCGCGGTCGCAGGTCGCCTGCATGGCGGCAAGATCGTCCCCGACGATACCGTGGCAGGTCGGGACGCCGCCCGCCTCCCGGACCAGGGCGGCCAGGGTGGTGGAGTTGATGTCCCTGATCTGGCCCGGCCCGGGCTGCTCTTCAGGCGGCACCAGTTCGTCGCCGGTGGAGATGATGGCCACCCGCGGCTGCCGGAAGACCTTGATGGTGGTGATGCCCAGCCCGGAGAGCACGCCCAGGTCCTGGGGCCGCAGCCTGCTGCCGCGGGCGAGCACCGTACCGCCGGCCTCGAAGTCCTCGCCGGCCCGGATCACGTTCTCGCCCGGGGCCACGGGCCGGAAGATCTCCACGGTCTGTCCGTCCAACTGGTGGCTGTATTCCACCATCACCACGGCATCGCCTTTTTCCGGCAGCTCGCCGCCGGTCCAGATGCGGGCGGTCCGGCCCGGCTGCAGGGCCAGGGCCCGGCCGGGGCTGCCCATGGCGATCTCGCCGATCACGGTGAGCAGCGCTGGTTCGGATTCCGAACAGCCAAAGGTGTCCCGGGCCCGGACAGCGTAGCCGTCCATGGTGGAACGGGAAAAGGGCGGCAGTTGTTCGGGCGAGACGATGTCCCCGGCCAGGACACGGCCAAGTCCCTCTGCCGTGGCCACCTGCTCGGTTGCAAGGGGATCGAAACGGTCCAGGAGCGAGAGGAATTCGTCTGAACTGATCAGTTGGAAAAATCCTTTCATGGCTCGCGGCGGTGCCGCCTGTGGGGGAAGTGGAAAAAATCGCCTGGGAATCAGTTCTTCAGGCTCTGCAACGGGGCCGGGATCTTGCCGCCAAAGCCGACAAAGCGCGAGGAGCGGCCGATGTTCCGTACCGGCATGATGGCGGACTCGCCGAACAGGCCGCCAAAGGAGACCATCTCGCCCGCCTCCCTGCCCGGCACCGGGATGATCCGTACCGCGGTGGTCTTGTTGTTGATCATGCCGATGGCCATCTCGTCGGCGATGATGGCGGCGATGGTGGCCGCATCCACGGAACCGGGCACGGCCACCATGTCCAGGCCCACGGAACAGACCGAGGTCATGGCCTCCAGCTTTTCCAGGACCAGGGTCTTTTTTCCCACGGCCATCGTGGCCCTGCTCAACGATGCGGTCAAGAAGGGCGGCACCTTTGCCAGCCAGAACGCGGGCGGCCTGAGCGGCGCCTTCATCCCGGTCTGCGAGGACAACGAGCTGGCCAGGGCCGTAGGAAAAAAGACCCTGGTCCTGGAAAAGCTGGAGGCCATGACCTCGGTCTGTTCCGTGGGCCTGGACATGGTGGCCGTGCCGGGCTCCGTGGACGCGGCCACCATCGCCGCCATCATCGCCGACGAGATGGCCATCGGCATGATCAACAACAAGACCACCGCGGTACGGATCATCCCGGTGCCGGGCAGGGAGGCGGGCGAGA
>WFUT01000114.1 GCA_015484845.1 Desulfobulbaceae bacterium
CAGTAAGAAATGCGTAATGTCCCCGAGGTCACATTGAGGAACGGCAAGGCGGGGATGATAAATACCACAGGAATTTTTCAGCAGGGAGGATGGTGTGTGCATGGCTCTGATCCCTTGGTTGTGAGGGACATTTGAGCCGGTGGGAACCGCCGTTGTGCCACCGGTACAGCGCATAGTCACCGCGAAGGGCACACACAAAATAACCCGAGCATAATCAATAGATTATGCTCGGGTTATTGGGATTTCTGGTGGCGATGCAGGGACTTGAACCCCGGACACCACGGATATGAGCCGTGCGCTCTAACCAGCTGAGCTACATCGCCAAGTTTGGATGCGGTTCCTTGGAACCGTGCCACTATTCAAAATTTCTCGGACTTTGTCAACAGGAAACCGCCGCCAGACCGGTTGCGCATGAAAAATCTTTCCGCCAGAAAGACCGGAAGGAAGCGGTTCCGCCTGGGCGGCGAACGCCGTGGCCCCTGTTCCGTAACAATTCGCCGGCAACGGGATACGCCGGCAACGGGATATCCGCGCAGGCACGGGGAATCCGGCTGGCCGGGGGACAGGGGACGCGGCCGTGCCGGGCCTGACGGGTAAAACCAAAAAGAGCCTTTCCCCTGCCGGTTGGCAGGGAAAAGGCTCTTGAGCTCCGGCTGGGGTGCGGAGACGGGTCGGCTTACATCATGCCGCCCATGCCGCCTCCCATGCCGCCCATGCCGCCGCCCATACCGGCGGCCGCGGCTGCGGCATTCTCCTCCTCCGGCTCCTCGGCCACCATGCACTCGGTGGTCAGCAGCATGCCAGAGACGGATGCGGCGTTCTGCAGGGCCGTGCGGGTCACCTTGGCCGGATCGATGACACCGGCGGCGATCAGGTCCTCGTACTCCTCGGTGGCGGCATTGAAGCCGTTGGGACCCTCGAGGCCCTTGACCTTCTCGACGATCACGGAACCCTCGCGGCCGGCATTGGCAGCGATCTGGCGAACCGGCTCTTCCAGGGCGCGGCGGATGATGTTCTTGCCCAGCTCCTGCTCACCCTCGAGCTTGAGGTTGTCCAGGGCCTTGAGGCAACGCAGGTAGGCAACGCCACCGCCGGGCACCACACCCTCCTCGACCGCGGCGCGGGTCGCGTTGAGAGCGTCCTCGACACGGGCCTTCTTCTCTTTCATCTCCACCTCGGTGGCAGCGCCGACATTGATCACTGCCACGCCGCCGATCAGCTTGGCCAGGCGCTCCTGCAGCTTCTCGCGGTCGTAATCAGAGGTGGTATCCTCGATCTGGGTCCGGATCTGCTTGACGCGGGCGGCGAGCTTGTCCTTGTCGCCGGCGCCGTCGATGATGGTGGTGTTGTCCTTGTCAACCACGATCCGCTTGGCAGTACCCAGGTCGTTGATGGTGACGTTCTCCAGCTTGATGCCCAGGTCCTCGGTGATGACCTGGCCGCCGGTGAGGATGGCGATATCCTCGAGCATGGCCTTGCGGCGGTCACCAAAGCCGGGCGCCTTGACAGCGGCCACGTTCAGGGTGCCGCGCAGCTTGTTGACCACCAGGGTGGCCAGGGCCTCGCCGTCCACGTCCTCGGCGATGATGAACAGCGGCTTGCCCATCTTGGCGACCGACTCGAGGATGGGCAGCAGGTCCTTCATGTTGGAGATCTTCTTCTCGTGGATCAGGATCAGCGGATCCTCGACATTCACCTCCATCCGCTCGGGATCGGTGACAAAGTAGGGAGAGAGGTAACCGCGATCAAACTGCATGCCCTCGACAACGTCCAGGGAGGTCTCCATGGACTTGGCCTCTTCCACGGTGATGACGCCTTCCTTGCCCACCTTGTCCATGGCCTCGGCAATGATGCTGCCGATGGTCTCATCGTTGTTGGCGGAGATGGTACCGACCTGGGCGATCTCCTTCTGCTCCTTGGTCGGCTTGGCGATATTGGCCAGTTCTGCGACAACGGCGTCCACGGCCTTGTCGATACCGCGCTTGATCTCCATGGGGTTGGAGCCGGCGGCAACCAGCTTGGCGCCTTCCTTGTAGATGGCCTGGGCCAGCTGGAGCACGGAATCACGGGTGATACCCGGCAGGATGGTACCG
>WFUT01000115.1 GCA_015484845.1 Desulfobulbaceae bacterium
GTATCGAATTCCGCGCCCTCGCAGAGCACGTGCACGCCGAAATACTCGCCAGCGGCCAGGTACTGCTGCAGGAGCATGTCGCGCATCTCGCGGCTCAGCTTGACCACCTGGTTCCGTCCGTCCCGCAGGGCCATGCCCGCATAGGAGCCACCGGCGCACGGCGTGAACCGGACCGTCATGCTGTTGGCCAGGGTGTATTCCAGGCTCTGCATGGAGGCGGCGACCTGCTTGCCGCCGATGAATGCCGAACCAGCCCAGGCGCCGCCGACATGCAGGCACATCTGGGAGACCCGCATGGGTGTCTCTGTCACCCGGGCCGGGAACGTGGCCCAGGCCGGCTCGGTGGGCACGTAGAGGATCTTGTAGTCGATGCTCGATGCGCCGTCGCCGCCCAGGGACTCGATGGTGATCACCGCCGGCGTGTCTGCCGAGACATCCGTCACCACGGCGAACTTGTACTGGCCGCCGGACTCGGAGGCCCGCACCACCTGGACATTGTCCAGCCGCTCCTGTGCTGTTGCTCCCTGGACAGCGTTGGCGGCCAGGGTGAGCGTGGTGGCGTTGTTCAGCGCCGAGACCGTTTCCTCCACGACCGTGTCCTCGTGAAAACCGGTGGCCTTGATCTGCCCCGATCCCTTGACCCAGTCGTCGGCGGCAAACGTGATCGACACCTGGTCGATGAAGCAGGAGGCGAACCGCCGCTTGAGGATGGTCTTGCCGATGCGCTGCGCCGCGGTAAAGCCCGGGTTGGACCTGGCCTGGTCCAGGTCGCCGTCAATGGGCGTGATGGTGTGCTGGTACCCGGATCCGGCCGCGGCCGTGGCGCATGCGCCGAGCCCGTAGGCCAGGATGAAGGCCGCCTGGTTGGGCTGCAGCTTCTCGAAGTTGAAGGTCCCGGAGGCGGTGACACCGTTGTCGTAGATGGTGTCCGGCTCTTCGCGGCCATTGGCCTCGGCCGCGTTGTTCTCCCTGCGCGGCTCCAGGTTAATGTAGTCACCCGTGCCGACCAGCAGCGACTGGTCCAGGGCCTGCGGCGTATTGATCGCCACCTCTGCCGTGGACGCCGAGACGGCCAGCAGGTTCAGGTTCGCCCTCGTATTGTTCATTTTTCAGCCCCCTTGCCGGGATTCCGCTTTTTCTTTCCGTCCGCCCGCGCGAACCGGTGTTTTTCGGCGGCCGGTACCTGGTCATACTCCTGGCCGGGCTCGAACCTGTGCCCCGCCATGTCGCCATCCACCACCTCGAATGGCGGCTGGCCCTTTTTCAATCGATAGCTCATCTCTGCCTCACGTATTCAAAGGTGATGATCTTCTGCTGGATCGCCTTGCCCTGCTGGTTGATGTAGAGCACCGATGCCAGCTCCTCGACCGGCTGGGCGTCGATCATGCCGTCGATGTCCAGCAGCTCGCCATCCAGCGCCCCTTCGGCCGCGGCCACCATGTCCAGGACACCCGGCTGGGTGGCGTCGCCCATCACCTGGGCCGCGTCCTTGCCCTGGGGCGCCCAGGCGATGACCCGGACCTGCATGCTCTTCTCGACCACCCCGCCGGCCAGCTTCCTGGTCGTCACCTTGCCGTCCTTCACGGCCAGGGCCGGCAGCCTGGTGCCGGCGAGCAACGTCTGCTCGTCCGTGGTGACAAAGACATCCCGCACCCCGGTCTCCTGCCGGAGCCTGCCGGCAACCGCCTCGAGCAGCTCTTTCATCGGCCCCTAGAACCCCTTTAATTTTGTCCTGTCAAAGACCCGGTCCTGGCTGGCGATCCGCACCTCGGACCCGGTCCCTGTACCCTCCGGGTCGGCGGCGCCCAGGCTGATCTGGCCGCGGCCGACCTTGTCGAGAAAGGCGATCGCGTTCTTGTACTGGTTCTCCCAGTAGTCGCCCGGCGCCTCCTCGCGCCGCACGTGGAGCAGGTAGCCGGTGATGTCCACGCACAGCTTGCCGATGATACCGGGCACCGGGTCGAGCGGCAGGGTGTACCTGCCGCCAAGGTAGCCGTCGATCTCGAGCGATGCCGCCTCCAGGACCGTGTCCACCACCGAGGTGTCCACCACGCCGATCCCGCCGTCATCGGTGAGCCTGATGAGGGTGTCGGCGTCGATCCAGGGCTCCAGGTCGGCCAGGGTCGCGTAGGCCATCAGTCGGCTCCTCCGTCATCCCCGGCCCGGCCGGCTTCCTGGTAACGGGCCCAGGCCTGGTCCCGCTCCACGGCGCTCACCGGCCGGCCGACGACCTCCTCGATGGCGCTGGTCCTGGGCGCGCCGGATCCGGTCCAGTACTGGGGATCGTCCGGGATCTCGCCGATCGCCGCCACCAGGACGGTGATCTCCGGGTCGGAAAACGGATCCGGCTGCGGCCCGTCGTCAACCACCTCCACCGTCAGCAGTGGCTCGGCCACGAGCAGGGCCAGCTGCTCCTCGTCAAAGGCATCGTCCGGGTATTCTGTTGCCCCCCTGGCGTGCCGGATGCCGGCGCGCCAGAGGCCGTCCTGTTTGCATGTGATCCTGATCATTCCAGGCCTCCGTCAATGGTTGGTACGTGGTAGCCGTTATGCGCCGGTGGATCCGTAACAGAGCTGCCAGAACCCGTAACCGGCATTGCCGCGCGCCTCGGCGCCGAACTTGAACTTCTTGCGCATGAAGACATCGTCGGCATTGGGATCGGTCTGCTGGACAAAGACCGGCGCCTTGCGCTCCTGGAACAGGAACGGCTTGACCGGCTTTGTGGTGTCGAGCAGGAACCACGCCGTATCCGAGGTGAGCCTGGTATCCACCACCACCTCTGCCGTGCCCTTGTACGGATTGGGTTTGCCGTCCTCGAGCCGGTCAACGGTCACCAGGGCGTTGGCCGTGTCCTGGAGGGCCGGCGGCACCAGGAGGACATTGGGGGTGATATTCAGGGGGCGCCCCTCGTCATCCTTGAACTTCATCATCGCGGTCCTGGCCGCGCCATAGGATGCCTGGGCCTCGGCCAGGGTGGCGATGGACAGGGGTGCGGAGCCCTTGTTGGAGACCGTGACCGTGCCGCCGTCGCCGTCGCCCACCGGGTGATCGGTATCGCAGAAATACTGGCCATCATAGCACTGGTTGGTGAA
>WFUT01000116.1 GCA_015484845.1 Desulfobulbaceae bacterium
CCCCGCTCGATGCCGGTGCCGATGGCCTTGCCGCTGATGGAGCCGCCCGAGTTCCTGTAGGCGGCCAGGATGATGCCGGGCACCATGGCATGGTGTTCCGGGCCGTGCATGGGCATGGCAGGGTGGCTGCGGATGGTGGCCAGCAGCCGCACCATGTCCTGTTCCGGACTGGTGGTGCAGATATGGTGGATCACGCCCAGGCCCTCCTCCTGGTGGCAGCGGTCGCAGATGTAGTGGCCCTGGCGGCACGCCGCGCTCACCCTGGCCGTGCTGCCGCAGAAGAGGCAGCGCCGGCTGCGGGGCTCGTTGTCATAGACCAGCTCCGCGCCGCAGACCATGCAGTCCCGGAGGTGGTGGCGCAGGGGCACGATCCGGCGGCCCCCTTCCCCCGCTGTCGCCGGCGTCCTCGGCGACGCCGGCGCCTGGCCGCAGCAGGAAGCCCCCTGGTCCACGTTGGTCACCGCACCCACCTCGTCGAGCAGGAACACGGAATCATCACAGCGTGCCGCGTCGGTAGCAGGTATCAGGGAGATCCGGCCCCGTTCGAGCCGGATACCCGATTCGGTCTCCACGGCCCGGCAGGGGCCGCGGTACATGGCCCGCACCAGGCCATCCTCCCCTGCCTCCTCCGGTCTGCGGGCCTCGTAGGTCAGGGAAAAGAACCTGTGCCCGCCCTCCTGCCGGTAGGGCTGCCGGCGATGGATACGAATGGCCATAAACCCGCAGTCCTCCAGCATCTGCACCAGGTCCTGCTGTAACATGGCACCGCCCAGGCATTCGCCACGGAACCGGGCCGAGTTGCGGAGCGCCGCGTCCACCCGCTCATCGGTGACGATATCGGCGATCACCATCCGGCCGCCTGGCCGCAGTACCCGCAGGATCTCCAGGTAGGTCCGCCGCTTGTCCGGGCTGAGATTGATCACGCAGTTGGAGATCACCACGTCGGCCGTTGCGTCCGCCAGGGGAATATCCTCCAGGAAGCCCTTGCGAAACTCCAGGTTGTCATAGCCCAGCTTCCGTACCACGTCCCGGCGGGAGGATTCCGCCAGCCGCAGCATGGCCTCGGTCATGTCGATGCCGATGACCCTGCCGGCAGGCCCCACCTCGGCCGCGGCAAGAAAACACTCCACGCCGCTGCCCGAGCCGAGATCGACCACGGTCTCGCCCTTCCGCGGCGCCGCGTCACGCACCGGGCTGCCGCAGCCGTAGGAGCGGTGGACCGAGGATTCCGGGATGAAGCCGGCCTCGTCGACCGGCGCAAAGGGGTTGACGATATCGTGCCTGGTCTCGCGGGCGGCGTCGGCGTAGAACTCCCTGACCAGGCTGCGGCTGTCCCGGTCGGCCAGGGAGAGCACGCAGTTGCAGTGGGTCAGGCGGACGGCGTGGCCATCCCCGTTGCCGCAGTCAAGGAGCAGGTCGCCCATGCGCAGCCGGAACAGCCCCTGGTCCGGATACCGGGCCGCCTGCTGGGCGATGAGCCACAGGACCAGCCGGTTGAAGAGCGGCAGGTAGGGGTCGTGGCCGGCAAGGGCGCCCCTGGCAACAAAGGAATGGTCCGGATCACCGCCACCGGTGAAAAAGACGAACGGATCCCGCTGCCATCCTGCCACGTCGACAAGGGAGGTCGACCGCACCTGTTCCAGCACCTCGGACTGGCGCCAGATCCGGGCCAGCTCCTGGTCGGCAAGGCGACCGCAGGCCAGGCCGTCCATGCCGATCAGGGCCGGCGAGGGGTAGACCACGCCGTCCGGTCCCACGGCCAGCGACTCCCAGGCCATGTTGCCCAGGTCGTGACGGGTGGACGGCATGGTGAAGACCTGGGAACGGAGCACCTCCAGGTTATCCAGGGGCAGGCCGAGCTCCGAGCAGACCGCCGCGGTTTTCCTGATCCAGGGAAACAGCTCCGCCGGGGCCACGAACTGTTCACCAGAACCCTTGCCCCGGACAAAGTGGTACATGAGGTGCAGGGCGGCGGCGCCGGCCTCGGCGGCCAGGCGGGCGATATCCGGCAACTGGGCCACGTTGCCGCCATTGACGGCCACGGAAACCGTGAAGGCCAGGTCGGCTGCGCGGGCAAGGGCCAGGTTCTCCTGCAGCCGGTCGTAGCTGCCCCGGCCCCGCAGCCGGTCATGGGTGTCGCGCAGGCCGTCCATGCTCACCTGCAGGTGCAGCCGTTGCCGGTCCAGGCCACGCAGCGCTGCAAGGTGCTCCCTGAGCAGGAGGCCATTGGTGAGCACCACCACGTGCGCCGCCGGATCCCTGTCCAGGATGTGGCCGAGATGGGCCGGCAGATCAGGGTACAGGAACGGCTCACCGCCGGTGAAGTAGAAGAGGCGACAACCGGCCTCCCGCGCCTGGGCCAGGGTTCGGCGCAGCAGGGCCGGATCCAGGGCCGCGGTCCGGGCCGGCGACGAGGAAAAGAGGCAGTGGCGGCAGCTCAGGTTACAGGTATCGGTGAGATGGAACCAGATCTCCTGCAGCCTGTCCGGCCGCAGGCTGGCGGCCCGGCCCACGTAGGGTGCGGCCGGACCGCTGTCCAGCAGCTCGAGAAGACGGGCGCAGTCGCGGGCCACCTGCTGCGGGGACTCGTTTGCTGCCGCGCCGGAACAGGCGGCACGAACCGGGTCGCCATGCCGGCGCAGCAGCTGAAGCAGCCTGTCACCACGACGGGAGGGGACAAACCAGTCCGGAAGGGCGGGATCTATGTAGACGGCCACACCGTCCTCTTCAAAGCGGTGCAGCCTGTTCAGCCAGTCCATGACGTCATCCTTGCAACAGTTCAGAACACGATTTGTTTTCCGAAAGCCGGTCTTTCGCCCGGCGAAAAAGCTCCTCCAGTCGTTCCGGGGACCAGACATGCACCAGCGGGGCCAGCAGCCGCTGGGAACGCAGCCTGGCATCCAGGTCATACGCTTCACAGTAGCAGGACAGGACCAGGCGCCTGGCAAACAGTTTTTCCCCGTCCCCGCCCGGGTCAGTCTGCAAAAAGGCCTCGGCAAACCGGGCCAGGAGCTGCAGATCCACACGGGAGCCGAGGGAATAGCGCTCCAGGAGCGCGATCGCCTCCTGCCACTCCTTACGGTCCAGGGCATGATCGACCTGGCGAAAGAGCCGGGCCAGTTCCGGGATCGGCTGCCGGGAGAAGGGATCATCACCGCCTGCCGCGGCGACGCAGGTACGGGCGTAGCCGAGCAACGGCGCCAGGTCACATTCGCCACGCTCCATCGCTGTTCCCTGTTCGAGAACAGCCACTGCCGCGGCGGCATTGCCCTGGCCGAGATAGCCCATGCCGAGCAGGTGACAGACATGGCAGGCAACCCCCTCGTTGCCGGGATCAGGGGACAGGTCGGCCAGCAGCTCCACGGCCTTGGCAAAGCCGCCGCTTCGCAGGTGCTCTTCAGCCCGGATGATCCGGGCATCCGGGTGCGACGGATACGTATCGACAAACCAGTCTTTCAGGCCAAAGTACACCTCGAAGTATGCCGGATTGTTCCGCAGCGCCTGGATCAACAGGGCGATCTCGTCCGGATCACCGCTGTTCCTGGCCTCCCGAATCCTCGCCTGCAGCCCCTCGCCATCCAGCGACTCCAGGAAGGCCCTCTCTGCCAGGACCCGGGCCCGGGCCTGGCCGGTGGGCGAGCCGCACTCCATGGTGAGCGAAACCTCGGGGATATCATCGGGCATGGGTCGGACCGCGCCTTCGGCGGCCAGGACCGGCGCCTCCTGCCCCGGGACAACGACCTGGACCCCGTCCCTGCCGGGAAGGAGCAGGCTGATCCTGCGGCAGCGCTCATCCTGGGCCAGGAGGAAATCTTCCGGCAGGGCGACCTGGTACAGTTCCTTGAGTCCCTCCGTCTCCGGCCGCAATGCACACAGCACATCTGTCCCGTCGCTCCTGCAGCCGCAGAAGACAACAAGATCCTCTCCATGGACGGCATGAAGAGTGCCGATGCTCTCGGCCTCCATGTTCTCAAGGACCAGGGGCTCCGTGGTTTCCCGGCCGTCCGGTGCAAGACAACAAATCCGGATTCGCTCCTCTTCGCTCTCCGGAAGGCCGGTCGGCCCTGCCAGGAAATAATCGTCTTCCGACTCCGGCCGGAGCGCCAGCAGGTAGTGGTTGCCGTCGGGATGAAAGGTGGCGCCGCAGACAATCTCCCTGCCGCTCAGCCGCATCTCGCCCTGCACCGTTCCCCGCGGGGAGAGCATCCTGATGTTCAGGGGCGGAAAGAGGGGGGCGTCCAGTACTTCTGTCCTCTCCTCGTACTGCAGCCGTATGGGGATGGCCCTGGACGGAAATCGCCGTTCGACCTGCCGTGTCGCCATGTTCACGACAATGATCGTCTCCCTGTGGTCCTGGCTGCGTACATTCAGCCAGGCATATCCCTGGCGCGGGAACAGGTGCATTTCCTCGAGCAGCTCATCCTGCTGCACGAACATGGAGTAATCATGCCAGGCGAGGATATCCGGTTGCCATGGTGCCACCTGGACGGCATATGCCTCACCGCTGATCCAGAGCGTATCGTCCACGGCCTGGATCTCCGGGAACTTCAGGGCAGCGGGTGTCTGCAGGGCAACGACCCGCTGCAGCCGCTGCTGCCGGACATCGACGATGTAGAGCGCCAGCAGCCTGTCAAAGGAAGCCACTGCCACGGCCTGCCGGCCCTCGTCGACCAGGATCGCCCGCCTGCTCTCGAGATCGTTATGGCCCAGGAAAAAATGATAGGCCGGCGCTAGACGGCTGACAGGAAACGAGGCAAGGCGCCACTGCTCGACCATGGCCTGCTGGTGAAAGGCGGCCTTCTCCTGCCAGGTATCGGCATCGGCACGGCCCGCGAGTTCCCGGGCCAGGTGGCGGGCGGCCAGGTGGTCCCGGCGGGACAGGGCACTGGCATACCCCTGTTCCAGTTCCTGTCGTTGCTCCAGGGCATGGAGGGTTGCCTGCAGCCCGCGCAACCGCTCTTCCTGCGCCGGCGCCAGGTCCATGCGCGACAGCTCGTCGATGCAGTGACGCAGGGTCTCGGCCTGGTCCGCGGCCTGGTCCGCGGCCCGGAACAACTCCCGGACCCGGCGCTGTTCCAGCTCCTGTAACCGCTCCAGGGCCCGTGACCGGAGGAGGGCGGCCTCGCGAACCGGGGCCAGGATCCTGGCATGACCATCCAGCAGGGCCAGGGCGGCAGCCGGGTCTTCCCCCGCATCAAGGCGCTCTTCCGCCTCGGCCAGCGCCATGACCGCCTCGACGATCCTGCCGGGCTTGTAGGCGCTCCTGGTCTCCAGGATCTGTTCCACGGCCGACAGCAGGGAACTGTCCGAACCCGCCGCCACCTCCTGCCGGTACCTGCGGGGCAGGTCCAGGAACCCCTGCAACCCCGCGCGCAACCGTCCCTGTTCAAGCTGACGCTGCACCTCGGCGGCCGCCTTGCGGGCATCCTGTTCTTCGGCCTTTTCCAGGGACCGGCGCAGACGCTTTTCAAGGGCTTGGTCCCGGCCCTGCTCTTCCATGATCCTGCGCAGCAGTTCCGCCTCGCGCCGATGGTCGCCACGGGCGTGGGCACCATCGGCCCGGGCAAGGAGCTGTTCGACCTTCTCTTCCTGCCGTCGCCTGTGACAGAGATCCCGGATCCGGCGGGCCTCCTTCCGGCCCGGATCCTGCCGCAGCAGTTCTTCGGCCAGCCGTTGCGCACCCTCCAGGTCCCCGGCCTGGTATGCCCCCTCCATCGCCTCCAGCAGCGGCCTGGCCTGCTCGGCCCGCAGATCCTCGATCCGGCCGGCAAGCTGCCGAACCTTGTCCTGCAGGTCAGGCAGGTCCCCTGGCTGCAGCCGGTGGTAACAGAGCATGGCCTGGTCCAGGTCGCCGCGGTCGGCAAATGCCAGGCCGGCATACAGGCAGGCCTCGCTCCCCCGGGGCGGCAGTTTCCTGGCCAGCAGCCTCACGGCCTCTTCCGGCTGCCCGGCCCTGGCATGCGCCAGGGCGAGCAGGCCCCGCACCCCCTCATCCTTTCCCACCCGGCGCTCCATCTCCCTGCCAAGCTCCACTGCCCGGTCATAGGCAGCCAGGTGGTCAAGATAGAGCTCCAGCAGGGCGCGACAGGGTTCCGGCTCGCCGCCGGCCTGCCTGCAGGCCTGGCGCAGGAAGCGCTCGCACTGCTCAAAGTCGTACTCCTCCAGGGCTTGCCGGGCCAGGGCCAGGAGCTCTGCCCGCGAATAGCGATCATCATTTACAGGCCTTTCCCTGCCCCGGTCCGCCGGCCGGGCAGGGGCATCTTCACCGGCCGCGGGCCCGGCAAGCGGGGAGCGGTCGTCTACGCCTTCATCGAGCATCCGCTGGGCCAGGGACCTGGCATCGTCCTCCAGCTCCGGCAGCAGGGCATGGCAGGCGTCCTCGTCAAAATGTTTCAGCCGCAGGCTGATGACCCGCGGATCGTCACGGTCCTGCTCGACCACGAGGCTCTCGCCATGCTCCCGCAGCAGCAGGCTCTGCAGCCGCGCCTTGAGCCGGTACCGCTCCGCGCGCCGGGAGGCGGCAAGCGACTCGCCGCTGGGATTGACCCTGTGGATCAGCCGGATGAGCTCAAGGGGCGTCAACCTGACCCGGCCACCGAGCACCGCCTCGACCTGGGCCGCCTGCGATGTCCTGCTCCTTTTCTTTTTTCTCTTTGCCATAAAGGGATTGTCTCAGGGTCCGGTCAGCAGGCGGCGGTGCTTGACCTCGTAGACGGTGAGCAGAAAAATGGTGGAATAGGGCGCGGTGAACAGCAACCCCACGCCGCTGGAGTTGCCAATGGAGTTCAGGACCAGGTAGACCGCGACCACGGCGACCTGCTCAAAGACCGGCGGTTCCAGGGCCATGCGGACACTCTCCCTGGCCGCGTCCACCAGCCCCATGTTCCGATCGACCATCAGTGGCAGCATGTAGACCAGGCCGAACGAAACCGCCAGCACCACCACGATCCCCGGCACGAGCAGGAGGGCAAAGCCGGCCAGGGTGACCAGGGCCAGCAGGATGGAAAAGGCGAGCAGGGGAAAGAAGAGATCCATGCGGGAGAACAGGTCCCGGACCTGGGGCCTTCTGCCATCGCGCAGGGCGAGCAGCAGGGACTGCGTGTAGCCGGCCATGCAGACCGGCGCCATGATCCCCAGGCTCACCAGGCTGATCCCGGCCAGGGCCAGGGTGGTGATCAGAAGCGGTGCCAGGTGGGCGGTGAACACCTCCCACGAGCGCTCGAAATGGGCCTTGAAATCCATGCCGGCTCCTATGTCGATTGAAAGACGCGTTCCATCACTTCCCGGACCGTCCGCACCGGCACCACCCGCATGCCATGTCCGGACGTGCCATCGAGCCGACGCGCCCCGGACTCGGGCATCAGGAAGGTAGTGAAGCCCAGCCGCCCGGCCTCGCGCAGCCGCTGGTCCATCTGGCCCACGGCGCGGATCTCGCCGGCCAGCCCCACCTCGCCGCAGACCACCGTGGCCGGATCCACCGCCTTCTCGAACAGGCTGGAGAGCAGGGCCACCACCACGCCCAGGTCCAGGGCCGGCTCGTCCACCCGGATGCCGCCGGCAATATTGAGAAAGATGTCCTGGTCAAACAGGGTGACACCGATCTTCTTCTCCAGCACCGCGGTGAGCAGGGCCAGCCGCTGCGGATCGGCGCCAATGGCGGTCCGTCGGGCCGAACCCGGGCTGGACGGGCTGACCAGGGCCTGCACCTCCACCAGGATGGGCCGGGTGCCCTCCATGCTCGGCAGGACCACCGAGCCGGGCACGCCCTTTGGCCGCTCGGCCAGGAACAGGGCCGAGGGATTGGCCACCTCGGCAAGCCCGGATTCCTTCATCTCGAAGACACCGATCTCGTTGGTGGAGCCGAACCGGTTCTTGACCGTGCGCAGGATGCGAAAGACCTGGCCCCTGTCGCCCTCGAAGTAGAGCACCGCGTCCACCATGTGCTCGAGCACCCGCGGGCCGGCGATGGCGCCGTCCTTGGTCACGTGGCCGATGAGCAGCACCGGCAGGTCGGTGGACTTGGCCAGGGTGAGCAGCCGGGCCGTGGACTCGCGCACCTGGGTGACCGAGCCCGGTGCCGAGCCCACCTCGCGGCTGTACAGGGTCTGGATCGAGTCAACGGCCAGGAGCCCCGGCCCGACCTCGCCGGCCAGGCCAAGGATGGACTCGACACAGTTCTCCGCCGCCAGGTAGATCTCCTCGTCGGCCACCTGCAGGCGGGCGGCGCGCATGCGGACCTGCTGGATGGACTCCTCGCCGGTCACGTAGAGAACCCTGCGTCCAGCGCCGGCCAGGGCGGAGAGCAGCTGCAGGATCAGGGTGGACTTGCCGATCCCCGGATCGCCGCCGATGAGGACCACCGCACCGGGAACGATACCGCCGCCCAGGACCCGGTCCATCTCGCCGATGCCGGTCACCAGGCGGGCATGGTCGGTTGCCGGCGCCGTGGCCAGGGAATAGACCTCGGCCCTGCGGCCCGTGCCGGTGGTCGTCGCGGGTTCCTGCTGTTCGGCCAGGGTGTCCCATTCACCGCAGTCCGGGCAGCGGCCAAGCCACTTCCTGCTCTGGTAACCACACTGGCTGCAAATGAAAAAATTTTTCCTGTCAGGCGGGCTCATGGCGGCTGCAGAGTTGTATTTTCAGCATGCTCTCTCCCGCCAGTCTACGCCAAAAGAGGCCATTCATAAAGGGAAATCAGCAGCAACAGGTATGGGCGTAGAGTGACAGAACAACTGGAAAAGGGTATACTCTGTATCCCGAACTGTGAACAGCAGAGGAAACCATGAAAATCGTTGCCGCACCCAATGCCTTCAAAGGCTCCCTGACCGCCGGCCAGGTGGCCGCCGCCATGGAGACCGGCATCCGGCGGGTCCTGCCCGACGCCGAGGTCGTGCGGGTGCCGGTGGCCGACGGCGGCGACGGCCTGGTCGAGGTGGCCCGCGAGGCCCTGCACGGCGAACGCCGGAGGCTCCTGGTCACCGGGCCCCGCTTCCACCTGGTGGAGGCCGAGTTCTGCCTGGTGCCGGAGATGCGCCTGGCCGCCATCGAGATGGCCCTGGCCAGCGGCCTGGCCCTGCTGGCCGAGGATGAGCGCAATCCCATGCAGACCACCACCCTGGGCACGGGCGAGCTGATCAGGGCGGCCCTTGATCTTGACGTGGAGCGGATCATCGTCGGCATCGGCGGCAGCGCCACCAACGATGGCGGCATGGGCATGGCCACGGCCCTGGGCGTACGCTTCCTCGATGGTGACGGCCGGCCGGTACGGCCGGTGGGCGGCAGCCTGGAACAGGTCCGCCACATCGACATCTCTGAACTCGACCCCCGGGTGGGCCGGGTCCGTTTCCAGGCCCTCTGCGATGTCACCAACCCCCTCATCGGCCCCGAGGGTGCGGCCCGGGTCTATGCCCCCCAGAAAGGCGCCTCCCCGCAGGAGGTGGAGGCCCTGGAACGGGGTCTGGCCAACCTGGCCCGGGTCATCCACGCCGACCTGGGCCTGGATGTGGCCGCCATGCCGGGCGCAGGCGCGGCCGGCGGCCTGGGCGCCGGCCTGTATGCCTTTCTCGGCGCCGAGCTGGTGCCGGGCATCGACCTGCTCCTGGAGCTGGTCGGCCTGGACGACAAACTCACCGATGCGGACCTGGTCCTGACCGGCGAGGGACAGATCGATTTCCAGACCGCGTTCGGCAAGGCGCCGGCCGGGGTCGCGGCCCGGGCCCGGAGCCGGGGCATCCCCTGCCTGGCCCTGGCCGGCAGCGTGGGCGACGACCTGGGTGAGCTGCACCAGCGGGGCATTGACGCGGTCTTCTCCATCTGTCCCGGCCCCGTCTCCCTGGATGCGGCCATGCGCAACGCGGAAGACTTTCTGGCAGCATCCACGGAACAGGCGCTGCGCTGCTTCCTGTCGGGAAAAACACAGCGATCTCAAGAAGATGAAAAGTAAGGCCGTTATTGCGCCCCGGCCACGGCCGCGGCGGCAAGCCGGGTGATTGCCGGCCAGTCCCGGTCGCGAACAAGCTGTTTCGGGGCCAGCCAGGAGCCGCCCACGCAGGCCACGTTGGCCAGGGCGAGATAGTCGCGGTAGTTGGCCGCCGACACGCCACCGGTGGGACAGAAGACCATGTCGGGAAAGGGCCCGGCAATGGCGCGGAGCATGGCCGTTCCCCCTGCCGCGGCGGCAGGGAAGAACTTGAAGTGCCGATACCCCTTCTCCATGCCCGTCATCAGCTCCGAGACCGTGGAGATGCCGGGGATCAGGGGAATGGTGCCTGTGGCCGCCACCTCGAGCAGGGTCGGGGTCAGGCCAGGACTGATGGCAAAGACCGCGCCGGCCGCGGTCACCGCTGCCAGGTCCTGCTCCGACAGCACGGTGCCGGCGCCGACCAGGGCGCCTTCCACCTCGCCGCTGATCCGCCGGATCGCCTCCACCGCCGCATCGCTGCGCAAGGTGATCTCCAGCACCCGCACCCCGCCCGCGAGCAGGGCCCGGGCCAGGGGCACGGCCAGGTCCGCATCCTCGATCACCATCACCGGGATCACCGGGCCGGCGCCGAGGATATCCATGGGCGTCATCTTCCAGTTGTCCATTGCTCTTGCCTCGCTGACAGGTTCAGTCATGGGGGAACACCACGTTGCAGCTCTCGTGCACATAGGTGAAGATCGAGCTGCCGCCCTCCTCGGCGCCGAGCAGGTCCTTGCGCAGGGGAGCGAAGATCTGCCGGCCGTAGCCATAGCGTTCCGAGGTCAGCTCCGGGGTGGCATACTCGCGCGCCACCAGTTCCTCGTTGCTCACCTTGAGTTCCAGGACGCCGGCGGCCGCGTCCATGCGGATGAGGTCCCCGTCCCGGACCTTGGCCAGCATGCCGCCGCAGAAGGCCTCGGGCGTCAGGTGGATGGCAAAGGGTACCTTGCCCGAGGCGCCGGACAGGCGGCCGTCGGTGACCAAGCCCACCGTGTGGCCATGGTCCATGACGATGGAGAGGTAGGTGATCAGCTTGTGCAGTTCGGGCATGCCATTGGCCTGCGGCCCCTGGAAACGGACCACGGCCACGAGATCGCGATCCAGGCGGCCGGCATGAAAGGCCTCCTCCAGGGCGTGCTGGCTGTGGAAGACCATGGCCGGCGCCTCCACCAGGGTGGCGGCCCCCTGCTCCAGGGCCGAGACCTTCATGATCGCCCGGCCCATGTTGCCCGACAGCACCTTGATGCCGCCGCTGGGGGCAAAGGGCGTCTGCCGCGGGGCAATGACCTCCGGGTCCTCGGCCTGGTCCGGGCCCGGCCGCCAGACAGCCTGCCCCCCTTCCAGGTGCGGGGCCGTGGTGTACCGCTCCAGGCCCGGGCCGGCCACGGTCTCCACGTCCGGATGCAGAAAGCCGCCGGCCAGCAGCTCCCGGACCAGGAGCGCCATGCCGCCGGCCTGCTGGAAGGCGTTGATGTCGCCGGGCCCGTTGGGATAGATCCGCACCAGCAGGGGCACCGCGTCGGAGAGATCGGCAAAGTCATCCCAGTCGATGCGGATGCCGGCGGCACGGGCAATGGCCACCAGGTGCAGGGTCTCGTTGGTGGAGCCGCCCGTGGCCAGCAGGCCCACCATGGCGTTGACCACCGCCTTCTCGCTCACCACCCGGCCGATGGGGGTGTAGGCATCGCCCAGGTGGGTGATTGTGGCGGCCCGGGCCGCCGCGGCCCGGGTCAGGGCCTCGCGCAGCGGCGTGCCCGCGTTGACAAACGAGGCGCCCGGCAGGTGCAGCCCCAGCATCTCGGCCATGAGCTGGTTGGAGTTGGCCGTACCGTAGAACGTGCAGGTGCCGGGACTGTGGTAGGACCTGACCTCGTAGGCCAGGAGCTCCTCGCGCGTGATCCTGCCCTCGGCAAAGAGCTCGCGCACGTGCGCCTTCTCCCGGTTGGGCAGGCCCGGGGTCATGGGGCCTGCCGGGACCAGGAGCATGGCCAGGTGACCGAACTGGAGCGCGCCCATGAGCAGGCCGGGCAGGATCTTGTCACAGACCCCGAGCAGCAGCGCGCCGTCAAAGACATTGTGGGAAAGCGCGATCACCGTGGCCATGGCGATCACGTCCCGGCTGATCAGGCTCAGGTCCATGCCCGGCTCGCCCTGGGTCACGCCGTCGCACATGGCCGGGACGCCGCCGGCGAACTGGCAGGTGCCGCCGGCCGCCGTCACCGCCTCCCGGATAATGGCCGGATAGTCCCGGTAGGGCTGGTGGGCCGAGACCAGGTCGTTATAGGCCGAGATGATGGCGATATTGGGAACCGTGTCGTCCATCAGGGCGCGGCGGCATTCCGGGGCGCAGGCCGCCAGGTCATGGGCCAGGTTGCTGCAGGGAAGCTGCCTGCGGTACGTCCCCTGGCCCCGGGCCTCCTCGAGCCGCTGCAGGTACTGTTCCCGGTTCTTCCGGCTCCGCTCGATGATGCGTCGGGTGACCCGCTCGACCTCGCTGTGCATGGTATGTTCCTCCTGTCCGGAAAAAGATGTGCAGGCCGGCCTGAAGACCTCGACCACTGATCCTGCCATGATGCCACTGTCTTGCCGTCTTGTCCAGCGCAGAAGGGCAGGCTGCGGTCGCGCCTGCCTGGCGCCGCCTGCCGACCCTCATGTTGACGAAGCCCGCCGCTTCAGGTAACCTGCAGGATATCCGCTCCTCCTGCGCACAGAGACGCCACCATGGCCGAACATGACAACGCCTACAAGTTTCTCTTCTCCCATGCCCGGATGGTGGAGGATCTCCTCAAGGGATTTGTCCGGGAAGAGTGGGTCGATCACCTGGACTTTTCCACCCTGGAAAAAGTCAATGGCAGCTATGTCAGTGACGATCTGCGCGGCAGGGAGGACGACGTGATCTGGCGGGTGCGCTGGGGCAGGGACTGGCTCTACGTCTATCTCCTGCTGGAATTCCAGTCCAGTGTCGATCACTGGATGGCGGTACGGATCATGACCTATGTCGGCCTGCTCTACCAGGACCTGGTCCGCACCGGGCAGGTCAGCAGCGGGGACCGGCTGCCGCCGGTCCTGCCGGTGGTCCTCTACAATGGCGAGAGTACCTGGACAGCGGCCACCGACATCAACCTCCTGGTCCAGGACGTCCCCGGCGGTCTGGGCCATTACCGTCCCCACCTGCGCTACCTGCTCCTGGCGGAGCGGGACTTCCGCGATGCGGATCTCCAGTCCCTCAACAACCTGGTGGCGGCGCTCTTCCGCCTGGAAAACAGCAGGGAGCCGGAGCAACTGCTCCAGGTGGTAACCAGCCTCCTGCAGTGGCTCGGGGCCCCGGGCCAGGACTCCCTGCGCCGGGCCTTTACGGTCTGGTTCAGCAGGGTCCTCTTCCCGGCCCGTTTTGAAGCAACCGACCAACCGGTCCTCGAAGAACTCGATGAGGTACAGACCATGCTCGCTGAACGTGTCAAGGAATGGAACAGGCAGTCCATGGAAAGAGGCCTCCAGAAGGGTCTCCAGAAGGGTCTCCAGAAGGGCCTCCAACAGGGCCTCCAACAGGGGCAACGCCGGAGCGCCCGCAGGATCCTGGTTCGTCTCATGGAAAAAAAGTTCGGCCCCATACCAGACGAACTTGCCGAACGTATTGACCAGGCTGACGAGGAACAGCTCGTTCTGTGGTCCGAGCGCGTCCTGACTGCGGAAACGCCGGGAGAAGTGTTCGGCAACTGATCACAGGACGTTTGCGACCCGCGGCCCTTGTCTGGGGGACACTGTTCACCCTCCACCCGGCCCTTCATCGGCCGCGGCCGCCCAGCAGACCATGACCGGCGTCCGCTCCTGGCCGAGGATGAAGCGGATGGGCATCTCCTCCGGCGGCCCGCCGGCCAGGGCCTGTTCATAGACCCGCCTCTTTTCCCGGCCAGTGATAAAGAGAAAGATCTGCCGGCAATCGAGGATCGCGGGCAGGGTCAGGGTCATGCGGGCATGGGGCGCGCGGGGTGGAACAAGGGCCATGCAGAGCCTGCCCGAGTCCATGGCCGTGGCCTCGGCCAACCGGTCGGCACCGGGAAAGAGCGAGGCCGTGTGGCCGTCGTTGCCCATGCCCAGGACCAGGGCGGCAAAGGGCCGGGGCACCTGGCGCAGCCGCTCCTCGCAGGCCGCCTCCCCGGCCCGCGCATCGTCGTGCCCGGTCTTCATACCCACCAGGCGCGCCCTTGCCGCCTGCTCCCGCAGGAGGTGGGTCCGGATCAACCGCTCGTTGGAATCCGGGTGCGAGGGCTCCACCCAGCGCTCGTCCACCAGGGTGACGACCACCCGCTCCCAGTCGAGTTGCCGCCGCGACAGCTCGACAAACAGCGGTACCGGTGTCGATCCCCCCGAGACAGCAAACCCTGCCGTGCCCCGCTCCCTGATACTGCTGGCCAGCAGATCGCATATCCGGTCGGCCAGGTCCCGGACCAGGACGTCCGGCCCTTGATATTCCCGCCACTCGATATTCCGCATCCTATTCCTCCCACTCGCGGTTGTCCCGCGCCAGCAGGGCCACCGAGGCCACCGGCCCCCAGGAACCGGCCGGGTAGGACTTGGGCGGCTCGCTGCTCTGGGCCCAGGCGTTCTGGATGGAGTCGATCCAGGTCCAGGCCAGCTCCACCTCGTCCCGGTGGATGAACAGGGCCTGGTTGCCCCGCATGACCTCCAGGATCAGCCGTTCGTAGGCATCGGCGATCCGTTCCTCCTTGAAGGCCTCGGAAAAGCTGAGATCGAGCATGGTCCGCTGCAACCGCACGCCCTCGCCGATGCCGGGGATCTTGTTCAGCATCTCGATCTCCACGCCCTCGTCGGGCTGCAGCCGGATCACCAGCTTGTTGGGCGGCAGCTTCTTGTAGGAATCACTGAAGATGTTGTGGGGAAGCCGCTTGAAGTTGATCACCACCTCGCTGCGCTTGGTGGCCATGGCCTTGCCGGTGCGCAGGTAGAAGGGCACATCGGCCCAGCGCCAGTTGTCGATGTCCACCCGGATGGCGACAAAGGTCTCGGTGGTGGAATGCGGGTTGCCGCCCTTCTCCTCCAGGTAGCCGGGCACGGGCCGCCCCTTGATAAAACCGGCCGTGTACTGGCCGCGCACCGTCTTCTCGTCCACGTTGTCGATGGTGATCGGCCGCAACGCCTTGAGCACCTTGAGCTTCTCGTTGCGCAGGCTGTCGCCGCGCAGGTTGACCGGAGGCTCCATGGCCACCAGGGTCAGGATCTGCATCAGGTGGTTCTGGACCATGTCCCGCAACTGGCCCGACTTGTCGAAATAGCCCCAGCGGCCCTCGATGCCCACCTCCTCGGCCACGGTGATCTGGACATGATCGATGGTATTGTGGTCCCAGTTGGTGGTGAAGATGGAGTTGGCAAAGCGCAGGGCCAGCAGGTTCATGACCGTCTCCTTGCCCAGGTAGTGGTCGATCCGGTAGACCTGTTCCTCTGCAAAGACCCGGGCCACGATATCGTTGATCTCGCGGGAGGACTTCAGGTCCCGGCCGATGGGCTTCTCCAGGACCACCCGGCTGGTCGGCGTGATGAGCCCGGCATGGTCCAGGCCGCGGCAGATATCGTCGAACAGGAAGGGTCCGACCGAGAAGTAGTTGATCATGATCCGTTTTTCCTGGTCCACCACCTCGGCCAACCGCTGGTACTCGTCGGGCCGGTCCAGGTTGACCAGCACGTAGAGCAGCCGGTCGAGCAGGCGGCCGACGACCTCCGCGTCCAGGGGATCGCTGACAAAGGTCTCAAGGCTCTGGCGCATGGTGTCCACGAACTCGTCGCGGTCGATCTCGTGCCGGGCCACGCCGATGATCCGGGTCTCCGGGTGCAGGAGACCGGCCCGGTCGAGCTGGTAGAGCGAGGGGATCAGTTTGCGCCGGGAAAGATCCCCCAGGACGCCGAATATCGTGAAATCACAGGGTGGGCTACTTTTCTGCATGGCTCTCCTCCTGCAACGATCGTGGCCTGGGAAACAACACCCCGTCCTCGGGCAGACGCTGCCACTTCAGCTCCACCGGAAAGGGGCGAACATCCCAGATCTTGTGACAGTATTCATCAATGGAACGGTCCGAGGAGAACTTTCCGATCCGGGCCACGTTGAGGATCGACATCCTGGTCCACCGCTCCCTGTCCTGGAAGACCTGGCCCACCTGGTCCTGGCACTCGACATAGGAGTGGTAATCGGCAAGGAGCAGAAAGGGATCGTGGTAGAGCAGGGAATCGACAACGGGCCGGAACAGTTCCCGGTCTCCGTGGGAGAAGTGGCCCGAGGCGACCAGGTCGATCACCCCCCGCAGCTCGTCGTTGGCCCGGTACCAGTCCATGGGGTTGTAGCCCGAGGCCTTGAGCTCCATGACCTCGTCCACGGTCAGGCCGAAGAGGAAAAAGTTGTCCGCCCCCACCTCCTCACGGATCTCGACATTGGCACCGTCCAGGGTGCCGATGGTCAGGGCGCCGTTCATGGAGAACTTCATGTTGCCGGTGCCCGAGGCCTCCTTGCCGGCCAGGGAGATCTGTTCCGAGAGATCGGCCATGGGGTAGACGATATGGCCGGTCTTGACGTTGTAATTGGGGACAAAGTAGACCTTGAGCCGGCCGTTGATGTCAGGGTCGTTGTTGACCACGTCGGCCACCGAGGTGATGAGCTTGATCATCCGCTTGGCCATGGAGTAGCCCGGCGCCGCCTTGCCGCCAAAGACAAAGAAACGGGGCGGGATATCCAGCGCGGGATCGTTCTTGAGACGGATGTACAGGGTAATGATGTGCAGGACATTGAGGTGCTGGCGCTTGTACTCGTGGATCCGCTTGACCTGGACATCGAACATGGCCTGCGGGTCCACGCTGATGCCCAGGTGGCGGTGGGCCAGGTCTGCGACATCACGCTTGTTCTCCTCCTTGACCCGCCGCCATGCCTGCCGGAACCCGGCGTCATCCACCAGCTTCTCCAGTTTTTCCAGCCGCCGCAGGTCCGTGATCCACCCCTCGCCGACGGTCTCGTTGAGCAGGGCCGCCAGGCGGGGATTGGCAAGCACCATCCAGCGCCGCGGCGTGACCCCGTTGGTCACGTTGCGGATCTTGCCCGGGTACATCTCGTTGAAGTCCCGCAGGGTATGGTCGCGCAGCAGCCTGGTGTGCATGGCGGCCACGCCGTTGATGGCCCTGGACCCCACGCAGGCCAGGTTGGCCATGCGCACGTAGCGGGGACCATCCTCGTCGATGATCGACATCCGCCGGAGGCGCGCCTCGTCACCGGGATACTTCAGGCGTACCTGGTCCAGGAAGCGGTGATTGATCTCGTAGATGATCTCCATGTGCCGCGGCAGCAGGCTGGAGAACAGGTCGAGCTGCCACTTCTCCATGGCCTCGGGCAGCAGGGTGTGGTTGGTGTAACAGAGGGTGTTGCGGGTGATCTCCCAGGCCCGGTCCCAGTCGTAGCGGTGGACATCGACCAGCAGCCGCATCAGCTCGGGCACGGCCACGGCCGGGTGGGTGTCGTTGAGCTGGGCGGCAAAGTATTCATGGAAGTTGTCCAGGCTGTCCTGCATGAACAGGTGGATACGGATCATGTCCTGCAGGGAGCAGGAGACAAAGAAGTACTGCTGCTCCAGGCGCAGCCGCTTGCCCTGGAACTGCTCATCATTGGGATAGAGGACCTTGGTGATGTTCTCGGCCGCGATCTTCTCCTCCACGGCGCCATAGTAGTCGCCGATATTGAAGTCATCAAAGTCAAAGGACTTGGGCGCCTCGGCGCTCCAGAGGCGCAACAGGTTGACGTTGTTGACCCGGTAGCCGGGAATCGGGGTGTCATAGGGGATGCCGGTGATGACCCGGGCCGGGATCCAGCGCACCCGGCGGTGCCCCTGTTCGGTGTGATAGATCTCGGTGTGGCCGCCAAAGCCCACGTCACAGGCCATGTCCGGCTTCTTGATCTCCCAGGGGTTGCCGGGCTGCAGCCAACGGTCGCTGAGCTCCTTCTGCCAGCCGTCGACGATCTCCTGGTCGAACATGCCGAACTCGTAGCGGATGCCGTAGCCGATGGCCGGGACCTGCAGGGTGGCCAGCGAATCCAGGTAGCAGGCGGCGAGCCGCCCCAGGCCGCCGTTACCCAGGCCCGGCTCCTCCTCGTGCTCCAGGATGGCCTCAAAATCGAGCCCGGTCTCCAGGGCGGCCCGCCGCACCAGGTCGTAGAGCCCCAGGTTGATCAGGTTGTTGGCCAGGTGCGGGCCAAGCAGAAACTCCGCCGACAGGTAGCAGACCACCTTGCTCTCCTTGTCGAACAGGGCCTCCACCGAGTTGACGAACAGGTGCTGCATGCGATCGCGCACGGTGTGGGCCACGGCCAGGTAATAGTCGTTCAGGCTGGCCGTGCGCACGGTCTTGCCCTGCTGGTAGAAGAGGTTATAGGCAAAGGCCCGCTTGAGCTTGTTGAGCTCTTCCTGCTCTTTCCTGGTCAGTTTTTTCCGGGCCTTCTTTGCATCCTTCTTCTTCGCCTTTGCCATGGGTGCGCTCCTGTGGATCAAAGATAACGGATCCAGGATGCCGCCCCAACCGCCGGCACCCTGCCTTTTCTCCGGACCTGCTGCTTCGCAAGCGGTCACAGGTTATGTAACCACTCGTTTTCATTTTACTTCTTCCGCGACTGCCGGCCTGTCAGCCACTCTTGCCGCCACCGGCCAGCGCCATGATCGCCCGGCCGTAGGCACCCTTCAGCTCTTCCAGGTAGGCCGGGTCAATGGCGCCCTTCCAGTTGCTGAGCCGGTAAAACCGCTTGGGGATCGCCACGCTTCCCGGCGAAAAGCCGGTCTGGATGCGGAGCTGCCAGCGCATCCTCTGCACCCGGGGACCCAGCGCCTCCAGGCCCGAGGCCAGGCCCGGGCAACCCAGGCTCTGCAGGCACTCACCGAGCAGGTCCCGGCTGTAGACGCTGCGGGCAAAGAGGCAGGAAACCATGGAGGTCAACACGCACCGCTCGGCCTCGTCGCGAACCAGGAAATCCACTGCCGCCTGCACGTCGCGCTCCGCGTGCTGCTGGTCATAGGAATAGCCGCCGCTGTCCAGGTGCGAGTGCCGAAATCCCTGCGACTGGCTGACAAAAAAGACCTCGCCGGTGGCGTAACCGGCCATCTCCTGGCCAAGCACGCAGGCAAACTCTTCACCACCATATTCCCGGGCCGCGTGCAGGGTGCCCCGGCCCAGCAACCGGTAAAAATCGTTTTCCGCCCCGGCCAGGGCCTGCACGGCCCGGCAGTAGCCGTCCCGGTCACCGAAGCGCAGGCGGACAATGGTCTCGCGCTCGCCGATCACACCCTTTTCCGTGGCCTCGGTGGCCCAGGCCAGGGCGACGCCGGCCGACATGGCATCCAGGCCGGACCGTTCCACCTGGTCCAGGACATCGAGCACGGCAAAGGCGCTGGTGATGCCGAGCATGGTGCCCAGGGAAAATATGGGCTCATAGTCATAGGCCACCTGCTTGAGCAGGTAGCGGTGCGCGGCCATGAACTGCTCCCGCACGAACCCGACATGGATGCAGCCCACCGGGCAGCCGGAACAGGCCGAGTTGCGGAGCAGGGCCTCCTCGGCGAACCGCTCGCCGCTGACGCCGGTGATGGCCGCGTCGCTGGTGGCCTGGAGGTTGCGCCAGGGCAGGGCCCGGATCTTGTTGAGGCTGGCGAGGTTGGCGGCCGTGCCCAGGTTATGGTACTTGGTCATCATGCCGGTGGCGGTCACCAGCCCGTAGACCCGGGAGAAGAGGTCCGCATAGGTCCTGCCCGGCGGCAGGTCAAAGACCGCGTCTCCCAGGACAACGATGGCCTTGAGGTTCTTCACCCCCATGGCCGCGCCGCCGCCCAGCCTGCCAAAGTGGCGGTAGGTATCCGCATTGATGCAGGACATGGCCACCCCCTGCTCGCCGGCCGCACCGATCCGCAGGATACTGCGATGGCCGGAGCCGCCGAACATGGAGCGCAGCAGCTTGCCCGACTCCAGCACGTCCATGCCGGCCATGAAATGGACATCCTCCACGGCCAGGGTGCGCGATCCCACCACCAGGCAGGACAGGGTGGGCGCATGGCCGGTGATCACCAGCCCGTCCAGGTCGGCAAAGCGCAGGGCAAGCGCGCTGCGGCCGCCGGCATGGCTCTCGGTGTACTGGTCCAGGTAGGGCGAACAAAAGGCGCAGACCGTCTTGCTCATCAGGGGAAAGAGGCCGGTCAGGGGGCCGATGGCGAAGATCAGCGGCTGGCCGGGATCGTCCCAGGGCCGGTCCGCCGAGCCATACCTGGCAAAGAGCATGGCGGCCAGGCCACTGCCGCCGGCCACGCTGTCCCGGCCGTCAACCTCTTCGATGCGGCCGCGGCCGCGGCCCAGGTCGACCACCAGTACCCTGAAATGATCCCTGATCATGGTGACGCCTCCACACGGTTGGTGTCCCTTTCCTCCAGGGCCAGGCAGTGATGGGGACAGAACTGCACGCAGCGGCCGCAGTGGATGCAGACAAAGATCTCGGCACCGTGCTGGAAGATGGCGTCCACCGGACAGGCCACGACGCACTCGCCACAGCCGATGCACAGTTTCCGCCGCACAGTGACCCCGCCGCCGCGGCGCGGGACCAGGGCGCCCGTGGGACAGTGGGCCGCGCAGGTGGGCGGGGAACAGGCCAGGCAGTGGGCCGCGGTGAAACCGGTGGTCAGGCCGCCGGAGGAGCGGATGCGGATGCCGGCCGTGTCCCAGGAGAGGCGGCCGTGCACCAGGCGGGCACAGGCCAGGGAACAGGAATGGCAGCCGATGCAGCGGTTCATGGCCGGGGTGGTCAGGATCTTCATGGCCTCACTCGTTGTGGCAGGGACGGTCGGGCCGGGCAGCGGCCGGGCCGGCAGCCCCTAGAGCTTGATGATCTCCATCCGGTAATTGGCCGAGGGATGGTCCGGGGATGGGCCCTCGGTCTGGATGATACAGGTGCCCTCCAGGCCCAGGGCGGCGGCATAGCGGCGGGCGTACGCGGTCCAGTCTCCGGGATGTTCCTTCTCCAGCAGGGCGAAGACACCGTAGGAGAACTGCAGCTCCTGGCAGGTCTTCTCGCTGGGGCTGACCGCGATGATCCAGACCGGCAGCCGGAACCGGGCCAGGCTGCGGGCGGAATAGCCGCTGGCCGTGGGCGTGAGCCCGGCGGCCACCCTGTCGATACGGGCAATGATGTTCTCCACGCTCCAGGCAATAACGTCCATCTCGTCGGGCACGTATCCCGCCATGTGCTCCCTGGGCGCATGCTCGTGCCGGTGCCGCTTGCGAAAGGGCTCGGTGGCAGCGGCGATCCTGGCCAGCATCCGCACCGACTCCAGGGGATACCTGCCCATGGCCGACTCCTCGGAGAGCATGACGCAGTCAGTACCGTCGAGGATCGCGTTGGCCACGTCCGTGGCCTCGGCCCGGGTCGGCCGCCGGCTGCGGGTCATGGACTCCAGCATCTGGGTGGCGGTGATCACCGGCCTGGCGTGCAGGTTGGCCAGGGCGGTGATCTCCTTCTGGACCACCGCGATCTGTTCGATGGGCAGTTCCACCCCCAGGTCGCCCCTGGCGATCATGATGCCGTCGGCGGCGACAAGGATCTCCTCCAGGTGCTCGCGCACACTGGCCCGTTCGATCTTTGCAATGATAAAGGGATCAAAGCCCAGCTCGGCCGCGGCCCTGCGCACGTCTTCGATATCCGCGGCCCTGTTGACAAAGGACTGGCTCACCGCGTCCACGCCGTGCTCCAGGGCAAAGCGCATGCACTCGCGGTCATGCTCGGTAAAGGCGCTCGTGCCCAGGTCGATACCCGGGATGTTCAATCCCTTGCGCGAACGCAGCTCGCCGCCCACCACCACCGTGCAGTGGATATCGTCGCCCGCCACCTCCTCCACCCGCAGTTCGATCAGGCCGTCGTTCAGGAACAGGGTCTCTCCCCTGTGCACCAGGCCGGGCAGGCCGGGCATGGAGATGGAGACCCGGCTGCCATCACCGACCCCGGGCCTGGCGGTGAGGGTGAACCGCTCGCCCCGGCGCAGCATGACCGGTTCCTCGGCCAGCCTGCCGATGCGCATCTTGGGCCCGGGCAGGTCGGCCATGATCGCCACCCGTTGGCCGGTCTTTTCCGCGGCGGCCCGGATCCTGGCGATCACCTCGCCATGGTGGGTGAAGTCGCCGTGCGAGAAGTTCAGCCGGGCCACGTTCATGCCCGCCTCGATCATCTGTTCGATCATCTCCGGCGCGTCCGAGGCCGGGCCGATGGTACAGACCAGTTTTGTCTTGTTTCCAGGCAGTTTCATGGTGTATGCACCTTGGGGGAGGAAAGGACCTGCACCACCTGGCGGGCGATCTCCAGCTCCTCGTTGGTGGGCACGACCAGGATGCTGACATCCGAGGACTCATGGTGGATCGGCCGGATGGCCGGGCCCTGGCGCTGGTTGCGTTCCCGGTCCAGGACAATGCCCAGGTGCTCGAGGTCCCGGCAGGCCGTCTCCCGGACCACGGCCGCGTTTTCACCGATACCGCCGGTGAAGACCAGGCAGTCCACACGGCCCAGGACAGCGGTGTAGGCGCCGATATACTTCTTGATCCGGTAACAGAAGATCCGCAGGGCCAGGGCGGCGCGGCCATCGCCCTCTGCGGCGCGGCCGATGATGGCCCGCATATCGTTGTCCCCGCAGATGCCCCGCAGCCCGCTCTTTCGATTGAGGAGATCGTCGAGACCGTCGATGTCCATGCCGGTCTCCCGGGCCAGGTAGAGGAGGATGGCCGGATCGAGATCCCCGCTGCGGGTGCCCATGAGGAGCCCTTCCAGGGGCGTGAGGCCCATGGAGGTGTCCACGCAGCGGCCGCCGCGGATGGCCGCGGCACTGGCCCCGTTGCCCAGGTGCAGGGTGATGCTGTTGAGCGCACCATAGGGCCGGCCGAGAAACGCGGCCGCCTGGCGGGAGACAAAGCCGTGCGAGGTGCCGTGGAAACCGTAGCGCCGGATGCGATGCTCTTCGTAGAGATGAAAGGGAAGCCCGTAGAGGTAGGCGTGTTCGGGCAGGGCCTGGTGAAAGGCGGTGTCAAAGACCGCCACCTGGGGCACATCCGCGGCCCGGGCCATGGCGGCCCGGATACCGACCAGGTTGGCCGGGTTGTGCAGGGGGGCCAGGGGCACCAGCTCGGCAATGGCCTCCAGGACACGGTCATCGATGCGGACCGGCTCGTGAAAGGTCTCGCCGCCATGCACCACCCGGTGCCCGATGCCGGCCAGTTCGCCGGCATGGGCCAGCAGGCCGCTCTCACCGAGCAGGGCCAGCATCTCCTCCATGGCCCGGCCATGGTCGGCGATGCGCAGCCGGCGCTCGATCTGCTCTTCCCTGTCACCCGAAGGCGGCTGAAAACGAAGCAGTGTCCTGCCATCGGCCTCGCCGATCCGCTCCACCAGGCCGGAGGCGAGCCGGACCAGCCCCTGCATGTCAAACAGCCGGAACTTGAGCGAGGAACTGCCCGTGTTGATGACAAGGATCTTCACAAGATGCCCCCGGTGGAGTGATCGTTGCACCCGTTGTGCCCTGCGTACCCTGCGGCCGTGGCAAACAGGTCCCAGTATACCATGATCGGCCAGGAATACACCAACCTAAATCCTGCAATTGGCAATTTTGCCGGAGATGCGAGGCATCAAGGGCGCAGACGTATACGAATACTTCAAGC
>WFUT01000117.1 GCA_015484845.1 Desulfobulbaceae bacterium
GGTGGGCCAGGCCCTGCAGCCGGGCGACAGGATCCTGACCATCGAGATCCCGGAGGAATAGTCCCTGCCTTATCCCGCCCGCCTCCTGCGGCAACAGGAGGCGGGCAGCACCTTTCCTTCTCCGCGGCCGGGCTCCCCGGACCTCACGTCTCCTGCTCTGCAGGGGCAAAGGTTGGCCGGAAAAAGCCGCCCTCGGCAAACCAGGGCCTGGTCACGTCAAGACCGGTGATCTCGAACAGTACCGCCTCCATCACCAGGTAGACCTCCGTGTCCCTGCGCACGCAACCGGTCAGGGTCTCGCCGTGGTGGCCCATGGCGGCATGGAGATGGATCCTGGGCTCGTCTCCGTCCAGGAAGATGGAGCCGGTGCCCAGGACCTCGCGGGTATCGTTGACCTCCTGCCAGACCGGCTCGGGCGGGACCGTGGGTTCTTTCGGGCCGGTCACCACCCCGGCCCCGGCCAGGCCGCCGAACAGGTGAAACCAGCCGCAGCGGACCTTCTCCTTCCGCGCCAGCTCGGCCAGCCCGGCCACCAGGTCATCGCCGTGATCAAACCGGACATAGAGTACCCTGCCCACTGCTCCGCACTGATATTCCACGCTCGTCCTCCCCTGCTGGTGTTGGTGTCTGCTCAGGAATGCTGCTCCGCCCTGGAGGCGATACGTTCCTGCTCACGGGCCGCCCGCAGCATGCGGAAGATCTCGCGGCCATACCGCTTCTGCCTGGACCTGCTGTAGAGCCAGGCCAGGCGGGCCAGGGCCCGGCTGTCGACGGCCGGAAAACGGCTGCCGATCTCCGCGGCCACCCGGCTCTGCCAGCCCTCTTCCCAGTCCCTGCCCTGGCGCTGGTGGAGCTGTTGCTGTTCCAGGGCCTCGTTGAGCAGGGCATCCCGCAAATACTCCAGTTCCTGCCGGGCCCTGTTCTCCTCCAGGGCAACGCCTCGCCGCCTGGAGACAAAGGTATAGAGATCATCCACGGGCTGGCCGCGGAGCAGCTTGGTGATGTACTTGACCTGCCGCTTCCTGGCACCGCCCTTCATGGAGCCGGCCTCCCGGACCAGGTCGATGATCTCTGCCGTCGCGGGCAGACGGGCGAGGACCGGCTCGGGCATGGCGACCAGTTCCTGGACCAGCTTTTCCAGCTCCCTGATCCGCCGCTTCTGTTCACTCCTGCTCAGTTGCATGTTCCTCCCCCCTGATCCAGGTCAGCCTGCAAAGCCAATCCTGCACATGGCAGATGAAAAAAATTTTCCCTGCCCCGCCGGCCTCCAGGGGACTGTCTGTTTGCCCCGACGTATTGCAGCGGAAAAGGACTTTTGACCCTGTTATGGTAAACGTACAACATGATGTGCAGGATTTAGGTGCGAAAAAAACGGCCTGGGATATAGTAGGCTCCCGGGCAGTCACCGTGGCGTGGCTGTCCTGATATCAACAGGCCTAGATTTTTTCACGGCGATCCCGCGACGCGACGAACAGGCTGCGCAGGATCGCCACAGAGCAGCAAGGGAGCACAGCATGCATGTTTCATCCTCTTTTTCCATCATCCAGCCCACCGATATCCACTTCGGCTGCGGCATTGTCAATAAACTTCCGGAGATCATCGCCGGCCTGGCCGGCACCAGGCCGCTGCTGGTAATGGACCCGGGCCTGATCCGGGCCGGGCTCGACCAGGGCATCACCTCTGTCCTTGACCAGGCCTCCATCCCCTATGTCCTCTTTGACCACGTGGATCCCGAACCCGGCCTGCGCCTGGCCGACGAGGGCGCCGCCATGGCAAAGGAGGCCGGCTGTGACTGCGTCATCGGCGTCGGCGGCGGTTCGGCCATGGACGTGGCCAAGGCCATTGCCATCCTTTGCACCAACGGCGGCCGGGCCGCGGACTACCTGGGGCTGGGCAGGATCGGCAAACCCGGCCTGCCCAAGATCATGATTCCCACCTCGGCCGGAACAGGTGCCGAGGTCACCTTCACTGCCGTGTTCATCAACGAGGAGACCGGCTCCAAGGGTGGCATGAACGGCGATCCCCTCTACCCGGAGGCGGCCCTGCTGGATCCGGAGCTGACCGTCAGCCTGCCGCCACGGGTGACCGCGGCCACGGGAATCGATGCCCTGACCCATGCCCTCGAGGCCTATACCTCGGTCCAGGCCCACCCGGTCTCGGAGATGTATTCCATTCAGGCCATCAAACTGATCCAGGCCAACATCCGGACCGCCTATGCCGACGGCAGGAACCTGGCGGCCCGTTCCGCCATGCTGCTCGGCAGCCTCATGGGCGGCAAGGCCCTGGCCATGGCCGGCGTCGGCCTGGTCCATGCCATGGCCTATCCCCTGGGCGGCATGTTCGGCATCCCCCACGGCCTGGCCAACGCCGTGCTCCTGCCCTATGTCACGGACTACAACCTGATCGGCAACCTGGAAAAACATGCTGAACTGGCCGGGCTCTTCGGCCTGGACACGGAAGGGTTGTCCCTGCGGGATGCAGCCGATCTCCTGGTGGACGAACTGCACGGCCTGAACCGGGACCTGGGCATCCCCGACAATCTCGACGCACTGGATATCGCGCCGGAAAAGATCCCCGAGATGGCGGACATTGCCCTGACAGTGACCCGGCCGGTGGGGAACAATCCCCGCCAGCCGAGCCGCGACGACGTGATTGCCATCTACGAGACCGCCATGGAGGGATGGGGAACAGCGGCCTTCTGATCACCCGTGGGTTCCACCCTGTCCCCTGCGGCCCTGCCCTGTTCCCAACCCCACGATTGTTGTACAAGCGTGCCGGATCAGGGAGTGGCGAGTTCCACCACCCGGTCCCATATCCGGTCAGCAGTGGCCTCCTTGGACAGCAGGGGCAGCCGGCGGCGATCCCGGGCCGTGAGCAGGGTGACCTGGTTGGTCTCCACGTCAAAGCCGGTCCGGCTGCCGAGGATGTCGTTGACCACCACCAGGTCCAGGTTCTTCTCTTCCAGCTTGCGCCTGCCCTCCTGCTCGTGGTCATGGCTCTCGGCGGCAAACCCGACCAGGAGCAGGCCCGGTCGACGGTTGCGGCCCAGTTCGGCCATGATGTCGGGATTGCGCTCAAGCTCGATGGAGGTGACGGCCCCGCGCTTCTTGATCTTCCTTTCCTGGCAGGTCCGGGGCCGGAAATCCGCCACCGCGGCCGCGCCAACAATGATATCCATCCCCTCGGCCAGGGTCCTGACCGTGTCCCGCATCTCCACGGCCGTGGTCACCCGCACCACCCGGACACCCGGGGGGTCGGGCAGGTTCACCGGCCCGGCCACCAGGGTCACCCCGGCACCGCGCCGCCGGGCCGTCCGGGCCAGGGCATACCCCATCCTGCCGCTGGAACGGTTGCTCAGGTAGCGGACCGGGTCCAGCGGCTCCCTGGTCGGACCGGCCGTGATCAGGATCCGGCGCCCGGCCAGGTCCTGGTCGGCAAACAGGGCCAGGAGCGTCTCCCGCACCAGGTCCCACTCCGGCATCCGGCCGGCGCCCACCTCGCCGCAGGCAAGGGAGCCGCTGGCCGGCGCGATCACGGTGTAGCCGATCTCGCGCAGCCGGTCCAGGTTGTCCCGGGTCGCCGGGTGGTGGAGCATGTTGGTGTTCATGGCCGGGCAGAGAACCACGGGGATGTCGGCCGCAAGGACCGCGGCCGAGAGAAGGTCATCGGCCAGGCCGTGCGCGAGCCTGGCAATGGTCTGGGCCGTGGCCGGCGCGATCAGCACGCAGTCGGCCTCCCGCGACAGGGTGATGTGGGCCATGATCCCTTCCGGGTCACTGGCAAACATGTCGCCGTGAACCCGGTTGCCCGACAGGGCGCCGAAGGTCAGGCGGGAGATGAACTGTTCCGCGGCCCGGGTCATGACCACCGTGACCCGGGCCTCCTCGTTGGCCAGGCAGCGGACCCATCCGGCCGCCTTGAAGGCGGCAATGGAGCCGGTAACGCCAAAGAGAATGCGCCGTCCCTGGAGGCCGGGCGCCGGTGCAGCTGCTGGTTCGGTGGCCCCGGTGCGGCCCGCGCTGTTCCTGCCCCCCTGCGCCGCCATCTACTTGGAGACCGCCTCGCCAAACGGATTGAGCCCCGCGGCCGCGGTCTTGTCGATGGTGACGTAGAGGGTCAGTTCGGTCTTGCCAAAGGCTCCCGCCGAGATCACCATCATGCAGGTCTTGCTGGGCTTGACAAAGGCGAGCATGATGTCCTGCGAGGTCGCCTCACCCACCAGCTTCCACTTGTGGTCCTGCATGGCGCTGATCATGAAGTCCTTGAGCGAGATTGGCTCCACCCTGCCCTCGTAACGCCAGACACCGCCACGGAAGGACTCGGTCTTGATGGTCATGGATTTCTTCCGGTTCCATTCCATCTCGGTGGGCAGGACGATATCCTGGATGTCGTCGGCAAAGCTCGACACCGGCGGCAGGGCCGAATCACCGGGCGCCACGGCAGTGGAGCTGCCGGTAAAGGACTGGCCGGAACAGCCACTGATCATGAACAGTGCCACAGCAATCAGAAAAAACAGTGTTCCCCGAAATCCGATGCTCTCTGTCTTCATGCCTCATCTCCTTGAATTTCTTTAAGGATGAAATCAGCCAGCGGTCTGCGCCGCGATTGCTGATTCCCGTGTGCCGGGTGCCCCACGGCAAGCAGGGCCATCAGGTCGTACCTGGAGTCCAGACCAAGAATCTCGTTGACCCGGAGTTTATTTTGCAATATCTGGCCCAGCCAGACCGCACCCAGCCCCATTTCCGTGATACAGAGGAGCATGTTCTGGATGCAGGCGCCGGCGGCCTGGTGGTCCTTGACCGGGTCGTACATGGCCTCGGTATCGAGATAGACGGCGATCAGGGCCGCAGCGTTGTCCACGATCCTGCCATAGCGGGTCTGTGCGGCAAGCTGCCCGGCTGTATCCTTATCACGAATGAGCACAAAACGCCAAGGCTGATTGTTGAGCCCCGAGGGCGCCCATATACCGGCGGTGACGATCTTGTGCAGCTGGGAGGTGGTGACTGGCTGGTCCGTGAACTCGCGGACACTGCGCCGGTTGACAATGGTCTCAAATACAGGTTCCTCCATGCGCGGGCCTCCTTTCGGCTTCTCTGCTACCAAAAATCCTGCTATTGGCAATCCCTACGGGCGGGAAAATGAAGAAAAAATTCTTTCATGGAGCCACCGGGTCGAGAGAAAGGAACATGTTCGCCTCACCCGGTGATACGGCAAGAGAAAATTTTTTCTTCATTTTCGAAGCGCGGGATTGAGGTACAGCGTAATCACTGCGTAATCTATTAAAAAAATACAATTTTCCTGTCAACACCCTTTCTCCTGCCCCAGGCTGTCGGCCAGGCGCGGCAACAGGCTCCCGGAACGTGGGCAACGGCCATGGGGGCCTGGTTTGAATCTTGTCAGACAGGAGTGTTTCTGGTATGACAAGCGCCATGAAAAAAAAGACCAGACCACCAGCGCCGCCGCCCCTGCCCCGGGGCTGTGAGCTCATCGACTCGCACTGTCACCTTGACATGGATGCCTATGGCGGCGAACTCGATGCGGTCATCATCCGCGCCAGGGCGGCTGGCGTGACCAGGATCATCACCATCGGCATTGACCCGGCCAGTTCCAGGCGGGCCGTGGAGCTGGCGGAAAAGTACCAGGGCGTTTATGCCACCGTGGGGGTGCATCCCCATGACGCCGCCCGGGCCGGGGAAAACGATTTCGCCGAGCTGGCCGCGCTGGCCGGCCGTCCCGTGGTGGTCGGCTATGGCGAGATCGGTCTTGACTATGCCAGGCTGCACAGCCCGCGGGATGTCCAGCTCGGAATCTTTAGCCGGCAGCTCGAACTGGCCAGGGACCTTGACCTGCCGGTGATCATCCATGACCGGGATGCGCACGAGGATACCATGCGCCTGCTCAGAAAGGCAGCTCCTTTTTCCGCCGGCGGCGTCATGCACTGTTTTTCCGGGGACATGGATCTTGCGCGGCAGGTGCTCGAACTTGGCATGTATATCTCGATACCGGGCATTGTCACTTTCAAGAACGCGGCCAACCTGCAGCAGGTGGTCCGGGAGGTGCCCATGGAAAGGATCATTCTCGAGACCGACGGCCCCTTCCTGGCGCCGGTCCCCTTTCGGGGCAAACGCAACGAGCCCGCCTACCTGCTCTCCACCGCGGCCCGGGTGGCTGAACTGAAAGAGATGCCACTGGAGGAAGTGGCCCGGATGGCCACGGAGAATACCGCTGCCCTCTTCCGCCTGCCGGCAACCGCGACCCCATGATCTGCGACAACCTGGACAGGATCCGCGACGCCATTGCCGAGGCCGCACACCGTAGCGGCCGCGATCCCGACAGTATCGAACTGGTGGCGGTCTCCAAACGCATGGAGAGCGCAAAGATCCGGCAGGCCGCAGCCTGCGGCCAGGCCGTGTTCGGCGAGAACTACCTCCAGGAGGCCAGGGCAAAGATCGAGTCCCTGCCCTCTTCCCTGCGCTGGCACTTCATCGGCCACCTGCAGAGCAACAAGTCCAGGGAGGCGGTACGCCTCTTTGATCTCATCGAGACCGTTGACCGGATGAAGCTGGCCCGGGCCCTGGACCGGTTTGCGGGGCAGCTCGCCGCGCAGCAGGATGTCCTGGTCCAGGTCAACGTGGGGAGGGAGCCGCAGAAGTCCGGCGTGCTGCCGGAAGATGCAGAGGAGCTGCTCCGTGGCATGGCCGAGCTCAAACATCTCCGGGTCCTGGGCCTCATGACCATGCCGCCCCGCACCAGCGATCCCGAGGAGAGCCGGCCCTGGTTCCGCGAACTGCGGCAGCTCGCCTGCCGATTCGCCGACATGGGCCTCTTTGCCGACAACGACCAACCCCGGCTCTCCATGGGCATGTCCGGCGACTTTGCCGTGGCCATCGAAGAGGGCGCGACCATGGTCCGGGTGGGCACGGCCATATTCGGCAGGCGCCCATGAAACGGAACACGACCGGGTCCGGCCGGTCCTCTGCCCTGTCTTCGGGAATACTGATGATCACCATGCCGTACTGCCCATGTTACGGCCCTAAACCAGTCAAGCTGAGGAAACGCCAATGAACATCACCATGATCGGCACAGGCTACGTGGGCCTGGTCACCGGCACCTGCCTGGCCGAATTCGGCCACCATGTCACCTGCGTGGACAAGATCGAGGACAAGATCAGGCAGTTGCAGGGGGGCCGGATACCGATCTATGAGCCCGGCCTCGAGGGCCTGGTCGAAAAAAACGTCAGCGAGGGACGCCTGCACTTCACCACCGATCTTGCCCGGGCCGTACCCGAGGCAGAGGCGGTGTTCATAGCCGTGGGCACGCCGAGCTCGCGGCGGGGTGACGGATATGCCGATCTGACCTATATCTTTGCCGCTGCCCGCGAGATAGCCGAACACCTGCAGGGATACACGGTCATCATTGACAAGAGCACGGTGCCGGTGGGCACGGCCAGGCAGGTGAAACGAATCATCCACGAGGCCAATCCGGATGCCGACTTCGACGTGGCCTCCAATCCCGAGTTCCTGCGGGAAGGGGCGGCCATCTCCGACTTCATGCGCCCGGACCGGGTGGTCATCGGGGTCCAGTCGGAGCAGGCCGAGGAGGTGCTGAAGGCAATCTACAAGCCCCTCTACCTCCTCGATACCCCCATCGTCTCCACCAGCGTGGAGACGGCAGAGCTGATCAAGTACGCGGCCAATGCCTTCCTGGCGGTCAAGATCAGTTTCATCAACGAGATCGCCAACGTCTGCGAGGCAGTGGGCGCCGATGTCGCCGCCCTGGCCAGGGCCATCGGCATGGACGGCCGGATCGGCGGCAAGTTCCTCCATCCCGGTCCCGGCTATGGCGGCTCCTGCTTTCCCAAGGACACCCTGGCTCTGATCAGGATCGTGCAGGAACACGGGGAGAACGTGCGGATCGTGGAGGCGGCCGTGGAGGTAAACGCTGCCCAGAAGGCACGGATGGTCAAAAAGATAAGAGAGATGCTCGGCGGTTCGGAGGCCGGCAGAACCGTCGGTGTGCTGGGATTGACGTTCAAACCGGAAACCGACGATATGCGCGAGGCGCCGGCAGCCACCATCCTGCCGGCCCTGCTGGAGAAGGGGGCCCGGATCAAGGCGCACGATCCCAAGGGGATGGAGGAGGCCAGGAACTACCTTCCGGAAGAGATCGAATACGTGGACAATGCCTACCAGGCCGCAGAGGACGCGGACTGCCTGATCCTGATGACCGAGTGGAACCAGTACCGGGCCCTGGACCTGGAGCGGATCCGGGAGGTGATGAATGAACCGGTCTTTGTCGACCTGCGAAATGTCTACGAACCGGAAAAGATGCGGCAGCTCGGTTTCCGTTATACCGGCATCGGCAGGAACTGAAGACGGTCTTTATCGGAAAATGGTTGCCGGCAGCGCATGGGGCGGCGGCATTTTCATGGTTTGTCGGGGCTGTGACGTGGAAATTTCAGCCATGCTGGCTGATTCGAAAATGGCGCAGAGCGCCTGGTGAGGTGTTGCACCGCAGAGCGGTGCAACAAGCAACCACCCTCCGGATGCCACCCCAACCTCGTCACACCGCTCTACGGTGCCACACACAAAGCCTGCACCCGGCAGGTTTGCCGAAGGTGCGGGCATCAAGGGGCGCCCCGGCCAGGACCATTCAACCGGGCGCGACCCCCGGGCTGTCGCCTATCTCCGGCGGGAGGCGCGCTTTGCAGCCTTGAGCGGATTGATCCGGATCTTGACCACCTTGATCTCCGGCCTGGCGTGGGTGGCGAAGTTGCACATGCCGAGCCGCCACTTGGCCGCCGGACTCAGGTAGACCCGACAGTACCTGGCGTCCTCTTCCTCAACGATCCTCTCGCAGCCGTCACACTGGTCGACCACCGGCTGAAACGGCCCTGCTCCATACTTTACGCTCTCACTGGCCTGCATCTTGCCAACCTCCTGAAAAAATATCAGCTTTTTCTTGAATCAGAAAATTTTCTTCCATACAATAAATTATATCCCGCCTGGTGCGGACGTACCAACATAAAAAGATAAATTTATAAAGACAAATCCACCATCTGTCAACAGGTTATCCTGACTTTCCGCTCTTTGCTACCCGGAGGCCGGAACACGGAGAATTTACAACATGCCGGTATATATCTGGAAAGGAAAAAACAGCTACGGCGAGAAACGCAAGGGCGAGATCGAGGCCCCGGACGAGGCCGCGGCCCGGGCACACCTGAAGCGCCTGCGCATCGAAGATCCGAAGATCAAGGAAAAGCCCAAGGATCTCCTGGAAAACATTGCCCTCTTCCAGCCCAAGGTCACGGGCAAGGACCTGGTCGTCTTCACCAGGCAGCTCTCGACCATGATCGATGCCGGCCTGCCATTGGTCCAGTGCCTGCAGATCCTGGCCAAGCAGCAGAGCAACTCCACCTTCAGGCGGGTACTCACCGAGATCCAGAACGACGTCGAGACCGGCACCACCCTGGCCGATGCCATGCGCAAGCATCCCAAGGTGTTTGACAATCTCTATACCAACATGATCGAGGCCGGTGAGCTCGGCGGTATCCTGGACACCATCCTGTCGCGCCTCGCCATGTTCAAGGAAAAATCCATGGCCCTGCAGAAAAAGATCAAGGGCGCCATGACCTATCCTGTCATCTGCCTGGCCATCTCCATTCTCATCCTGATAGTGATTCTGGTCTTTGTTATTCCGGTTTTTGTCGAGATGTTCGCCAGTATGGATGCGGCCCTGCCGGCCATTACGCAGATGGTTGTCGACATGAGTAACTTTGTGAAAGGCAACTTTCTCTATATTATGGTGGCCGCTGTCTTGTTCATCTATGGAATCAAGAAATTCTATCGAACGGAAAAGGGGCGGGAAAAGATTGATGCCTTTGCCCTCAAGGCACCGGTTGCCGGGCCGCTCATCCGCAAGGTGGCGGTTGCCAAGTTCACCCGCACGCTGAGCACCATGCTGCAGAGTGGCGTCCCCATCCTGGACGCGCTGCAGGTGGTTGCCAAGACCTCGGGCAACAAGATCATTGAACGGGCCGTCTTCCGGGTCTCGGACTCCATTGCCGAGGGCCGCCCCATTGCCGAGCCCCTGGAGGAATCCGGGGTCTTCCCCAACATGGTGGTCCAGATGATCAATGTCGGCGAATCGGTGGGTGCCCTGGATACGATGCTCGAGAAAATCGCTGATTTCTATGACGAGGAAGTGGACCAGGCAGTGGAGAACCTCACCGCCATGATCGAGCCCTTTATGATGGTCTTTCTTGGCGGCATGATCGGCGGCCTGGTCGTTGCCATGTACCTGCCCATCTTCCAGATGGCAGGCAACATCTGACGGACAGGACAGGGTCGGCGGCCGGGGTCCTGCCTGCCCGCAAAGGGGCGGTATCCGGCCGGTTCACCACAGTATTGGGCCACATGAAAAATCGTGTCATGTGCCTGCGGAAGAGTTGTTCATTTTCCGCCGAATTGACGTTGACAAATCCATACACCACGACGTATCATGGTATGATTGTAAAACCAGCCGGAATGACTAAAGATCACCTGTAAACAAACAGAGCCGGCCGTCCCGCCGCACCGGCGCCGTTCCCAGCCTTTCCGCCTGCCCCTGGCGGCAACGGAAAGGTTGCCTTGCTTGCCCCGGGCGACACGGCCAGTCCCGCAGGTCGGTCTTTTCCGGGCAGAGACCGGCGGTTTCAGATACCATCCAATGGAGGTCCATCCCCATGACCCTGACAAAAGCAGACCTGGTGCAACAGGTATACAAGAAACACCCATCCCTGACCAAGGCCCAGGCCACGGACTCGGTGGAGGCCTTCCTCGCCATCTCCAAGGCCTCGCTGATCAGTGGCGAGGACCTGCTGCTCAGCGGCTTTGGCAAGTTCAATGTCAAGGACAAGAAGGCGCGCCGGGGCAGGAATCCCCAGACCGGTGATGAACTGACCCTGGCGGCAAGACGGGTCGTCACCTTCAAGCCCTCGGGCATCCTGCGCGCCAAGATCAACCAGGGTTGAGCCAACAACGAAGAGGGGACATGGTCACCCCATGTCCCCTTCCTGTTCTTCCCCTGCACCACTGCAGCCGGCGATGACTGCCAGCCGTTACCTCCCTTGTCCCTCCGGAACCTATCGTGTCTTCTCCAGCGATCTTTCACTTCCTGGCCCCTGCGGCCATTGATCTTGACGACACCACCTATCTCCTGCGACCGCACCCGGGCCAGGATCCGGAGCCGCACCTGGTCGAATCCATTGCCGAATACGGCATCCTGCAACCGCCGCTGCTTGAGAGCCGGGAAAACGGTCGCGCCATTGTCCTTTCCGGCCGGCAGAGGATAGCAGCCGCTGCCCTCCTTGACCAGGCCGAGATACCGGTCCTCCTGGTCCCTGCCGAGACCCCGCTCTTCATGCGCCTGCAGCTCCTGCTGGAGCATGCGCAAACCGGCAGCGAGCTGAGCATCATCGAGCAGGCCATGCTCCTGAAAAAGGCGGCCCAGTGGCTGCCGGAACAGGAGTGCCTCGCCCTGCTCGCCCGTCTCGGGCACAGGCCGGTGCCCCACGTGCTCCGTGAGCTGATATCCCTGCTGGAGCTGGACGAGACCGTGGTCACGGCACTGCATGGCCAGGTACTGCACCCCAGGGCCGGCCGCAGGCTTGCCCGTCTCAAGGCCGAAGATCAGCAGGAGATCGTGCACCGGATAACCAGCCTGCACCTGGGGGGTTCCAGGCAGCAGAAACTGATCGACCTGGCAACAGAACTGATCATGCGCCGCAACCAACCGTTCAGGGAAATTCTCAAAGAGATGGAAGAGGAAAGAAAGGGGCGGCAAGAAGACAATATCCCGCAGCAGGCATCGTCGCTGCTGCGGTGGCTGCAGAGACAGTGTTTCCCGCGCTCAGAGGCCGCGGCGGCTGAGTTCCGGCGATTTTGCCGCAGGCTGGAGCTGCCCGACGGCGTGCGCATCAGGCATACACCCGCCTTTGAGGATGACCGGCTGACCCTGGAGATCGATTTCCGGGACCAGCGGCAACTGGAACAGTGGTGGCCCCGGGCCCGCCATCTCCTGGCGGCGCGGGCCAGTGACCGCCACTGACCCTCACCTGTTCCCCTGCCCGGTCCCGGGCCTGTGCAGCAGGCCATGCACCAGCATATCGTCACCAAGGTGTTCGAGCCGAATATCCTGCAGTTGCACTGCCTCGTCCCTGCCCTCGATTCCGTAACCACTGACCACCGGTACTCCCTGGTCACCAATAAAGAACGGCGCCATGAACAGGTAGAGTTCGTCGACCAGGTCGCGCTGCAGAAAGGAACCATGCACGGCACCGCCTCCCTCCACGAGTACCGAGCTCAGGCCGGCCCGGCCCAGTTCCGCCAGGACCTGTTCCAGATCCAGCCGGCCACGGGCATCGACCGCGACCCGGCGCACCACGGCCCCTGCCGCGGAAAGGCCCTCTTCCCTGTCTGCCGATGCCCCGGGCCCGCAAAAGACCCAGGTTGCGGCAGGGGACGGCTGGCGCAGCATCCGGGCATCGGGCCGCAGGCGAAGCCGGGAATCCAGGACCACCCGCAGGGGATCCCGGCCCGGCCGGTCCTGTAGCCGGGTGGTGAGTGACGGATCATCGACCAGGGCCGTCCCCGCCCCGACCAGGATGGCGTCGAACCGGTCGCGCAGGGCATGGACATACTGCCGGGATGCAGCGCCGGTAATGACACCGCCGGCACCGCGACGGTAGGCAATCCTGCCGTCCAGGCTCATGCCCGCCTTCATGACCACCCAGGGCAGGCCGGTCGTCGTGTGTTTGAGAAAGGGATAGTTGAGCCGCCTGCACTCCTCCTCCAGGACACCACAGGTGACCTTGAGCCCCTGGCTGGCGAGGAAGTCGGCGCCACCGCCGGTAACAGAGGGGTTGGGATCGTTCATGCCGATGACCACCCTCCTGAGGCCTGCCTCGAGGATGGCCCGGGTGCAGGGCGGGGTCCGGCCGGTGTGGTTGCAGGGTTCCAGGGTGACGTAGATGGTGGCGCCGCGGGCGGCCTGGCCGGCATCGGCAATGGCGTTGACCTCGGCATGGGGCGTGCCCGCCCTGCGGTGGTAGCCCCTGCCGACGATAACATTGTCCCGCACGATGACCGCACCCACGCAGGGGTTGGGCGCGGTGCGGCCAAGGCCCCGCGCCGCCTCGGCAAGGGCAAGCCGCATGTAGTCGCGGTCATCGCGGCACATTCATTCCTCCTGTTCCTTCTTGCCCAGGAAGATCTTCAGTTCGTCCATGAACTCGTTAACATCCTTGAACTGCCGGTAGACCGAGGCAAAGCGGACATAGGCGACCTCGTCCAGGTCCGGCAGGGCCGCCATCACCCACTCGCCGATGCGCGAGGTCGGCACCTCCTTGCCGCCCACATCCTGGAGCTTGCGCTCGATGTTGTCGACAAAGCGGTCGATATCGGCCATGGAGACCGGCAGCTTTTCACAGGCCTTCTCCAGGCCGGCCACGATCTTGCCCCGGTCCCAGGGCTCGCGACGACCGTCCTTCTTGACCAGCATGGGCAGCATGACCTCGATCCGCTCGTAGGTGGTGAAGCGCTGCTGACAGGCGCTGCAGGCACGGCGCCGGCGGGTGATGGTCTTGTCCTTGTTGAGGCGGGAATCGATGACCCGATTATCCAGGTGGCCGCAGTATGGACACTTCATGGCTTCTCTTTAGGTTGGACACCGGTTGCCGCGGCGCGTCCCGGTTCGGTTCCCGGATCCGGGAACCGCCGGCATCAGTCCTCGACACGCGGTATGCCGGGATAGAGGGGAAGACGTTCGCAGAGGGCCAGGACCTCCTGCCGTACCCGGCCGATCTCGCTGACCTGGCGGGAGGTGATCACCCGGTTGATCCAGTCGGCGATCATGACCATCTCCTTCTCCTTCAGCCCCCTGGTGGTCACCGCCGGCGTGCCGATACGGATGCCGCCGGTGACGAACCGCGACTGGGTGTCAAAGGGAATGGCGTTCTTGTTGACCGTCAGGCCGGCGTCCTCGAGCAGCCGCTCCGCCTCCTTGCCCGTGATATCCTTGCTGCCCAGGTCGATGAGCATCAGGTGATTGTCGGTACCGCCGGAGACGATACGGAAACCGTGCCCGGCAAGACGCTCTGCCAGGACACTGGCGTTGCGGACCACCTGCTCCTGGTAGGAGCGGAAGGCCGGGGTCATGGCCTCCTTGAAGGCCACGGCCTTGGCAGCGATCACGTGCACCAGCGGCCCGCCCTGGATACCGGGAAAGATGTTGGAGTCCAGGGCTTTGGCATATTTCTCCCGGGCCAGGATCAGGCCGCCCCGCGGCCCGCGCAGGGTCTTGTGGGTGGTGGAGGTGACAAAATCGGCATAGGGCACCGGCGAGGGATGAACCCCGGCGGCGACCAGCCCGGCGATATGGGCCATGTCCACCATGAACAGGGCCCCGATCTGGTCGGCGATTCGGCGGAAGCCCTCGAAATCGATGACCCGGGGATAGGCGCTGGCACCGGCAACGATCATCTTGGGCCGGTTCTCGAAGGCGATCCGCTCCACCTCCTCCATGTCAATGGTCTCGGTGTCACGGCGCACGCCATAGGAGATGAAGTTGAACAGCTTGCCGGAAAAACTCACCGTGGCACCGTGGGTCAGGTGGCCGCCGTGGGCCAGGTCCATGCCCAGGACCTTGTCGCCGGGCTTCAAGGTGGCGAAGTAGACCGCCATGTTGGCCTGGCTGCCGGAATGGGCCTGGACATTGGCATACTCGGCGTCAAAGATCTGGCGGGCCCTCTCCACGGCCAGGGACTCGACCTCGTCGGCATAGTCGCAGCCGCCATAGTAGCGGCGATTGGGATAGCCCTCGGCATACTTGTTGGTGAAGATGGAGCCCTGGGCCTCGAGCACGGCCCTGGAGACGATGTTCTCCGATGCAATCAGTTCCAGCTGGTTGGTCTGTCGTTCCAGCTCATACTGGATCAGGCGGTAAACGTCCGGATCCGTGTCGTGTAATGTAGCCATGATATAAATCTTTTCGTTGCCCTGCTGCCGGAAGCGGATGTTCAGCTCAGCATGTCCAGGCGCCGCTGATGCCGGCCACCGGCGAATTCGGTCTCGATCCAGACGCCGACTATATCCAGGGCGACCTCGATCCCCAGCACCCTGCCCCCCAGGCAGAGTACATTGGCGTTATTATGTTCCCTGCTCATCCGGGCGGTATAGGCCTCGTGGCAGAGCGCCGCCCGGATATCACGGTGCCGGTTGGCGGCAATGGACATGCCGATGCCGGTGCCGCAGATCAGGATACCCCTGTCACACGCCCCGGACTGCACCCTGGCGCAGACCAGGTCGGCAAAGCGGGGATAGTCCACCGACTCGGTGGAATGACACCCCACGTCCTCCACCTCGACGCCGAGATCGGCCAGGAAACGAACGATCTGCTCCTTGTACTCGAAGCCGCCATGATCACTGCCAACTGCTATCTTCACTCTTCTCTCCCCGGCCCGGGCAAGCAGGCCTCTGTCCCCGGCGCAGAGCCTACCGGAACCGTTTCATGATGATGACGCCATTGGTGCCGCCAAAACCAAAGGAGTTGGACATGGCCGCCTCGACCTGCAGCTCGCGGGCAATGTTGGGCACATAGTCCAGGTCGCAGTCCGGGTCAGGATGCTCCAGGTTGATGGTGGGCGCGATGACGCCATGGTGCAGCATGAGGGCGGTGAAGGCGGACTCGATGCCGCCGGCGCCGCCCAGCATGTGGCCGGTCATGGACTTGGTGGAACTGATGGCCAGCCTGCGCGCATGGTCGCCAAAGACCGTCTTGATGGCCGTGGTCTCGCAGCGGTCATTGAGCGGTGTTGATGTGCCGTGCGCGTTGATATAGCCTATCTCCTCGGGATTCATGCCCGCGTCCCTCAGGGCCATGGCCATGCAGCGGGCCGCGCCCTCGCCACTCTCGGGCGGGGCGGCGATGTGGTAGGCATCGCTGCTCAGGCCAAAGCCCACCATCTCGGCATAGATCCTGGCCCCCCGGGCCCGGGCCGCCTCCAGCTCTTCAAGGACCAGCATGCCGGCCCCTTCGGCAATGATGAAGCCGTCCCGTTCCAGGTCAAAGGGGCGCGAGGCCGCCTCCGGGTCGTCGTTGCGCGTGGAGAGCGCCTTCATGGAGGAAAAGCCCCCCACGGCCAGCGGGCAGACCACCGACTCGGTGCCGCCGGTCACCACCACGTCGCAGTCGCCGTGCACGATATGGCGGAAGGCCTCGCCCACCGCGTGCGTGCCGGCGGCACAGGCGGTGGACAGGGCCAGGTTCGGCCCCTTGGCACCGATGTGCATGGAGATGTGGCCCGAGGGCATGTTGGGGATGACGCGGGGAATGAAAAAGGGCGTGATCCGGCGCGGCCCCCGATCCAGGTAGACCTTGTGGTATTCCTCGATGGTGGGCAGACCGCCCATGCCGCAACCGGTGATGACCCCGATGCGCTCCGCGTTGTCACCGGTCACGGTGAGACCGGCGTCCTTCCAGGCCATGTCAGCGGCGGCAATGGCATACTGGACAAAGAGGTCCAGGTTACGGGCCTGTTTCTTCTCGAACCATTTTTCCGGCGTGAAATCCTTGACCTCGGCGGCGATCTGCGCGGCATGCGCAGAGGCATCGAATCGCGTGATGGGTCCGACGCCGCTCCTGCCGTTGACCAGTCCCTGCCAGGTCTTTTCGGTCCCGGTGCCCAGGGGCGTGACCAGGCCGATACCGGTGACTGCTACCCGTCGTTTCACGTCTGCAGATCCTGTCTATCCTTTTATCTTGCTGACAAAATCAATGGCGTTCTGAACGGTGACGATCTTCTCCGCCTCCTCGTCCGGGATCTCCACGTCGAACTCCTCCTCCATGGCCATGATCAGCTCGACCAGGTCCAGGGAATCCGCACCAAGATCGTCAACAAAGGAGGCGCCGGGCACAACCTTGTCCTTGTCCACGCTGAGCTGCTCCACGATAATGTCGATCATCTTGTCTTCAACTGCCATTGTTCTCTCTCCTGCTTAGAAGTTATTTTTGTTTTCGTTTCCGGATGGTTGTTCGTGCAACAAGGGACGCAGCACGAACGAAATCTTCACTCCATGCCGCTCAGTTGCCCATGTACATACCGCCGTTGACATGCAGGGTCTGGCCGGTCATGTAGGCGGCGTCATCGCCGGCGAGAAAGGCGACCACCCCGGCCACGTCCTCGGGCTGGCCCAGGCTGCCCAGCGGGATCTGGGCCCGGATGGCGGCCTGGATATCGTCGGACAGCTCGCTGGTCATGTCGGTGACAATATACCCCGGGGCCACGGCATTGACCGTCACGTTGCGGGGCGCAAGCTCCCTGGCCATGGACTTGGTCAGGCCGACGATGCCCGCCTTGGCGGCCCCGTAGTTCACCTGCCCGGCATTACCGAGAAAGCCGATCACCGAGGTGATGTTGATGATCCGGCCGCGCCGTTTTTTCATCATCGGCCGCATGACCGCCTTGCTGCAGAGAAAGGTGCCCTTGAGATTGGTGTCAATGACCTGGTCCCAGTCCGCCTCCTTCATCCGGGCCATGAGGCCGTCGCGGGTGATGCCGGCATTGTTGACCAGGATATCGATGAAGGAGTGTTCGTCGAGCACACCCTTGACCGCCTCCTGCACCGCGCCGGCGTCGGCCACGTTGAAGGGGACCAGGAAACCCGAGCCGCCGGCGGCCTCCACCGCGGCCAGGGTCTCTTCAGCGGCCGTGGGATTGCTGACATAGTTGATCCCGACCTTCGCGCCCATGCCGGCAAGCCGCAGGCAGACGGCGCGTCCTATTCCCCGGCTGCCGCCGGTGACCAGTGCAACCTGTCCGTCAAGCATCATTTTTTCATCTCCTGGATCTTCCTGGCCAGAAGCGGCACGACCTCGAACAGGTCGCCCACCAGGCCATAGGTGGCGATATTGAAGATGGGTGCGTTCTCGTCGCGGTTGATGGCCACCACCACCTCGGCCGACTGCATGCCCACCGCATGCTGGATCGCGCCGGAGATACCGCAGGCAATATAGAGCTTCGGGCACACGGTCTTGCCGGTCTGGCCCACCTGGTGCGGATAGGAGATCCAGCCGGCGTCCACCGCCGCCCTGGAGGCGGCCACGGCGCCGCCAAGTTCCTCGGCCAGCTCCCGGATCAGGGCAAACCCCTTTTCCCCTTCCAGACCACGGCCGCCGGCCACCAGTACCTCCACCTCCTGGATATTGACCTGCTCGCTCTCGCTGACCACCGTCTCCAGGACCTCGACCCGGGAGCTGAGATGTTCGGGTGCGATCTCGACCTCCACCACCTCGCCGCTGCGGTCCGGGTCCGGCTCGGCCGGCGCCATCACCTTGGGCCGGACCGTGGCCATCTGCGGCCGGGTGTCGGGACACTCGATGGTGGCCATGATATTGCCGCCAAAGGCGGGCCGGGTCTGGAGCAGGGTGCCGTCCCCGGGCCGGATGTCGAGACCGGTGCAGTCGGCGGTGAGCCCGGCGCCGAGGCGGGTGGCCACCTGGGGGATCACGGAACGGCCGATGGCCGTTGCCCCGGCCAGCACCACCTCGGGCTGATAGCAGCGGATCAGCTCCTCCAGGACCCGGCCATAGACATCCTCACGGTACTGGACCAGGGCAGGATCATCAACCAGGTAGACCGTATCGGCCCCGGCCGCGATCAGGGCATCGCACTCGCCCCGGACCCCGGAACCCGGCAGCACGGCGCTCAAGGGCACTCCCCGCTGGTCGGCGAGCCTGCGGCCGACCCCGAGCAGTTCGTAGGTCACCGGCGCCACCTGGCCGTGCCGGAACTCGGCAAAGACCCAGATACCCTGCCACGCGGACAGGTCCGCGGCCTCGCGCCCGGGTCCCTCTTCGATGTGCAGGGCTTCTGCCTCGCAGACGTCAACACAGCTACCGCAGAGGGTGCAGCTGTCGCCGACCACGGCACAGCCGTCCTTCACCACGATGGCGCCAAAGGCACACTGCTCCTCGCAGGCGCCGCATCCTATACACTGTTCCGCATCAACTCTCAGCATGGGGTCTCCAAACGCTTACAGAAAGTCCCGCAGGTGCTCGATCAACTGGTCGACCTGTTCCTCGGCCGTGCCGGTGAAGATCTTGCGGTCGCCCCTCGGCTCGGGGGAAAAGACATTCACCACCCGGGTCGGGGAGCCGGCCAGGCCGATGCACGCCTCTTCGGCACCGATGTCCGCGGCAGAAAGGACCGGGATATCTGCCTTCCTGGCCTTCATCTTGCCCTTGAGGGATGGCACCCGCGGCTCGTTGATATCCTTGACCACGGTCAACAGGGCGGGCAGGGGCAGCCGGACCACGTCATAGCCGTCATCCATCATCCGCTCCACCTCGATGCCGCCGTCCACCACGTCTCTCGTCTTCTGGACGCAGGTGACATAGGGCAGGTTCATCCTGGCGGCCAGGCCGGGCCCCACCTGGGCCGTGTCACCGTCAATGGCCTGCTTGCCGCACAGGATAAGGTCAAAGCTGCCGATGGTGTCGATGGCCCGGGCCAGGGTATAGGAGGTGGCCCAGGTATCGGCACCGGCAAAGGCCCGGTCCGAGACCAGGACACCGCGGTCGGCGCCGCAGGCAATGGCCTCGCGCAGCACGGCCTCGGCCTGGGGAGGGCCCATGGACAGGGCGGTGACCGTGCCGCCGTGCGCCTCCTTGAGCCGCACCGCCTCTTCCAGGGCGTGCCGGTCAAAGGGGTTCATGATCGACTCCACGCCCTCGCGGGCCAGGGTGTTGGTCCTGGGATCGAGCCGGACATCCTTGGCGTCCGGGACCTGCTTGATACAGACGAGTAGTTCCATGGCTATGGCCTGTTCCTGTCCCATGCGTGGGGCGCCGCGCCGGGGCAGCCGCTCACGCGTACTCCTTGTTCAGCTCCTGACCGATGACATTGCGCTGGATCTGGTTGGTGCCCTCGTAGATCTGCAGGATCTTGGCATCGCGCATCATCTTCTCCACCGGATACTCCTTCATGTAGCCATAGCCGCCCAGGACCTGCACGGCATCGACCGTGACCTTCATGGCCATGTCGGTGGCAAAGACCTTGCACATGGAGGAGACCTTGCTCATGTTCTTGGGATGGGCATCGATATGGCGGGCTGCGGCATAGACCAGGGCCCTGGCCGCCTCGACCTGGGTGGCCATGTCGGCGAGCATGTGCTGGATGGCCTGGAAGCCGATGATGGGCTTGCCGAACTGGACCCGCTGCTTGGCGTAGGTGACGGCCTCGTCCAGGGCGGCCTGTCCCAGCCCCACGCCCAGGGAGGCGATGCCGGGCCGGGAGACATCCAGGGTCTTCATGACCGTGATGAATCCGGTCCCCTTCCTGCCCACCAACCGGTCCCTGGGGATACGGCAGTCCTGCATGATCAGTTCACGGGTGGCCGAGGAGCGGATCCCCATCTTGTCTTCCTTCTTGCCGTAGGAAAAACCGGGATCCCCGTCCTCGACAATGAAGATGGAGGCACCGCGGGCCCCCTTGCTGGGATCGGTGAGGGCGACAATGGTGTAGATCTGCGCCTCGCCGCCATTGGTGATCCACTGCTTGGTGCCGTTGAGCACCCACTCGTCGCCGTCCAGGACCGCCGTGGTCTGGATACCCGAGGCATCGCTGCCGGCATTGGCCTCGGTGAGACCGAATGCGGCCCAGCGGCTGCCGGCCGCGATATCGGGCAGGTATTTCTGCTTCTGCTCCTCGTTGCCGGCGATGAGCACCGGAAAGATCCCCAGGGCGCTGGCGGCAAAGGTCGTGGCCACGCCCACGCATCCCTTGGCCAGTTCCTCCAGGGCCAGCACGATCTCGAAGCATCCGCCGCCCAGTCCGCCATACTCCTCGGGCACAAAGATCCCGAACAGGTCGGCCCGGGCGATATCCTCCAGGATGGAGGCGGCGAACTCGTTTTTCTCGTCCAGCTCCGCCCGCACCGGGATGATCTTTTCCCTGGCGATCTCCCGGGCGGTCTCGACGATCATCTCTTGCTCTTCCGTCAAAAAGTAATCCACCAGTCTCTCCTTTACCATTGCATGAGCATTGATCCCCAGGTGAATCCGCCACCAAAGGAACAGAACAGGATCTTGTCACCCCGGTGCAGCAGTCCCTGCCGGTTGGCCTCGTCCAGGGCGATGGGAATCGATGCCGCCGACGTGTTACCGTACTTGTCCACGTTGATATAGACCTTTTCCTCGGGGATGCCGAGCTGGTCCATCAGTTTGTTGAGAATCCGGATATTGGCCTGATGCGGTATCATCAGGCCGATCTCCTCCACTGCCAGGTTCTGCTCCGCCAGCACCCCGGCCACGGCATCCTCCATGGCGCGGACAGCGTACTTGAAGACATCCCGGCCGGTCATCTGCAGGTGGCATCCCTGCCGCGACTCCTGGACAAGGTCGGGATTGAGACTCTCCGGGCTGTCCATGTAGAGCAACTTCCAGAGCCGGCCGTCGGAGAAGAGGTGGCTGGCAAGCACCCCGCCCCTGCCCTGTTCACCGCCCAGGACGGCTGCACCGGCGCCGTCGCCGAACAGGACGCAGGTGTTGCGATCCTGCCAGTTGACCCGTGCGGACATGGTCTCGGAGCCGATGAGCAGAACCTTCATGTCCGGCCGGCCGGTGATGTAGCGGTCCGCCACGTCCAGGCCATAGAGAAAACCGGAACAGGCGGCATTGAGATCAAAGGCAAAGGCGCCGGTGGCCCCGATCTCGGCCTGGACAAAGCAGGCGCAGGAGGGCATCATCATGTGCGGCGTCAGGGTGGCCACGATGAGCAGATCGATATCAGCGGCATCGATCCCGGCCATGGCCAGGGCCCTTTCCGCGGCCCTGGAGGCCAGCTGGTAGTTCTGTTCGCCCCTGCCGGCGATCCTGCGGGTACGGATTCCGGTACGGGAGGTGATCCACTCGTCCGAGGTGTCGACCATCTTCTCGAGGTCAGCGTTGGTCAGCTTCCTGTCGGGCAGGCAGGAACCGGTACCGAGTACGACAGTATGATCCATTGGTTCAGCCCTTGTCAGGAGGCGCACTCCCGAAGCGTTCGGATGATCGATTGATTCACCTCGTGGCGGACCATGTCAGCAGCCACGTAGATGGCGTTGCGCAGCGCCACCGCATTGGAGGTGCCATGACAGATGATGCCGGTGCCATTGATACCCAGCAGGGGGGCGCCGCCATACTCGGCATAATCGACCCGTTTTCTGAAATTATGAAAGGCCCGGCGGATCAGCAGGTAGCCGATCTTGGCGCGCAGGGTCTTCATGATCTCGGTCTTGAGCATCTGCATGGCGGCCTCGGCAAGGCCCTCGCTGATCTTGAGCGAGATATTGCCGACAAAACCGTCGCAGACAATGACATCCACGTCGCCCCTGTAGACGTCCCGTCCCTCGACGTTGCCAATGAAGTTCATGGAACTCTGGCTGAGCAGGGCGTGCGTCTCCTTGACCAGGGCATTGCCCTTGCCGGTCTCCTCGCCGATGCTGAGAAGACCCACCCGCGGACTCTCGATGTGACAGAGCAGACGCGAACAGGACGAGGCCATGATGGCAAACTGCAGCAGGTGCTTGGGCCGGCAGTCCACGTTGGCCCCGATGTCCATGAGCATGACCGGGTTTTTCAGGGTCGGGAAAAAGCTGGTGATCCCCGGACGCGATATCCCCGGCAGCCGACCGAGCTTGCGGATGGCCGCGGCCATGGTGGCGCCGGAATTGCCGGCAGAGACGACCGCATCGGCCCGCCCCTTGCGGACGAGATCAAACCCCACCATGATGGTGGAGTTCTTCTTCTTCCGGACAGCCTCCACGGGCGACTCGTCCATGGACACGGTCTCCGGGGCATGTTCGACACTGAGCCTCCGGCTGGCACCGGAACCGCTGCCGGCAAGATCGGCTATCTGGCGCTCCAGCAGCTCCCTGGGACCGAGGAGGACAACCTCGAGGTCCTCCCGGTCGGTTACCGCGGCCAGCGCGCCACGGATCGGCAGTTCCGGGCCGAGATCACCGCCCATGGCATCAAGGGCGATACGCACGACGCCCCCTAGCTGATTTCTTCCTCGAGGCGGATGACGCTGCGGCCCTTGTAAACACCGCAACCACCACAGAGCAGGTGCGGCATCTTGGGCTCGCCACATTCGGGGCAGAAGCCGACACTGGGCCTGCGCAGGGCATCATGGGCCCGCCGCATCCTCGACCTGGAACGGGAATGTCTTCTTTTGGGTAAAGCCATGGTTGTTTTCCTCCATAAATCCGGCCCGGCCCTCAGGCGCGGGGATGTTTATCAACAAAAAAGCCCGGCCAGGGCAGGTCTGTCGCACGAAGAGCTCGCACACGGAGCGCCTGCTCTCTCCGGGTCGCCGGTCGCAGGAAGCGCTGCGACACACGGTTCAAGGTTCAACCCGTGGCCCCATCGGCCACCGGCAACGTGGAGGCACGAAAAACCGCAAGGTTACATGCCCCGTGATGTGACGTCACTTTTTCTTCAAAGCGGCGAGAGCTGCAAAGGGTGACGCAACAGGGGCCTGGAGACAGCGGCACGTACCGCTGTTTAGGTCGACCCCGCAGCAGGGACAGATTCCCCTGCAGTCCACGCTGCAGAGGCGCTTGACAGGCATTGCCAGGTACAACTGCTGCAGGAAGAGCTCGTCCAGCCGGACCACGGGCTCCCGCAGGGGCACGGTGTCGAGATCGGCCCGGCGGTATTCGATCTCCCTGAGCCGCCAGTGTGCCGCATCCGGCACCTCCAGGATCAGCTGCACTTCCCTGTCAACGCTGAAGCGGTAGTCTGCCGTACAGCGGTCGCAGGAAAGGATCACTTCCGCCTGCAACCTGCCCTGCAGCACCACGCGGGTCGCACTCTTCCTGGTCAACACGCAACTCGCCCTGGCCGGCGAATAGAGGGTGAAATCACACCCCGTGCCGGGGACCGTGATCTCGCTGATCTCGTATCGGCTGCCACTCGAGGAAATTTCGCTGAACCGTACCTTCAACGTCTCACCGGCGCCTGCAAAAGTGCGAACCTGTAGAAC